>CAZPWM010000098.1:0-11920 GCA_964590575.1 uncultured archaeon
AGTAGCTTTCATGAGTATCCAAATCAATCCATCCTGATCTATTTCTGTGTCAACCCATGAGCTGTTGAACTGTTGATGGTCGGCATCAAACAATCTCAGGTTTGAGGAGATCGATTCTTCCCCTGTATCAGCATTCCATGATGTGATAGTGATTTCTGCATTGCATGGAATGATATAGGTATACGGTAGCGTAAATTCTTCATAGTACTCAATGAGTTGGTTCGAACTGATTGTATAGACAACATCGTCATTTGTGCAACCAAGACGTTCCTCATTACAACTGACTGACCAAGCTAGAGCCCCATTACTATCCAGTTTCTCTAGAGTGTCGCCTGTTGTGATATACAGAGAATCTGCGCCATAACAAGGCGAGGGATACCTCTCATATACATAGCTCCATTGCATCTGGCCTGTCTGGTTCAATGCGAGAAGGATGTATTCTCTGTTAGCTGGCGATTCATCCCATCTGGCTCCTCCGATGATGATTGTCCCATCTTCCATTACTAGAATCTCGTACCCCTTTTCAGTCTGACCCAGATCTATAGTAGCATTCCAAACTTGGTTTCCTTCGAAGCTATACTTCTCGACGAGTATGTCGCTTTCATATCTGCCAACCACATAGACAAAAGATCCGTCATGTGTCACATCGTAGTATTTTCTGTCGAAGTGGTCAGTTATGCGAGACCATAGGACAGCTCCATCACTTCCCCAGGCTATCAAAGTAACTTCTGTTGGTCCATGGACAGATCCACTTCCCGGATGGTGACTGACTGTGAACATCCTTCCATCATCTGTTACAGAAAAACTCACAGTATATGTTTCAAGCATGAAGTTGTCATTCGTTGTCCTATTGCCAAAAACCACGGGTTCTAGAAGTATATCATCATCGTCAAGAATAATTTCCGTATCTGGGCTCGCATTTGGGGCTATAGATGCAATTATGATAATCAGACTGATTGATATTACATGCACCTTGAACATCAAACACATTCCCCCTTGAATGGCTACTCCTACTCAAATTAATTTACTCATCAACGCTCGCCCTGAGGTACACACACAGATTTCCTCAGCCAGACTCTTGAATGCTTTCTCGATATTCTCTCCAGTGTTCAGCGTAATGAACATGATTGGCACCGGGAGGAATTCTGCTGCCTAGATTTTTATCGTACCAAATTTCCATCCACGATAAGTTACTGGTGATGACCATGTCGCTAATTCAGATTTTGGCAATCTGTGGAATGCTCAGTCCAATCATCTACACATTGATGTGGATCATTGGAGGATTCCTTCAACCAGAATACAGTCATATCAAACAGGATGTCAGTTCGCTTGTTGCTGTTGATGCTCCTAACAAGAAGTTGCTTGATAAGTTCATCATCACATCTAGCACCCTGCTATTCATATTCTATATTGGGTTGTATTGGGGAATAAACAGTGGAGTCGGGTCTATCATTGGTCCTATCTTTTTCGTGATTAGTGGACTCCTCGGAGTCCTGGTGGCTGTCTTCTTTCCTCTTGATGCAGGTGGTGAGCTGATGACAACACGGGCGAAATTGCATCTTGGTCTTATCGCGATATCTGGGATATTGGCGACCGCAGGTATGATTGCTCTGTGGTTTCGCTTGGCATCAGATACAGTATGGAGTATATTTGCGAGTTTCTCTCTTATTACAGCAATGGTATCTCTGATTCTTGTCATTGCTTCCTCGATAGCTGCCAAGAGTAATTACTTGGGATTGGTTGAGAGATTCATGGTCAGTACTTACCAAGTCTATTACTTTGTACTAGCATTGATGGTGTTTCTTACTAACTAGAACAGTTACATTATGTAAGAGATTCATTGCTCCGAACTATCTTAAGATCTCATTCGACTACTTGAGTACTTCTTCTTCAGGAAAATTATCAATCCAGTATCAAATAGAATGACTCCAACTGCAACAATACCGACTATCTGATAGTCGTCACCATAAGTTGTTGAATCGAAATACGGAGTGAGCTGACTTGGATCATATAACGCTACTGCTAGTCCATTGCGACCATACCCTGCTACATGGATAACTCCAGATTCACCTACTGCGAATATAGCCGTGTACCATGCACTATCAAGAAGATACGTCTTGGAAACGACTTTTCTGTTTTGTGACACACTTTGGAGATACCATCTTCCCAACTCAAAAACATTAATCAGAAACATCAAGGATCCGTCGTGGGTTATTGCATAATCAATCCCCGAGCTGTTATACAACTGATGATCCGTGTCATACAATCCGTAGTTCTGCGTCCAAAACTGCTCGCCAGTCAATGCATTCCATTTTGAAAGCTTGACAGACGCTTCTTGGAAGGTCCCAGGAATCCCGGGGAGGTCTTGGTACGATTCTTTTTCTTCAGGAGTATAGAGTATTTCACCATTAGTGTACACTTGACGCCCCTCATTATAATTAGCAGACCAAATGAGTACACCATCCGTCTGATATTTCTGAAGAACCCCATCACAAATGACGTAGATAAAGGTCGAGCTGCATATAGGTGTTGGATGATTTTGAAGAATCTTATGCCACAGAACTTGACCACTAGGATCAAATGCTGCAATGAAATAGTCGGTCGAAGTATTGTATGTACTCCCTCCAACTACTATGGTTCCGTCCTCTGAAATAGAAATATCTAGGCCCCATTCACTACCTCCCAAATCCCATGTAATATTCCATACATTGTTTCCTTGCTGGTCATACTTTCCAAGGAAAAGATTAGAATGTTCGACACCCGTCACAAAAACATTAGTTGCATCTGTTTCTACACCAAAAAGGATGCGTTGCCATGTTGTGAATCTCTTTGACCATAAAATGCTACCATTAGAATCCCAGGCGATAAAGGATGCTGGTGCGGGGCCTCTGATTAGTTCCCACCTCGTATCGACACTGACAACATAGGTACTTCCTGTATTTGACACAGACATATCGATTGGTACTTCATAGCTTGTGGTTAAATTTCCAAAAGCAAGGGGTGTGATGTTGGTTTCATTGTTCTCTGGTACAACAATCATCGTATCCGCATCGGTCGTCGGTACGAGTGATATGAGAATGATGAGTATAGTACATGATACAACCATCACCTTCCATCTCAATCCTCACACCATCATACTATTATCATCCCTACCAAGTTTAAGATATGCATTTACGCTCGGTGGAGAAATACTTCAACAAATTTTCTTCAAGAAAACATCTATTATCGAACTCTTAAAGACGTACCTCTACTCATTGTCTACAAAGTGCTCTTTTATGAAAATCTTCGTAGCTAGGCTCTTGATTGCTTTCTCGATGTTTTCTCCTGTGTTTAAACTTATGAAGAAGATTGGAACTGAAAGTGTTTTTGCAATCTCACGAAGTGCGGCTGTCTGTCCCTTGACCAACTTCTGAGATTTGTCCACAATCATTATTGTTGGTAGTGGATGACCCACATGGAGATTGACAGTTTCCACTAAGTTCGATAATTCTGATGGTAGGGTTTCTCGTGTAGGATCAGCACACAACACAACACCAGTAAATCTCCGAAAGTAGTCACGTGGTTCTAATGTTTCGTAGAGCTCCCAGACCCAAGGCCCATGCAATTCTAGATCAAGTTCAAGGGTCGCGATTAGTCCGTAATGAGATACAGTAACGTGTTTAATCCATTCGTCTTTTGGCCATTCTTCCTCAAGTGATTCTCTTGCTACCGTTCTAGGGTCAGTGAGATTCCTATCAAGTGCTTTGGCACAGAGACTGTATCCTATTTCCTCATCTCCAGCAATAAGTATCCTATACACTTCGGGGCGTGAACTCATACTGTTAGCCTCCTATGACTCATGATGAATCTAGGCGTCTTGGAATTTATACCAAGTAGCCATAGCTACCTTTGACATTTAACATTTAACAAAGACGAGTTTTCATGAACTTGAGACGTTCTTCAGATACTCAGATAGTTTCTCAATTGTTATTGGATTCACAACGTGTTCTATTTCACAAGCGTCAGTCGATGCAATCTCCTTGTCAACACCAATCATGAGTAAAAAGTCCATCAGGGTTCTATTGCGATTATGAAGCTTCTTTGCTACTGCCTTCCCGCCTTTTGTAAGTTTTACATTCTGATATCGACGATATTTTACCATACCCATGCTATCGAGCTTTTGCAGAGCTGCAGTCACGCTCGGTGCCTTTACACCAAGACGGTCCGCAATTTCTGAAACTGTTGCAATCCCAAGTTCTTCTTCTAGCTCATAAGCTACCTTTACATACATCTCAAGGGCTTTTGTGAGTTCTACGGTTTCTGTACTCACTTACTTCCACCTCCATTCATACTAGCATACGCTTTCCCTTTGTCTGTGACGTAGAATACCTGACCTGTATTAGTTATCATGTTGCAACCTGCAGCACTCTGGCAACCTGAACAGGTGGACTCTATATCACATCCATTCTCTTCCATCCGCAGATATCCCCTTTCGACTAACAGGCGGATGATATCATCAAGTGTTTCAACTTGAATGCCTATTCGACGGGCTATCTGACTCTTGTCCAAAATCCCCTCTGAAACAATCAGTTGCAGGACCTTCTTGATCATTTACTTATCGCCTCCTTTGATACACCCATGATTTTGTTCCTCATGTTACCAATTACCCAGAGCGAGCCAGTACCAGTCATTAATATGATGAACATCCAAAGTGAGGGTGTGATGTCACTCCATACACTCCAAGCTAACCAATCTTCAAAATGTAGAAACCAACCTAGTGCATTGGTCAGAATAACAAGCACTTGCAGACCAAACAACAGAGCTGCAAGGATATACCCTACAGCAATGAACGCATATCCCTCCTGATTGTTCTCAGAGAGTGGTTTCACTCCCGTCAAGAAGACAGCTGCAACAATGATTAGTAGTACTCCACCAACGACGTCTGAGAACCCAACGAGTGGAGAGATGAGTTGAAGACTTGAGAGTACCTGCACAACCCCAATAGTAAGATACGCAATTCCAATTGCTAAAGTAAAGAAGGATGCCCATTTGTTATCGTCTGGTAGGTTGAGATTTTCTCTATACAAAGAACAGACCTCCAATGATTATCACCAGTAAAGCAACAATATATGCCAACACTAGTTGATATGCTACCGAGAATCCTGTCCATTTCCAAGAACCGGTTTCTTTTTTGATTGCTGCAATTGTCGCAAGACATGGAATATATAGCAGTACAAAGACCATTAGGGCAACTGCTGATAGTGGAGTCATACTCCCAAGTAATGCTGTTTCAAGGCCAATCCCTCCTACTGCGTACACAATAGCTAGAGACTGGATTACAGCTTCCTTAGCAATGAATCCAAAGATTAGCCCTGTAACAATTTGCCAACTAAATCCTAAAGGCACGAAGATGGGTTCAAAGAGGCGACCTAGAATTGCGGCGAACGACTCATCAATAGGAATACCTGCCCCTGCAGGACCAAATGTTGACAATACCCACATCACGATACTCCCTATCAAGAGATATGTGCCTGCAGTTCTTACAAACATAAGTCCTCTATCCCACATGTGTCGGAATGATCCATGAATAGTAGGGATTTGATACTGCGAAAGTTCCATGAGCATCGAGGAGGATTCCTCTCTCAATATTGTCTTCTTGAAAATAATTGCCACAATGACCGCCATCACAATACCAAACATATACATGAGAAACACAACTGTGCCCGCAAAAGTCGGGAAAAAGACTCCTGCAATCAGGATGTATATTGGGAGTCTCCCAGCGCATGACATTAGCGGACTCACAAGGATTGTAGTCAGTCTATTTGATTCTCCATCAACAGTCCTCGTTGCCATGATTGCTGCTACACTACAACCAAAACCCAAGAGTAATGGAATGAACGACCTTCCATGCAATCCCATCTTCATCATGAAGCGATCCATAACAAAAGCAGCCCTAGACAAATAACCTGTATCCTCAAGAACTGAAATAGCCAAGTAAAGGAAGAAAATCGGTGGCACGAATGTGAGGATGAATCCCACTCCACCTAGAATTCCATTAGTCAGTAGTGACGCTAACAGTGGAATTGGAATCTGAGATGTGAATGTTCCAATCCACGCAAAGAACTGTGTGATCATCTCCATAAATACAAGAGATATCTCAAAGGTGAAATGAAACATTGCCCACATGGTTACCAAGAATATTGGTAGACCAAGGTACCGATGAAGGAGGACTCGGTCAAGCATATCGCTTAGGATCCATTTTCCTTTTCCAGGAACATATGTTTCGCAAAGAATCCGACCTATGACTTCGTACCTCTCGTCTGCGAGAATAATTTGAGGATCAATTGATTCCTCTTGCTCCTCTTCTACTTCCAATATAGGGTCGCTTGATATTTTCACAAGACCACTTCCAAAACCCGTTCTTTGATTGGTGAATTCTCAAATAATGTGAGTATCTCTGGGTCTCTCTCGATGACTTTGAGGGCTAACCAACGAGGAGGGAACCTATCCAAAAGATCTTTATCCTCTTGCAGTATCGCGACAAGCTCCTTGAGCTTCGATTCTATTATTAGACTATATTTGATTGTAGGAGGTTTAAGCCGTTCAAATTCGCCATGGTGATGGTGGATTGGGTGATAATGAAGGTGGTTTCCTCCATCAGTATCGCCAGCTGTGTGAATGGGGACAGTAGTATCCTTGGAGTTTTCATGGTAATGTCGTGGAACAACAGCTAAGATTGCATCCTTTAGTTCTTCTATCCCTTCCTTTCGAGTTGCTGTTGTTGCAATCACTGGAGCGCCCAAACGTTTCGAAAGTCCTTCGAGATCTATTTTGTCTCCTCTGGACTGGACCACGTCATACATGTTGAGAGCTACTACAAGATTGACTTGAAGTTCAATGAGAAGTAGTGTGAGGTATAGGTTTCTCTCAAGTTGCGACGCATTGACAATGTCAACAACTACATCTGGACGGTGGTCCACAATGAATGACCTCGCAACCTTTTCATCCTCTGAAACTGCACTGAGACTATATACTCCAGGTAAATCAACAATTTCAAAATCTACACCTTGATGGGTGAAATAGCCTACCTTCTTCTCGACCGTTTTACCTGGCCAGTTTCCAGTGTGTTGCTTCATACCCGTCAAGCTGTTAAAGATGACAGATTTGCCCACATTGGGATTGCCAATTAGCGCAACACAGATCTTCATACGTTCTCCTCCAGAATCTCCACCAAAACCTTTCTCGACAGACCATGGCCTAATGCTATTCGTGTTCCTCGTACCTCAACCAGTACTGGACCTCGCCAACTTCCCTGTACGACCGTGAATGTACACCCTTTGGTAAGTCCAAGATCCAAGAGCCGCTTGGTTATTTGACGGTCTCCCCTATGTTGCCATTTGACTTCCTTGTGTTCTTTATGATTGATGTGTTTATGGAAACCACCAAACAATCCCCCGTGTTTGCGGGGACCATGTCTACGCCCTCCAATGTTGGACACTCCAACTAATTTACATCTGGTCCCAGATTTCACTGAAACTAATCGAATGATTTTAGAATCTGCTCTGGTCCCGTTTTCGTCCATCATTAAGGTCTCCATGGCCTTGTACCTGACGTGTGACTGACGCCAGATTTTGTTTCTTAGTCTGGACTAAAAAACTTAGTCTGGACTAAAAAACTTAGTCTTGTCTAATAAAGGTTCTTTTACGGACAAACCGCAATCATTACATATATCGAAGCATTTCACTGAATAGGCGAACAAAATGTCCTATCACAGAACTCCCCTAAACTATGGCGGTGATGAAGTTGACGAGTTCATCCCGAAGAGTGTTGCAGATGTTTCAATACTACAGATAGATGAGTACATTCCTGACTTCACAAATCTCAAGAATAAACTCAAAGATGTACTCAACTCACCAATAGGCTTCAAACCCTTTGATGCACTTGTTCAGGATGTCTATGAAGAAGGCAAGAGAATTCTTTTCATGGTGGATGACAAGACTCGCCCAAATATCCACACAAAAGATCTCCTTCCTCTACTCGCAGATCGCCTTCTGAGTGATGGTGTTCGTAAGGAAGACATAGGAATCATCATCTCTAGTGGCTCTCATGCCCAAGCAAATCCAAAAGAGGTTGAAACTAGGATTCTGGGTCCTGATCTGTACAAGGACTGGGGGAATAACGTTCTGAATCACGATTGTGATAATGGAAACACCCACGTCGGAGAAACTTCAAGAGGAACTCCTATTCTTATCGACCAACAAGTTTTGGATTCCTGTCTGTTGATTCCATTGAGTGACAGCGAGTACCACTACTTTGCTGGTCAAGCTGGCACTGTGAAACTCTTCTGTCCTGGAGTTGCTGGTCGTGAAACAATTCGTGTAAATCACCCACGAATGTTTGACTTGGAGAAAGGTTTCAATGAAGCCTGTCGGTTAGGGAATTGTGATGGAAACCCGGTCATTGAAGATATGATTGAGATTACAACTATCATGAAGGCAAGAATACCAATTTTTTGTGTTGACACCATTGTACATCATGGCGAGATTGTGTATCTTCAAGCAGGGGATATTATTGAATGTCACAAAGCTGCTTCTCTTCCCTTACGAAAACTCAGGGTAGTTGATGTTGACGAGCCCGGGGACATTGCTTTCGTTTCTGTTGGAGAGCTAGGTGTGAATCTCTACCAGGCAGGAAAGGGAATCCATGCAGCGTGGAATGCCATTAGACATGACCGAAAAGGTTGGATAGTACTTCTTGCACCTTGTGAAGATGGTATAGGTAGTGCAGGGTATGAGGAAGCTATGTACGCCTCAAAAGACCTTGAAGTCAGAGATGCGTTACGATTTGTTATCGAAAATTATTGTTCTGAAAAAACTTTCAAGATTGGGAATCAAAAGCCTCCTGACCTATTCAGAATTCTATTGGATGTTGCAGAGGGTAACATCAAGATTATCAGCGGTTTGGATCCTGATGAGTTACGTTCTGTATACCGAATGGAGGGTTGTTCTGTCAAAGACTCATCTGAGGTGCAGCAAATCCTCAGAGACCTCGTTAGTAGATTTTTGAAAGAACATCCAAATCCCAGGGTATATGTCCTTGATGACCCGGGTCTCTTGATTAATGTAAGAAACCAAATCCATTAGGACTGTTCCTTTCTTTCAAATATAATCAGTGCCACAAAGATAATGCCCACAACTATCCCTGCAAGAACAATGGGCACGTCAATAGGAGTTGGTGGAGAGTAGTTCATTGCAAAATCAATAGCCTGTAAAATCATAGTATGTCCACTGAGAGTCCGGTTGTAGTAGTGGTCAGCATACATCGGACAATATGACCCATAAGGTGCAGACCCTGACACTATTAGAACTCCTGACTTATTCAAACCTGCATTTACTTCGATTGTGCATGCAACCAGCGACCCATTATCACCATCATTATGTGCTATGGGAAGTATGGAATCTTGATCTTGAATATACGCAGAAGGGCTATAGTACAGAAAGGGTGTGACATTGGCAATCGTTGTGTTTTCTAACGGAACAGGATTAGTTGTTGAATCAGGAGTGTCACTATTACTGCCATAGAGACATGTTGCTCCATGCATTAACACAGCATCCACTCCCTTTACAATGTCTGCAACAAATGGATTTCTACTAGTCACATTCGCTATAGGACGATATTCTGACCCACAGTTTAGTTCATTATCCCAGATGTGTGTATGTTCACCGTACACGTGTGAACCAACTGCTTCTAATATCAAGGTGGAATTTCCATTAATGAAAGGTCCTCCTGGGAGTGGATAGTCTGAGTCATATGCCACCCACAGAAATCGATTACCTTCTTTGAACCAAGTTGCAACTGCAGATATTTCCTCAGGAGTGAATCCATCCATAATTCCTCTTATCGATCCCAAAAGAAATCCATCTACATCTTCAAGAATGGAGGAGTTCAGTCCTCCGTAAGCAATAATCACATCATAACCTAGTAAACTGAGATTAGCAAAAAACAACGGATCGAATACTTCCCGTCCATAAACACTATCGTCTTGTCCATGAGAATAGTCTATCAATATTCTCTTTGCAGCATTTGTTGGTTCTGTGGTCACAGACTGTGGGTTAAAGGCCAGCGTCAATAGTATAGATAGCAATATCGCAACTGTCCACTGCATTCGCATTGGAGTGCTCTCCAAAACGTTATGGAATTCCTATTATTTAATAAAATCCACTTATTGTGAACATAAGCTCACTTTTCATCCGACAATTAGATTCAATCTATCAAAGGTTTAGTACTGGAGGGATACCCCTCCATTGTCTATCATTTTTTAGCGTGGTTTGGCCTGGCTAGCTCATCTTCCACGTTGGTCCATCTTTAGTGTCAGCAATTTCGATGCCTAAAGCACCAAGACGATCACGGATCTGGTCCGCCTTCGGGAAGTTCTTTGACTTTCTGGCTTCCTCACGAAGCTCTAGCAGGAATTCAACAACACCCTTCAGGGTTTCTGCCTCTTGTTCAGCTCCTTCACCCATCATAGTAACATCTGCTAGGTTGACTCCTAATATTCCAACTAGCTCAGTCAATACAGCTAATGCTTCTCGGAGTACAGCAGCTCCACCAACATCTTTTGTTAGAGTGTTTACCTCTTTTATGTAGGTGAAGATTTCAGCGAGAGCTCCTGGAGTGTTGAAGTCATCATCCATTTCTTTCTCGAAGGCGACCCTGACCTTCTTTGAAGCTTCTGCGAGTTTCTTGTCAGCATCTGACTCACGACTACCAATTCTCTCAAGAATGGAGATACGCCCCCTGATGGTATCGGTTGCGTTCTTGATACGCTCTAACGACTGAATCGCCTGTTTCATCGCTTTGTCGTTGTAGTCGAGAGGTTGTCGATACTGACCTGTGATAAGGTACAGACGCACAGCTTGGTGATCGTAATTATCGAGCACTTCCCTTGCTGTGGAGAAATTCTTCTCCGATTTCGACATCTTCTCACTGTCAATGGTTAGAAATCCATTGTGAAGCCAATACTTTACAGGGGTTTCGATTCCATAAGCAGCAGCGGATTGAGCAATCTCATTCTCATGATGCGGGAATATCAAATCCTGCCCGCCACCGTGGATGTCGAATGGAAGTCCTAGGTAGTGCTTACCCATCACCGAACATTCAGCATGCCAGCCTGGCCGACCTTTACCCCATGGACTGTCCCATGAGGGTTCTCCGGGTTTTTCAGCTTTCCAGAGAGCAAAATCGCGCGGGTCTTTCTTATTCTCATCAGCCTCAATTCTTGCTCCAGTTGAGAGTTCATCCATAGGAATCCTAGAAAGACCCCCGTAGGTCTCAAATGCTGGAACGTTGAAGTAAACGTCACCGTCTACATCATACCCGAAACCATTCTTGATGATGAGTTCGACCATTTCGATGATATCATCAATATGCTCTGTCGCACGAGGATTGACAGTGGCAGGTTTCAGATTGAGCTGCTTCGCAATAGTGAGATATTCCGCGATGAACTTTGCGGCAATTTCAGACACCTCGATACCATCTTCCTTTGACCTGTTGATCATCTTATCATCAATGTCAGTGAAATTAGTGATGTAGGTGACACGATAGCCTTTGTACTCTAAATATCTCCTGACTGTATCAAAGACTGCAAATGACCTCGCATTCCCAATGTGGGGATAATCGTATACGGTTGGACCACATACATACATACGGACATTGTTTCCTTCAAGCGGTACAAACTCTTCCTTGGTACGGGTCCGTGTATTGTATACATTCAACATTTTCGTTTCCCACCTAAGGATTTGTGATTCTCTTTAAAAAGGAGTTTGCCATAATTGCCTACAATCTTTCCTCAAAGGTCATCACGATGAACCATGAGTCTAACGAAGTACTCCAGAAAGTCAAGAATCTCTGTCAGGATGAACGGGAGCTGGAAGCTGAGATA
>CAZPWM010000099.1:0-11811 GCA_964590575.1 uncultured archaeon
CCAGGGTATGGGTCTTGTTGGAACTCTCGTGGTAGTACAAATGGTTGTTCAGATTATACTCGACTATCCAACTGGTGCAGTGGGCGACTGGATTGGACAGCGATACATAATCGCAGGGGCACAAATTTCGTATGGTATTGCGTTCCTTCTAATCTCCTTTGTCACAGTTGACACGCCATTTCCCTATCTCATAGCAGTTTATGCACTGATGGGCTTTGCTCAATCACAGTCGAGCGGAGCTTGGGGTGCGTGGTTCGACAACAATTACAGAGTTGCTATGCCCGGAGATACAGATAGGAAGCAGTACGGCGTCTTCTGGGGTAGGATGGGCATGATGATGCAGATTATAGCGACAGCATCTCTGATTCCAGGAAGTATCCTCGCAGTAGTATTCTCGAGGCCTTGGGTGTTTCAATTACAAGGTGTTCTTGCGTTTGTATTTGCCATGGCTGTCTTTAGATTAGTAAAGGACTTCCCTGAAGTTGAAGAGGCGAGAGCTGCGAATGGTGGCAAACCTGATATGGGTGAATACGTGTCCATCCTCAAAGGTGGAGTCACGTATCTCTTCAGGCACGCTTTCGTTCGATACATTGCTGTTGGATCCATGCTGGCAGTGAGTAGTATAATGGTCTGGGGCAACCTCATTCTGTTCCCAATGTACTATCTCTACCTAATCACAGATGTTGGAGTTGCAAGTTTCAGAACACTACTCTTCATTCCGGGTATCTTCTCTCAGGAACGTTCAGGAGTATGGTCACGTAGGTTTGAGCCAAAGAGGTGGATCCCACGTTTCCGTCTGATGCAGACCTGTGGTTTCATCTTCTTCTGGGTGTTTGCAGCTATTATGACCTTCTTCCCGCCAGCAGCATCTAGCGCAAACCTCTTGACTCTTTATTGGCCTCTCAGTACTATTGAGCTACTGACATTACCAGTAGAGAATATCGTTCCAATTGCTCTTAT
Source organism: uncultured archaeon (assembly GCA_964590575.1). GTDB lineage: Archaea > Asgardarchaeota > Thorarchaeia > Thorarchaeales > Thorarchaeaceae > SMTZ1-45. Next base: position 961 of record CAZPWM010000099.1, read on the forward strand.
CTTCGCAACCTTTGTATCAACTAGCTTCTTTGGAGGGTTTGCTGAGATTCTTACTCAGAGAGTATTGATAGATGTTATTCCTAACAGGATCCGGAACTCAATGTACTCCCTGTTCCCGACTCTAGCAACGCTGTTTGCGATTCCACAGATAGCTGTGTTTGGTTGGCTGATAACTATCATAGGATTCCCCATGACACTTGCATCCTGCGGTGTCATATCCTTCATGGGGGTCATGCTGATCATCTATGGTTTCAGACATGAGGCTCCTAAGCCTGATGGAGAAACCTGGGCTAATGGCGAGGCAGTTCTTCCTCCAGTGGAGGCTGCAACCGGGCTAGTGGAAGAAATTGCGGATGGCATTCATTTCGAGGACTAATCTTGGGTAGAGGCTGTTGATTGTAGCAGCCTCTTCCTTCATTTTATCTGCATGCACTAAGTTTATACTCCCTCTGGTTGATTGAAATTCGGTGCTTACTATTGACAGATAGACCTCAGTTTTTGACTGTTTCTTACTCAGATTCAGGTCTTCAAACGATGAATTATGAGCGAAAAATGGTCCGCGAGAAAGATGTGAAATTTGACGGAGAGGATGGGTCCCTAGAGCTTACCGATGTTCGGCTGGTTTGGTATAAGAAACCAGAGAAGAAAAGTGGATTCAAGAAATGGGGAGCTCTAGCTGGAGCAGTTGCAGGAGCGGCGCTACTCGAGGGTGTAGGACACCAAATAGGTGGGGTTGGTGGTCATGTTACACGCTCTTTAGCTCGAGGTATTACTTACGCAGCTGTTGGGACTGCAATTTCTTCTTGGACTGCTGACTCTTACTATAACAAAGATAAAGATGGCAATACAGAGAGTATGGCTCTACCACTTATTGCAATCAGCCAAGCAACTCAGAGTGGTGACACTCTGATTGTTGAACTGAAATCAGGCGGCGATATGAGATTCAACTTTAAACAGAAGAAAGTGATACCCTCAATTGTAGCCAATGTTTCCTCTGCACAGGGTCAAGGAAAGTGTCCATATTGTGGGACTAATGCTGGCAATGTGGCTAGCTGTCCCAAATGTGGTGGTGTCATTGAAGGCGGTGGAGGTGGAGCTCACGACCACGAAGGTGGTGGGGGTAGAGCCCCTTCAGGAGGCGCGGGATCAATGACTATTCACTATGAAGACCGAGATGGTGATGGTGAGCCCGACTCTGTAACAGTCACAGGTGCTGGAATGCCTGGTGGTGGTGGCCAAGCTGGTTTTTGTAGAAACTGTGGTCAACCTTATCCACAGGGTGCAAGGTTCTGCAATGGCTGTGGTCAACAGGTCTGATCCCCCGTAGTATTGTAGGGCTCCCTTTAGTGAGCCCTTGCTTTCTCTTTTTCTTAATTATCGGAACATGTCTTCATTTCTCGGTCTGATGATATCTGAACCAGTTTCATCTCCATCATCATACTGATAATCCCTGATGATGACAACTGGGATTTTTTCACCCGCTTGGCCCATAAGCGGTTCTGCGAGGGACGCAAGTTCATCAATCTGACATACAGTTGAACGTTTCAATATTCTTCCGTGAAGATCACTCTTCCCTTTGTTATGCTTGAACGCGTTTATGCCTGCGCATCCTATGGCAATATTGATTGACCCCTTTCTCCAAGGTCTTCCCTGTGTATCTGAAATTACAATCGATAGTTTAAGACCTGTTTCTCTCACAAGATCCTCTCGAATTCTCTCTGCAGATTGATCAGGAAAAACTGGTAGCAGAACATACTCTTGTTCAGGAGCATTGGATTTGTCCACGCCACTAAAGTTGCATATTAAACCAGAATGCGTTTCTGTGATTAGCACGCCATCACTTCTAATGACCTCAGCAGATTCACGGAGCGCCAGTTCAACATGAATCGGGTCAAACCCATTCCTCTCAGCAATCTCCATAGCTCTATTTGATACACTGACATCTGACGCTTTTACTAATCTGCCTTCTGATTTAGAAACAATTTTTGAAGCGATTACAAGGATATCTCCATTTGCCAAGCTGGAACCAGTTACGTTGATTGCTTTGAGTATCATCTCAACTAGACTATCTCCTGGTTTAACAATTGGAATTGAAGACAGTGCAATAGCACTGACAGTCTTGGGTGCCATTGTTTCTCTCCTGTTCTCGATGTTCATCCTGCCAAAAAGTTTGTTTATCCATAAATCCGAAATCTATAAACTTCGAACACGTGTTCTAAATATGTATATTAGTCCAAGATTTTCCTTCATATGACTTCAAAAATGCTTTAGACTGTACAAAATCTCAGAAAGAGGGATTTTGAAGGTATTAATGACAGAAATGATTAATATACCATATGAGAAATCCGCCTATCCAACAGAGAATGCCGTTTCGTGGGGAAAATCTGCCTTAGCGAAAAGACACGGGATTGCGAATGAATTCCACAATTTGGAGTGAAATACATTGTCCGAGAAATCATCATCCAGGACTGATGCAGGAGATATCAAACAAGGCACAATCGCGAAGTTCATGAGAAAGCGGACGCAGCTTGTGGGTTTCGAAACTGGTTTGAATAAACATACACAATATGCAATCGAGTTCTTGGACAATGCAATCGATGCCCTTGAGAGTTGGTGGTGGAAGACTAAGAAACGTCCCCGCCTCCAAGATCAACTAGACCCCGCTGTTATTCAGGAGATACGCGCAAAACTTGAGGAGGGTCAAATAGACACTATCGCCCTAAGCAAACAGCTCGAGCGAGACGTGAAGGCAGGTAAGGAAATTGAAACACCGTCAAGACGCAAGGAAACAATCGACGAGCGTATCACCGAGTTCCGGAAATTCGTTATGCCTTTGCGTTCATTGTTGTCAAAGAGAGAGCCTCTTGTGGTTATGGAGTTAAAGGAAATCCAGATGCCTGATCTTGTCCCCATTGATGATGAAGAAGGATTCAAGGTATACGAGTTTACTTGCTTTGATACAGGGGTGGGCATGGTTCCGAATGACCTTGAGAAATTTGGTATTTACCTTGCATCTAGCAAGTCTGAGAAATTGAGACAGACAAGAGGGAGTCAAGGATTTGGTGCTCCCTCAGCATTCAGTGATGCCCAAAATACCACAGGAAAGCCCATTTTCACTATTTCCAAACGGTTTACTTCCGATATGGCCACAGTTACAAACTTCTACACGACTACTGCAAATACGAAGGAACACGTTGGTGGACCTGTGAATATGGACCTCCCCTTCAATCATGGATCATTCATCAAATTATACTATTTAAACATCCAATACAGGCGTGGTTATGCTGATATCTACGCTGAGATGGCATCCCTACTAAATTCTCATGTGACTATCATATTCATTGATCCATATGGTCAAGTTCACATCCATCCAAGAAGGGTAAGCGTATTCCCTGAAGAGCCAAAGTATGCTCAACCACATCCTGCAAGCATAAGAATCGGCGAGTTTCAGGACTTGTTGCGAGAAACTCGAGAATCTGATCTAAGAGGATTTTTGACCAAGGCTTTTTGCCGACTTAGCACCAATAAGGCAAAGATAATCGTATCAAATGCTAGTAAAGACCTCCGGAGAAGACATCTGGATGATCTCAAAATGACAACACCCACCGACTCCTTATCAAAGACGGAGGTCGAGCTACTCTATAGATCTTTTTCAAATGAAGACTATATAGCCCCTCCCACAGACACAGTCGTTCCAGTTGGTGAAGAGGTCTTTGAGCAGACCATACAACAAGCTTACAAACCAGATTTTGTTGCTGCTGTTACGCGAAAACCCACTTCGGGTAAGGGCCTTTCTTTTGCTATTGAAGTTTGCATTGCGTATGGTGGTGAAATAAAACCTGCTTCCTCAGCACCGATGGTTTTGTGGAGATTTGTGAATCGAGTACCAAAATTGCGAGATAATAGCGACTGTGCTACATGGAAAGCTACAGCATCAGTTAACTGGAAAAACTACAAGCTGCAGACTTTTGATAATGGAATTCCTCGCGGTCCTGTGATGGTGTTCATTCATGTTGCAGGAGCATATGTTCATGTCATGTTTAAAGGGCAGAGCAAGCAGGCTCTTGCAGAAGATGAAGTTCTTCTTCGGGAGATCAAACTAGCTCTAGAAGATGCAGGACGTAAGTTCAGACGATTCATTACACGCCGCGAAACTGCGCGACGAAAAGCAAAACGAGCTGGAATCCTTGCAATGTATGCAGACCAGTTTGCACAAAGTCTATCCAACATCGCAAATGATGGAAGAAAGAAACCGCTTTTTGATGCTGAAACAATCGCAAGTAAATTGAGGGATTCAATTACGGGATTCGAAACTGTAGAGGATCAAGAGGAAACTGAAACAGATACCTTTGATTCTGATCTCGTTGCTGATATACCACTAGATGGTGACGATGTTGAGGAAGGTGAGCTTGAATGAGCCGCAAGAAAACAAAGAAAACAAAGGAAACTGTTCAAGCAACTCTGGGCGAGGTCATTGAAGACCCACAACCAAAGAAGGATACAAAATCAAAATTAGGAAAGACTCCTGTCAAAAAACCGACTAGGAAATCTACTAAGACGAAAAAACCTGAAAGTAAATCTTCGAAACCCCCTGCAAAGAAAAAGGAACCCTCAAAGAAGAAGGTTACTGCAAAGAAGAAAAAATCATCCACTAAGAAGAAAGTTTCACGTGTTCTACCAGAGAGCGCTTTTAGTTTAAAGGAACTTCCAGGAATTGGGGCGAAACTTGAAGAAAAGCTTGTGAATGCAAAATATGAAACAGTGGAGAAGATTTCTCGCGCAAGACCTCCATCACTTGCTAAGAAAGTTGAGGGCTTAAGTCTAGCTGGTGCAAAGAATCTCATAGAAGCCGCCAAAGATTTAGTTACGAAGAGCAAAACAGCTGGAGTGCCATCAGAAACTCCGCTTGAGACCACAGATGAAGAAGCTGGTCCTCCAAAACTTCTATTGACCGCTATTCCAGGCTTAGGGTCTAAGCTCGCTAGTTCCATGAGCCGTGCTGGTTATGATTCGGTTGCTCGAATAGCACGAGCGTCACCGGGAAATATCGCAAAGAAAGTGGATGGTCTAAGTACTGCAAAAGCTGAGTCGATTGTGAAAGCAGCAAAGGAGTTGATTCATGATCAAGAAATGACCCAGTTGACAGGTGAATCTAGTATTGAGGTCTCTACTAAAACCACAATTGGTGCTGAAACCCCATCAGAGAAGGAAGAACCAAAGAAAGAGAAGGAAAAGCTGGACAGGGCTACTAGAAAGAAAGAATCCAAGAAGGCGGCTCCAAAGAAAAAGGCTCCTGCAAAGAAGAAAATAATTACTAAGACACCCAAACCTCCCCCCAAGAGAACGAAACCTAAACCAATCCGTAAGGAATCCGGTTTGCCTGTACCTAAAGCTGTGGAATCCTTAGCTGCTGAGTTGAAAGAAAATTGGATTACAGCAGATAAGAAAGCAGAAGCTCTAAAGAAGAGTGGAGAAATCGATGAATCTCTGCTCGAAACTGTTGAAGTTGTGAATCTAACTGTTGATGATACAACAGAAAGGATCGTAGATACAGCACTTGATATTCTTAATGAAACTATGGTGAGTGGGAGACCGGCTTTTGAAATTCCAAGCAGATCCGGAGACAATATTGTTTGGGATGAAATTCGCGATTTATTACTTCTAGGTATGCGAACTATCTCACGTCCGTACCACTCACTTGCATCAGTTGTAGACGCCACACGAACTGCACGAGTTATGGAGATCGTATTCAACCTACTGAAATCTAACTTGCATGCAACCAAACGTGAAGTCTACTATAGCGATGTTAATTTATTCAGAGAACAGAAGTATAGTGACAAGATTATCGAGGATGTCGCATCTATGATTCAGACCACTCGTGACAGCATTCATGTTGTTGCGTCTGCTCGTGGTTCTGCAATGGGTCGTGTTACGATACGAGATGGAGGCGATTTAATTGACCTCACTAAGATGGGTACTGGTGGCTGGGCTGTAACACCATTCCTGGATCAACTTGAAATTGTAGAGAGTGATGCTGAATTCATCATACTGTCCGAAAAAGACGCAGCAGTTATGCGGCTTGCAGAAGCTAAGTATTGGAATCGTCAGCCTTGCATTGTAATTACTGGAAAAGGTTCAGGAGACATAGCAACAAGAGCCTTCCTCAAAATGCTTGTCAAGGAACTTGAAATTCCCGCTTTCGCATTAGTCGACTCTGATCCTTATGGGCATTACATCTATTCGGTATTCCTGAGAGGTAGCAAGCGACTGAGCTATGAATCACCGTTCATAGCAACACCCGAACTGAAACTATTGGGGGTGTTGAGTCGTGATTTGGATGAATATAACATACCAAAATCAGTTCGTATTCCTATGCAACCTAGTGACATCAAACGGGTCAAAGATATGCTGAAAGAACCATTTGTTCAGCGGAACAAACCATGGGTGGAAGACTTAGAGTTGATGCTCAAGCTTAAGGAGAAAGCCGAGATTCAAGCTTTTGCAAGCCATAGCTTTGAGTATCTCACAGATGAGTACATTCCACGAAAACTCGAAACCGGTGATTGGATCTAGTTTCCAGAACATTATATGCCATAAGTGAGTTCTTATTACTGAAAAAGAGCGTGGAATAATAACTATAGAGAATTTTAGGAGATATCTTCCATGGTCATATCGAAAGTTGGAACTGAAGTAATTGATAGCCATGCACACTTTTTCACATATGACACTATCAAGCGATGGCTAGATAGCGGAGCTTCATTGGAACGAATGCAAAGTAGAGTTACCTTTCAGACTGATATGCCAGAATTAACAATCCCGGATGAGAGTTGGGATCCTGGCCAGATGTGGGCTGATGAGCTAGACAAGTATGGAATCACTGCAATCGGTATGATGATTGGCGAAGAAGTCTGGGATGAATTCAATAAAACAAGGAAACGTTTTCCAGGTAGGTTCCTGGGATATGCAAATATCAATCCAGCTGAAGAAGACGCAGTTGAAATGGTCAAGAAAGCTGGAAAAGACGGGTTTCAAGGGATCAAACTCTATCCAAGCTCTTGGAATTTTCATGCTTATGACGAACGCGTTTATCCCATCTACGAAGAGGTTCAGAAACAGAAATTACTCATAATCCTGCACTTTGGTATCACTATCGGAACTCAAGCGAATCTTCGATATGGAAACCCTCTTGATATCCAAAAGCCCGCTCTTGATTTTCCAGACTTGAACTTCATGATTGCCCATTTTGGAGCAGGCTTCTTCCGTGAAGTACTGATGCTTATGTATCAAACACACAATGTAGTCATGGATACAAGTGGGAGTAACAGCTGGATGAACTACCAAGATGTAGACCTAACAATAACCAAGATCTTCGAACGCGCTCTGAAAGCAGGAGCTTCATGCAGAGTAGTTTTTGGTACTGATTCCTCATTTTTCCCACGTGGATTTAGATATAACATTCTCGAAGAACAATACTATGCAGTGAAGTCGTTATTGCCCCAGTTCAACTATACTCAAGAAGACATTGATTTAATCTTTAAAGACAATATCTTAAGACTCACAGGCTTTGAACCAAGGAAAATGTAGTACTGCTATGCTTTCCTTATCTTCTTCTCAAGACCACTGAGCCTTTTCCTATCTTCACTCTCACGGTATTTAGTAGCGGCTTCTTGGTACTTAGCTAAGGCGTCTCTAGTAGTGCCTTGTTTGGCCAATTGGTCTCCCTGTGCTTCTAGATCTTTGCCCCACTCAACGTAAGCTTCCCGAGCTTTCTCTGAGCAACGGGCTCTCTTTTTTGCATCTGTGCTGAACATATAGAGTTCTCTTGCTTTTCTGAATTGAACAATAGCCCATTCAAATTCATGAGCTTTCATATGGCTTTCACCCTGGTCAAAATGGAACATAGCCATTGCATCGTATCCAATATCAACTCTTTTCGTACTCTCAGCGACGCCCTTCTCATTTTCTGCGCGTTCGAACAACATCTTAGCAATCTCGAAAGACTCGATAGCTTTTTCGTGTTCGTTCTCTTGCAAGTATTGCTCACCTTGGTCCAATCTTGCTTTTCCCATAGCTTCAAAGACATAAGCTGGATACTCGAATTCGTCTGATGAGAGAGTAATACCACAATTCGGACAAACAGGAGTTTCAAGCTCTTTGAGGGGTCCATTCAAGCCAATTCTTGATGGCTTTCCTACTACAACATCAATGAAAGTTGTTGTTGTACTCCCTCTTCCTTCTGGAAACAGATGCTCGACAGCTTCTCTAGTTTCCTCTCGGACTTCTTTAGGAACACCTTCAGGGAAGAGATGTTCAAGAGCTTCCTCTGTGGTAACAGGAATTTCTTCAGCATAGACTCTTGGTGGTTCAATCTCTGTGAAAGGCATACCTACCTTGATCTCATCAACACCCTCTTCCCACGACATATCCGTACTTCGTCCCTCAGGCACGTCGGATACTTCAGGAGCGCCTTCGGATGGGGTTTCTGTTTCGACTGCGACTATTGTTTCTTCAACAAGAGAAAGATCACCTTCAACTGTCATTGATTCAGCTGCTGGCATTGCTTCATCCCAACTGAGGTCTTCTTCTATTGAGGGTAATGCCTCGGGTTGAGGTTCGAGTTGTGTTTCAGGAAGTGGATCATCAAATCCAGAGTCCTCTAAACCCGGCAATTCCTCAGCTTCATCCAAAATCTCTGATTCCTCTAGTGTTTCTTCTGGTGGGGCAGATGGCAAGTCTTCGGGCACTTTGTTTCCACAACCTATACAGAATGTCGATCCTTTTCTGATGCGTTTTTTGCATGATGGACAGATTACTTGATCCTGCATTTCTGAATCGCATTCCTATAGCTAGACAGCATAGTAGCTGCTTGTAGAGAATTCGAAAGTTCACATATGAACTGTTTTCGTACAATATCATTGAATGCGCATTCTCTCTCTCAAGCTAAATAAACGAAAAAAAACGAAAATTGGTTATTGATCCCTCCTCCCAACGAAAATTGTGTTTTTTGCTTATGGTTGAATCCAGTAGTCACTAGTTCCGAGGTTCTAGTCATCGGATGTATTTTAGTGGTTCAGGTCTATAAGGGCGGGAATCATGCATTCTCATAGTGGGAATAATTTCATTGCTATATGCGTACTATTATCATGAGGTTCGAACAGTTCTAGAAACGACTTGGAATTTAGAAATAGGGAGTGAAATATCATAAGTGAGAAATATTGTCGTGTCTGCAATAAGAAACTTCTCAAAAATGCCAATATCACAAAGACAAAGAAAGATGGTAGAATTGTCTACTACTGTTCTTTAGGTTGCAAGTGGAGTGATGAAGAGGAAGAATAAGAATGATTAATACTCCTTCTTTTTACGAGAGATGAGCTGTTTTCATACAGAATCATTGAATATACATTTCTGTTCTCATGACATATAGAGCATGAAATAGGTAATCCACGAGATTATAATCGCGAGAATAACTCCTGTAATTGACTGCTTTAGAGAATGTTGTTTCAAGGTCACCCTCGAGTAAATCACTAGCATCCAGACAAAGACGACAACAAGAGCGAATGGGCCATAGACGTAGATTAGTGCTGCACCCGGCCCTCCAACTCCTGCTCCATGTACCGATATCTTCGATTTAAAGCTAACCAAAAGAACTCCTGCAGTCACTGCAAAGTATGCAGCTGCGAGTGTTCTCATTATATGACAACCAAAATACCCATACACAACAAACGCAATGATATAACACATCATCGAGAAAGTAAAGAATTTGGTCCTACTTTCTCTTTCAGACACGTCTAGATCTACATTCCCCTTCCAAGCTGCGTATACAATAGGAGCAATGGGGAGAATCACCATAATGACGAGACAAATCAAGATTGAGGAAAAAGGATTGAGAACAGGTCCAAGTCCAATAGGCGAAGATAATGAAAAGATAATTCCAACATAGAGATTGATGAGTGGTGCAGGGGTGAGTCTTGAAATCACACGAGAAATGGTCACTCGTGTTCCTTGCAATTCCAATAACTCATCATGGTACTTCATTAGACTCACCAAGTTATTTCGAGGTTTTAAAACCAGTAGGTCACAACGAATATGATGCGAAACATGAGTTCTTCTTCCAAGACATCTTCACTCCTGAGCTGCTGGTTATATGACAACAAGCTTTTTCTTTATCCATTTAACACCTTTCAGATACCAGAACACCCAGAAACTGCTATGGATGTGTACAAAAACATGCCAGCGATGCCAAAACGTGAGATATTCGAGAGGATTATTCAAAATATAACAAGCAAGTTTCCAGACGTATATGCCGCCCTATTCATCAGTCCTGAAGGATTTCCCATCAACACTTGGGGAGTCACACTAGAACGAGCCGAAGAGATCTCAGCTCTACTGAGCGCATTGATTGGTAAAACTTGGGAGATAGTCAGGGGTGTTAAGGAAGGCGGAGAGTTGGCGTTCATCCAGATTCAAACAAATATGGGTGGAATCCGAATCGCTCCCCAAGAAGAGTTCATTTTAGTCACTTTGACACGGGGTTAGACATTCATCTAATCATTGACCTGGTCATATTCAAGCTACACTCAACCCACGATTTTTTGGGAGGATGGGTTCCTGTTCAAGAAGTGTTATAGGTTCCTCACTCGGTTTGGCCACTAGTGCTATTTTTATACTCAGTGAATCGACACTATCACGTCTACAAACCCAACAAACTCTAATGAAATAGTTGGGTGATATAGGGAGGTCTTCTACTTGTCACCGAAGAAGGCAGCAGATGAAGAAATTGACGATGAGGAATTGGACTACGAGGAATTTGAAGGGAAGGATGAGGAATCCCTCATAGAAGTTGGAGGCGAT
>CAZPWM010000100.1:0-3413 GCA_964590575.1 uncultured archaeon
TGGCACGGGAAAATCTCGGACCTGACTACTTACCTTACAGGCAAGAGAAACGGACGTAGTTTCAATTATCAAACCGAAAGAGGATCTTCCTCTCTCCTTCACTCTCTTTCTATTCACTTCTTCCAATCTCAGTTCTTTAGTGATAGTATCTCAAACATCGCTCTCACGTAATGCATTTTAATGGGAATATACCAATCTTGAAACCATGCCAAAAGTAACAATTGTCGATTTCATGGGTGAGGTTCAGAAGGAGATCACAGTGGAGAGTGGGACAAAGCTGCTCAAAGCCCTCATCGATCATGAGGTCGACATAGTCCATACCTGCGGGGGGAATGCTAAATGCACTACCTGTAGGGTCACCATTCACAAGGGAGTACCAACAAAAAAGACTCAGGCGCAACAGGACCGCTTTGAGAAATTAATAAAATCAGGCGAAACACAATTCGACCATCCCGCGGTCTTCCTCTCATGTCAGGTAGTGGTAGAGAATGACATGACAGTGAGTGCAAGTGAGACATTCAATCGTGTGATCCATGACAGTCCGGGGAAGGACACAGAGGACAAAGTCACACCCGACCCCGTTTGGTTGGATCATGAGGTACCGGACTGGTGGGGAGTCTGACTCAGAAATAGATAAGATTCATAATGACCATGGAGAGAAGGAACCCTCTCTCACTTCTTCGTTCTTGGGGAAAGAAGCATATGTTCACATTCTGGAGTTGCGATCTACAGATAGTTATCTTTAGGTCGCGAAATATTCAGACCTGAGTACGTGCAATACAGACAAGAGAAACAGATGTAATTTTCAAAATTGGTAGAGATGGGCTGAGCCTCTCTCATGCGCTTTCTTTCAATTCTGAAACTTGAATATTCGAAAACCAAATAACAAAATTAATGCTATAATCATTTATGGAAAGAGTGGAAACAATGGACATCAAGAGAATTATCATTCCCGCCTTGATGTTAATCGTTTCGTTGACAGTTCCATTTTGGATCTATGGGGCAAATGGTCGATTTGAACTCAGTTCAGTACTGTTTGATATCTCGTTTATTCTGTCAGAACCGGGGGCATCAGTTCATTTCATCCCAGACAGTGGGTTCCTACTACCATCATTGCTGATTTGTACCCCTTGTTTCCTCTGGCTCTACATGGAACGAGATTTGGACTTTCCAATGTTGCTGGGCTCATCAGGATTAGTAATGCTTGTACTGACCATTACATTGTTGCTCTTCCTTCCAGTATGGGCTGTCATTCCATGGGCCCCTGGGGGGCATCTGGCATATGTTCCAGAGTTCATTGATCTTATTCCCTTCTCTGGTTTTGCTTTCACAATCATGGTTCTCCTCCCGCTGCTTTGGCGAGGGCTTATGTATCCTAAACACGAAAACCGCACTTTTGGAAGAAAAATCGCAACAACAGTTCTCTCTATCTTGGTATTACTATCCCCAATGACTGTAGAAACCTTCAGGTGGCAGGGTTCTGATTTTAACCGTAGCTTCTTTGAAGGATTTGCTCTTAACTCCGCGACTTGGTCTTTGAATAACAGGGTGGATGGAAATCTCTGGGGTCAGGGTACATGGTTCTATTTTTCAACATCGTCAATCTTTACTAGTCTTTCATTGTTATTGCAGATACTACCGGGCATCATTTTTGCGTGGTTCGTCTGCAGAGGTTCATTTGAACGAAGAAGAATTGCACAAATGCTTGTAGCTGGAGTGACTCATCTTCTCATTGTTTCGATCGCATGTATTTGGTTGAACTACACCGCATCACATGCCGGGATTTGGATTATCATACCGTTTCCAGCTCTCCTTCTTGTTGGTCTTACGATTGCAATAGTCAACTATGGATATCAGTGGAGAAGAACTAGACAATTTTCAGAAACCGCCAGGATTAGTGAGGAAGAGAGTTTGTCGCAAGTGATGGTCTAAAGAAGATTAAGACATAATCATAGCATGGGAAATTCTCGGACTAAATTACCTGCCGTACAGGCAAGAGAAGCATATGTATATTGATGTTCGGAAAAAGGGGTTATGAACCCCTTTTCCATTTTCATTTGTAAAGGAAAATATTTCCGATTGTCCTTTATGATATTCCAAGAATGACTATCCTGCTCTCTTTCGAATAAACAACAGGAGTGCGACAACAGCTATGATTCCAATCACAATACTACCTTCCAAGACACCGAGTGGAAATTCATCTGTCGTGGTAGAAGTAGGAGTTTCTATCAGACTCTGCAGATCTATTTTTATGATGAACATGTCAGCTTCACCACCACCGTATGTCCCTTGATAAGCTTCGTAGATGGGAAAATCAGCAGATTCAGTGTAACCTACGAGAATGAAACTGTAATCTGAATACCAAGCGACTCCGATGCCAACATCATCATCCTCGCCTCCAAATATCATCGATAAGAGGAGTGAACCATCCGGATTCAACACTACTAATGTTACATTATTATGTGATACCTCAGTAGTGTTAAGCGGGAAGGTTGTAGGAAAATCAGCAGAATCAGTTTGACCTGTTACTATGATGTGATCATGTGGGTCTACTGTGATAGCATTCCCATAGTCAATTGAAGAACCACCCATATATGTACTGAAAACAACACTTTGTCCACTTGGAGTGAATTTAGTGATGAACATATCAGCATACTCGACCCGTTCATCTTGGTAGGGATTCATTGTCGGAAAATCATCAGATGTTGTAAAGCCTGTGAGTATGATATTGTCTTCGCTATCTACTGCGAGCGCATTCCCCCATTCTATAGAATTACCTCCCAAAAAGGTGAGGTATGCCAGAGCACCATTTACACTGAACTTTGCCAGAAATACATCAGAAGAACTACCCCCGTATTCTTCTTGATAAGCCCCTTCTGTAGCCAGGTCTCCAGATGCAGTAATCCCCGTGAGCCAAACATTTCCTTGTGAATCGAAATCAATACTTCGTCCATGATCAATTCCTGTTGTACCCAGATAAGTCGAAAATAGCAGAGATTGCCCATCTGCCTCAAGTAGTGATACAAATATGTCAAGAGCACCAGCATGTGTGTCCTGATAGGGGTTTAGTAATGGAAAATCGGTAGATTGAGTTGTTCCAGAGATGGCTATTCGGTCATTAGAATCGACATTCATAGTATAAAGCCAATCGTTTCCTGTTCCACCAAAGAACGTTGAAAACAGAAGGGATTGACCGTCTTCTGAAAACTTGGTGATGAAACAATCAACACTCCCTGCTGAAACACCTGTTGAATTTGATTTGAAAGCATTCATCAGTGGGAAGTCTGAAGAACCTGTAACGCCTGCTATGATGATGTTATCTTCTGAATCAACAGCTACGTCCATAATCAAATCGTGGGCAGAGCCACCCAAGTACGTTGAGAATATCAGTGATCCATTAGGATGAAATTTTG
>CAZPWM010000100.1:3423-11697 GCA_964590575.1 uncultured archaeon
TATAGTCACTAATATTGTCCTGATAGGCATCTTTCAATGGAAAATCTATAGACGTTGTCTGACCGACTACAATGATATTGCCCTTTGAATCGACGACCGTGCTTCCAAAGGCATACGAAACATCCATGTGCTCATCACCTGTACCGCCCAGGAAGGTCGAGAATTCAATTAGTTCAATCGGATCATTCTCTATGGTAGCATGTGCTTGAGAGAATGCTGCCAGAAAAAGAAGCATGAGAAACCCGAAGACTGCTGTCTTTCGTCTAAATATTTTTTGAATTGACATTTCAAAACACCCCTTTTGAGTAGATTTATATTTCCCAAATTACGAAAAATAGAAAATATACCTTATTATCAGAGCAAGAGTCTGATTGATAAATTAAAAGAGTCTGAAGAAAGGATGGAATCAATGAAACAAGTTGAATTACTATCAGAGCAGTCAAAGGAAATTGAGCGAGAGATAGTCACATTCTATAAAACCGCTGGAAAAATGGTCAATCTAAACTCAAGGACGACTGAGATTTTTGCCTATCTCAAAATCTATGATGCCTTAAGTCAAGAACAACTTAAGCAACTGACAGGATTCTCTCTAAGTACCATTTCAACAACATTGCAGTCATTTCTTCAAGCAGACATCATAAGTCGTGGAATGATCCCAAAGACACACAAGAATCTCTACAGTATAAATCCAGAAAGAGTGGAGTTTGTCTATACTCCTTCTACTCAAATCCTTGAAAATCTTGAGAAACTTGATTTATACATAGTGGAAAAGCAAACAGAACTTCAGGAACAACAGAGTAAGTATCCAATTGAGAGAGAATTCCTACATAGGCGACTCAATAGTCTTCGAAATTACATCGAGGTTCAAAGAAGACAAATCAATAGAGAAAAGAAACACTCTTTCTTTCAAGAAGATGTATCTGAATTAATCCCTCGGAACGAGATGATAGTCTATTCATTTGAAACACGGGAATTAGAGGAGGGCCTAATGGATGTTTGGGGTTATCTCAAGAATGACCCTATAAGGAATCGAATACTGAGCATCTTCTTTACTCGTCGGAGTGCCGATCAACAGACTTTGATGGATTCTTCGGGTTTCTCATGCAGTACGGTTTCTCGTCTTCTACATCAAGAGATTAAGAGGGAATATATCCACGTTCTGCCAAGAGAGTATCGAAAACCAGGTATCTATTATCTGGAATCTATTTCATTGAGCATACTCTCTGTCATTTTGAAGACGGATAATTTCATCTTCTCATGTATCCCGAGATTTCAAGATATTCTATCCACACTTCAATCTGAAAGACAATCAGGCAGAAATAGAAAAGATACTACTTTTCTCATAACGAAGATTAAAGAGATTATTAGGCAGATTGAGGTCTTTAGGAACAATACGAGATTCTTGAGACAAGCTCACTCTGACCTCTCAAAGTTCCTAGAGAAGGATACTCGTGTAAGAAATCAGTTGTAACAGGAATGAGATTCACACTGTTGCTCTGGATTATTCCACAGTTCTCTCAGTAATATCTAAACATCTGGACTAGGGCATGAATCGCCTGTAATCAGTAATTAGTAGATAACAGTCGCCCTTATGCGCGTAGCATCCAAAAAGATGAAGGTCATGAAGGCAAGCATGGGCCTAAACGTCGTTTTGGGCATCATAGATGTGATAGCGGTCATTGTCTATTTCATGTGAGATTGTCTCCTCAGCCCATATGGAAATGACATATCAGATTGTTGTTAAGTTCCGGAGAATTACAAAAGAGCAGTCATTACCATGATGAAGTATACATTTACTTCCATGGTTTGAGATTAGCTTATCATGTACCTTGGATGCGGTTTTTCAGGTCGGATTCGGTCTTCTAAAAGACTCCCTGATAAGACGGTATCAACCATTGCTATGGAGGGATATACAATTGGGGCGTCCTTGGCAGGCCCCATCATCACAAAATCAGCTCCAAGAACCACTGGTATCAAGCTTGAGCCAACATAAGCCGCACTCTTTGCGTCCTTTCCAAACTTTCTTACAAGACCACGCCACGTACTGACTGCATTATGAGCACCATTTCCTACCGGAAATCCATATTTGTCCTTCAGAATCATCTGTGCCTTGCATGCAATACCTAATGTGAGAAGGTCCAAGACTCCCGTGTCGAGGAGTATGTTGGTTATTCCCGTTTCGCGAGCTTGCTCGATCAGTTGGTCTGCAAGCTCAACTCGTTTTACAACAGAAGTAATTGCACTTGTGTTGAAAGTCAAGAGAAGTGCATTCTGGAGACCTGTTTCCTTGACGACTTTGTAAACCTCATCCTTGCTGTCTGGTGTTAGAGAATTTAAAATGACTCTGTCAAGAAAACCCGAATTCTTGGCTATCAGAATCCCTGCAGAGTTGACAACATTATCACCCGACCCGTCTATCATTAATGGGAAGTCGCAGATGTCCATCAGATAGAGCAAATACTCTTCCATAGCCATAGGTGTTGATGCAACAACATCCAGCATTGTAGGAAGTCCTGTCTTATCACTCATATCCGCTAACATCACGAGGGTGTCTTCGGTGGCTTTCTTGTCAATCTCACCAGTTTCTGCATTTTTTACGAGGCGATCTTTCGAATAGAATATCGAAGCAATAACCACTGTGGCATTCCTTCCTGGTAGTCCGCCAATTCTTACACCACCTATAGTGAGCGTCTTTTGCTCAACAGAATACTCGAACAATTCAAACACCTTCGAATCTTGGCATACTTAGGCATATTTAAGCTCTACATTGATTATGCTCTTTCATCTTGTGAGATTATCCTTCAATTTCTTGACATCTGCGATATACAACCAGAATCGTCGTGGCACGGGAGAGATTTGGACCTGATTATCTGTTATTCAGGTCTGCCATCCATACGCAGTCCGCATACAATCCAGAATGTGATTATGGATTGAGTTAACAGCTGCATGATTTTCAACATTGATCATCACGATGACGCCTTCATGAGCCTCTGGATAGAAGAGCATGCGAGTCGCCACTCCAGGTCCACTCCCACCATGCCCCCACAACACACCAGAGTGCTGAAAGAATAGACCATAATTGGGAGCGAGGGAGGGGTAATGATGAGTCATCATCAATTGGAGACTACTATTACTCAGGATAGTTGTGTTCCCAATAGATCCATACTCCATTAGTGCAGCCAAGAGTTGGGCTTCCTGACGCACACTCGTCCTCATGAATCCACAGGGATAAACCGCGGAGCTATAATGTCCATAGGGTGTGAATGTTGATCCTGTGTAAAGATATGGAATCGCCATCATTCTAGTGTCGAGGTTCCCCAGGTACCAGGAGGTCTCATTCATCCCTAGTGGCAGGAAAATGTTCTGCTGGCAGTACTCCTCAAAGGTTGTGTTAGAAACGAGTTCAACAAGATAAGCAACAAGAGTTGCGCCTACATTTGTGTAATCATACTCGGTCCCAGGTTCAGCATCATTGAAATTACTAGTACTGTAATAGATTCCAGTATCTATAAGATAGCTCTGGGTGAAATTCTCTAGTGAAAGAGGAGTATCCATTCCTGAAACCTCCAATGGACCTAAGACTGACCAGTTATCGCGAATACCAGAAACATGTGAGAGAAGCATCCGGGGGGTAATCACTGATTCAGGATAGTTGGGATGGACAACTTCGTAGGGGAGATAGTCGTTAATGTCATCATCTAGACCAATGAGACCCCTCTCGAAAAGCTGCATGAAAGCAATACCCGTTACAATTTTTGATAGTGAACCAAGCATGAATATAGTGTCGCTTGTAACAGTGATATTCTGGTCGACATCAGCGTAACCATATGTTTCCATCCAAACCACAGTACCATCCTTGACTGCACATGCTGCAACTCCTGGGATGTGTTGGTCATTCATGACCTCAAGGATATTCTTATCGAGTGTGTCTAGTGCCTGTTGTGTAGGGTTTCGTGAAACCAGAAATCCAGTTATGAAGATGGAAGAAATGATAATCACAGAGAGGATTATTGTTACTACATGCTTTCTCCTACGTATAATAGACTTCAGAGAACTCATGAACACTTCATCTCAAGACTGGTCTACTTCATTGTCATTACATATAGATTACACTCTAAGCAGTAAAGAGACAAGTACAATCTGCATTATTGAAGACTGTCATAGCTCAAGAGCTTCCAGGTCATATTAGATATTTTCTTGATAGTTACTTGAAGTAAGTTCTTGTCCTAGGTATTAGTAGATAGATCACGATGAGTGCGTTAATACCCAGTAAAATGATGCTGGTAATACTGCCATTTGAAATCCCAACTAGAAAAGAATCCCAATACCACCAATGGATGTAACTCTCAGGTTGTACGAAGATAGCACAAAGAATGCCTATGATGTTGATAATGATGGCACCAGACCAGGACCAAGCCTTCAATTTCCAAAGACCATAGAATAGAACCAAGTTTATGATACCTAGAATCAAGAATGATAATAGAAAAATCCCACCTGTTATCATTGACCATCAAGCAAATCCTAAACCCATGAGAGTTAGAATTACAATTACAAAACACACTAGTGCAGATAGTAGCTGAAGTAAAGCGACAGACAATACTCCTTTTGGTTTTTCTCCGAATGACATGTTTCTTTCCTCCAATTTTTGCTAACGCATTACTCTCTGAGATGACTATTACCAGAAAATGGGAAGAGTGCCGCCTGAGTCTAAGCCTCGATAGGGGTTCAATTCTTCTCGTCCGGGAACACGTTCTTTTTCGCAATTAGTACCATCGAACAGGCAGATAATCACTTTATGTTACCGTTCGCCATTCTGCCTCTTGTGTCGTCTTAATCGCTCGGCCAACTTTCGAATGTGTTTGTGGCTCTGCTCGACACAGCAAGCCCAGACGCTATCGAGAGTTTGCTCCTCAGACGGCATTAAAATATAGGTCAAATTTTGTATTAAGGATTTCTTCGTATTTTATTAGTGATAAAACAGCCGTTGAGCATGAAAAATCATATTAATGTATTTTTGGCGCTGAATTTGAGGCACTAGTTACGAGGCAAAAGAACCAGATACAGTTTTGAAATGAAAAGACACCAAATTCCCCTTTTTCTATGCATGACTATCTAATTTGATACTGATACTTAGAATGAATTAAAGCAGTGAAAGAATCAGAATCAATAAATCGGAGTTATATGCAGTCTGAGCGTGTTGGGATGACCTTGGGTTTCGATAATGTCTACAAGGATTCGAAACGTGCTGAAGCCTATTCAAGACTAGAGTTCCCTTGAACGTACTATTTGGCATTCAGAGATTTGCCGGCTATCATAGCTCAACATGTTGATGGAGAAGATGCTCTAGACTTCGGGTGTGGTTCAGGTCGTTCAACTAGATTTCTTCGGAGGCTTGGTTTCAGGACTATTGGAATTGATATAGCAGAGGAGATGGTAAGGAGGGCAAGAGAAATTGATCCAGAAGGGGATTATCGTATAATTGAAGAAGGTGACTTCAGCCAGTTTACTCCAAGTTCATTTGACCTCATTCTATCCGCGTTCCCATTTGACAATATTCCAACTATGGAAAAGAAGGTCATGAACCTTAGGGGATTGGGTGAATTGCTGAGAGTAGGGGGGAGATTGATTAATCTTGTATCATCGCCCGAGATATACAAAAATGAGTGGGCATCTTTCTCTACAAAGGAGTTCCCTGAGAATAGGAAAACAGGAAGTGGTGATGTCGTTCGCATTGTTCAATGTGATACAGAGAACAAGAGCCCTGTGGAGGATATTCTCTGGACTGATACTTCCTATCACGCCACTTATCAAAGGGCTCATCTGGAAATTGTTGATACATATCGTCCCATGGCAAATGAGAGTGAACCATACAATTGGATTAACGAAACCAGAATTGCACCATGGGTTGTATATGTCCTGAAGAAAGCTTAGACAATATGAAAGAATTGCGGGACAAACGGAAGCCAACCTATGTCAATGAGATATACATTTTTAATGGCATGATACCGAACCGAATGCTCTAAGGCATTCTGTAGGTGATTCCGAGGTTCATAATGGTTATATCATTATTTGATGATATAATACAGAGCTTTTGCTCGGAGTGTTTTGAAATGTCTAAAATGAAAGCAGCCTTTGGTATAGATGGGATAATCGGCATTCTCTGGATCATTTTGGGAGCTATATTTCTGATCTATCAACCGCTTACCTCAGCAACCTTAGATCTTGGGTTCAGTCTAATTGGCTTGATCCTAGTAGTGATTGGTATCCTCTCAATGATGAAAGTGATGGGTGCTTTACAGAAATAGCCTCTAACTGGTCAAGTATCTTGAGCTTTGGTGGGGCCTGTTCAGAGCAGGCCTCTTTTTTCTTCAGTCAATGATCATCATGCGTGGTTTTCTTTGTAGGAACGTCCATTAGCTGTCTTGAAATATTTGCATCGAGTGTGTAAACCTATTGTATCAAATTATAATTCTCTGTGTCAAATCACATCGGAAGAATTCAGTTAGAACGTTATGATGATAGAAACTGCTCATGAATTTAGGTTGGCCCTGTCCATCAGTTTAAATACAACTGACTTGTAACCACGTATTGGAGGAATAATTGATTGAAGATTGACAGTATGCTGATTGAAGATGTAGTGACTGTTTCGGGAGATATCTCTGTCAAAAAGGCGATTGGCATCCTGTATCACAAGCATGTTGGCTCAATCATTATCATCGACAAGGACGGGAAGTGTGAGGGGATATTCACAGAACGGGATGCCATCAGAGTGGTAGCTTCTGATGTTTCCTTGAGTAAGCCGCTCAATGAAGTCATGACGACTAACCTCAAAACAGTGGAAGTGGGGGCTACATTCTCAGAAGCTAAGAACATTATGATATCCAATAACATACGACACTTGCCAGTTACCGATAAGCAAGGGAAATTCATTGGACTTCTTAGTCTCAGAACAATCTTGGATGAAATCCACAATATGCACACGGTAAAGCGCTAAGTATCCTTGACGTAACACCAGGAGAGAAAATTATTGAAGCGGTTTAAAAACAATCCAATCCTTGAACCAGTACCAGGTCATTATTGGCAAAATCGAGAAGTGTTCAATGCAGCTGCCCTCTATGCGGGAGATAAGGTCCACATCCTCTATCGCGCCATGGGAGACGATGGTGTGTCAAGGTTGGGATACGCGAATTCCTCGGATGGATATTCAATCGACACACGACAGCCCGAACCAGCTTTTGGTCCTGCAAGTTCCTGTGAGAATCTAGGTTGTGAAGACCCACGACTCACACAAATGGATGGAAACTGCCTGATGACCTATACAGCCTACAGGAGTAATCCAATAAACTCTTACCAAGTTTCCATCTCAGAGATTTCTCTTGAAGACCTAGTATCAGGCAACTGGAACTGGGGAGAGAGATGGCTACCCTTCGATGGTATCCTCAACAAGAATGCAGTGATTTTTCCTAGAAAAATAGATGGACACTATGTGATGTATCACCGTCTTGAACCCTATTTGTGTGTAGCATATTCCGACGACCTGAAACGGTGGTGTAATATGAAGGCTGTGATGCAACCCAGGCCCCATAGTTGGGACAGCCTCAAAGTCGGATCCGCAGGGCCTCCCATCGAAATCAATGAGGGCTGGCTTTTCATCTATCATGGAGTAGACTATAACTATGTCTATCGCCTAGGCACGCTCTTGCTTGACAAGAATAATCCAGAGAACATTCTCTATCGTTCAGAAAAACCAATATTAGAACCGACTGAGGAGTATGAAAGGTTCGGTAAGGTGCCTAATGTTGTGTTTAGCTGTGGGAGTGTCCTGATGGATGACAAGCTTCTGGTTTACTATGGTGGTGCTGATTCAGTGGTGTGTGGAGCCGAGTTTGAACTGGGTGAACTTCTTCCCTAGTTGAACTCTATTTCTCTAAGCAAACTCTATGGTGCTTTCTTTCTTAGGGTTTCCATCTCAAGACGGGCTATGAGATAGGAGAGACCTGACTCTGCCCCTTGGTTTCTATTGAGACCTTCAGGTGTGATTCCATCATAACAACCACCTGTGGCTGGATTATAGACCATTACATTCTTTGAGTTTTTCCCCAGGAACCATTCAAACGCAGTGTACGCAATCTTAGAATATTGCTCCTTTCCTGTTACCTGAAATGCTGTGGACGCGGCTTCCACCATGCATGATGCTTCAATTGGCTGTTGATCGTAGAGTTCTTTCTTTCCACCTCTTCTTTGCCAAGACCGATTACCTACTGGCTGGTACTC
>CAZPWM010000101.1:0-11636 GCA_964590575.1 uncultured archaeon
AAGAATATAGCCCTAGTGGTGTTTAGTAGCAATCTGGAACTATTTTGTTGATTATACTTGTAGACTGACTCATTGCAGTTGTTTCAATTCTCTGTCCTGTTCTGAAGATTAATACAATAGTGATGGTGCACATTTGACACGTATGTAGTAGGATATCCCCAGCATCCCAATTTCTTATTGTCTTGACACCAGATCATCTCTTGACGAAGATCGTAGTCTTTCGAAAATACGCGAGCCAAGTCCCAAGCAATTGGTTGCAAAACACCATCAACATCTCTCATGTTTTGGACTACAATCGTGAGGTATGCTCTCTCAGATAACAAAGGTCTGAGTTCACGTATTATCCTACCCACTCCAGTAATATACTCCTCGTAGACCTCTATATTCCCAAGGTCACTTTCTGATTCGCTATAATACTGCTTCAGTCCTTCCTCCTGCCTCTGCTTGTGTATGGATTGATTTCCTCCACGAGATTTTCTTAACATATTCCAATAGGGTGGTGAAGTGATGACATAATCAAATAACGGTATATTCTCGCTGAAGTGGTGCGAGATTAATTCCCTTGAATTAGCAGAATCTCCAAGAAGCAGTGTTTGATGTCCATTACCTGCAGCAATCTGTAGCTCTGCTTTTCCTATATCAACGAACTCCTGATTGAGCTCAATACCAACTGCATTCCTTCCTGTTTCACGACATGCAACAAGTGTACTACCAACTCCTGCAAACGGATCTAGAACCCACCCGTCTTCTTTGGTGAAGTAAGTAACAAACCGCCTGACCAGTTCCTCTGGATATTTTGCTGGATGACTCATTTGTCCTCGTGACCTTGAACGAGGATTGATCACAAACCATGATTTTGTTGCTTTAACCCATGATTTCGCATCTAAATCGTTCAAGGTATTGCTAGGTTTCTGAACCATTCTCTTCACCCGTTCTATCAATAGATGGATTTTGGTCATAAGTCTAGCTTCTTACATGGTAGTTAATCGGGAATTTCTATATTTGAGAAAAGAGTTCATGATATACACTCATGGAGTGAGATTTCTATGGTGAAAATCAGTCCCTTCGTAAAACTACTTCGGGGAGAATATGAACTGACTGTTATTCTTCTTTTGACACGCCTCAAGGGGAAAGCCAGAGCGGATGAGATAATCAAAGCTGGAATGAAGACCAAGACATTACCTGCCCTGAATGGAGCACGAGTTGCTGGTGTTCGAAAATTCCTACTCGACAATGATCTCATCGAGATTCAGAAGGAAGGTAATGAGATAATCCACATTCTCACAAACAGAGGCAAGAAGCTAGGTAGTCACCTTGATGCCATTGCAAGTTTCATTGTTAAGGACTTAAAATGGACACGTTAGATAGTGGAGTCTTAACATTTATCAACAACCCAGCACGCGCGGGGACTGAAGAAATCTCTAGCAGTCATGGTTTTTGACCAAGGCTAGCGATGACCTTAATTCGAGAATGCTCATGCATTCGTGTATATTTTCAGAGGAATCAAAAATGAGGTCCATTTGGAAACAGAAAAGTGGCTTATTTGCTGGAATGATTATCGGGATTCTTCTCGGAGCTGGAGGGTTAGTTTTTATAAGTCCCCCTCCTGGCGGTGGCGTTCAAGGTACCATAACTACAGCAGGTTCCTCAACCGTCTACCCTCTGTCACAAATCTGGGCTACAGAGTTCAATGTAGTTTTCCCAGGGATGACAGTAAATCCTCTCAGCGGAGGATCCGGGTTAGGTCAGTCCGAAGTGGGTCAAGAACTAATTGATATTGGGGCATCAAGTTCGTATCCAGAACAAAACTACATCGATGAAAATCCTGCAGTGGAGATTCTTCCCATTTCTGCGGATGCCTTAGGAGTAGTAGTCAATGAAGCTGTGAATGGATCATCATTCAAGATGGACTGTGATATGGTTGTTGCAGTCTTTCAACGGAATGTTACGACCTGGACTGATTTCTCCTCAATTTTTGGTGTCTCAATTCAACAAACAGGTCCAATACGAGTCTTTGTCAGATCTGATGCTAGTGGGACAACTGCGACATTCGGGAAGTGGCTTGAAACTGCTGATGAGAATATCAATGCAAATGGAGCAGAATATGAATGGTTTCTGGGCCATGGAGAAGCGCTCTCATTTCCTGCAGGTGTTAGTGCTGTGGATGGAAATCCCGGAGTGGCTTCAGGTGTTACTGGAGACCAAGCAGCGATTGGTTATGTAGGACTCGCATTCTTGGGCGATTTGGTTGCTGCTGATCTTTATAATCCTGGCAACGGAGAATGGGTCAAACCATCCATTGCAAATGTTGTCAAGGCTATTCCTACTAATCTCGCAGCACCCGGTCAGGACATTATGAACTCAGATATTGAAGGAGCATACCCAATAGCAAGACTGCTTTTCTATCTGGTAAATCGAAATCACCTTAGTGGGAGCACAATCATGTACGTTACTTGGTGTCTTGTCCAGGGTCAGAAATACGTGAGTGTTGTGGGCTACGTGCCAATCAATGGCACTGCAGCTCAAAGATACTCACTCGCTATCATGGGTGCACTCTCTCCTTCTCCATGAAATTACTAGTTGAGGAAAACCTGAATGACTGAAACAGAGAACCTAGCAATCGAAAGCGCAGAGATTGAAGACGAGGTGTCGATACTTCGACATTTGAAGAAGCGTATCACAACTCCAATCGTCGACTTTCTTGCTGCTGACCGGTCTGGAAAGACCGATATGCTTGGTAAAGCGTTCTTGCTAGTTCCCGCTCTAGCTAGCACACTTGTTATTATACTGATTCTCGGTTTTCTATGGTTCGAATCAACACCAGTCCTTACTGATCCTGCAGGTGGACCAGGAATTATCATTGGTCCTACTTGGGATCCAAATAGAAACCTCTATGGCATAGGAATATTCATTGTAGGTTCATTACTTTGTACCCTGATTGCTATTGGGATTGCTGTGCCAGTTGGAATTGGCGGAGCTGTATTCCTTTCAGAGTTCTGCCCAATGAGACTGCGTCAACCAATCAAAATGATTACTGAAATGATGGCTGCGATTCCTTCGATTGTCTACGGTCTTTGGGCATACATAGTGATGGTCCCCTATATCAAAAATACGCTAGCACCAGCTCTACAGAGTAATCCTATTACAGCTTGGATGCCTTGGTTCCAAGGTGACACCAATGGACTGAGCCTATTAGCTGGTGGGCTGATTTTAGCAATAATGTTGCTCCCAACAGTTGTCACAATCACGACCGACGCATTACAGACGGTACCTAGAAGTCTTCGTGAGGCATCTCTAGCACTCGGTGCTACTCAGAGTGAAACCGCTCGGAAGATTGTGATTTCTGCTGCTTTGCCAGGTGTAGGTGCAGCGGTAGTACTCTCACTTGGTCGTGCCGTGGGAGAAACAATGGCTGTCCTGATGGTCACTGGTAACTCTTTACAAATTCCCTATACTTTGTTCGACCCGACATATGTAATGACCAGTATCATCACTAACCAACTTGGTTACGCATTCGTATTTCCACTCTGGCGATCAGCACTCTTCGCAGTAGGTTTGGTTCTCATGATTATTTCGATATGTTTCACTTTGACTGCAAAGATGTTCATTCGTTGGGGAATGAAAACAAGGGGGTATATCTAGGTGAGTGATCGGATTGATGCCCTGCTTGCATATCTAATGACTGTCACTCAGACTCGCCGTCATTTCACTGACTTTCTATTCAAGGTCATTCTCGGGATCATCATTCTGATCATTGTTTCTCCTTTCTTCCTGATTCTTATCCAGGTAGCAAGCATTGGATTTTGGCAGGTGTTTGGAAGTGGTCCAGGTCAAGGAATCGAATTCTTCACAACCTTCCCTGGAGTTGGTCTAGAAGGAGGAATCAGAAATGCATTTGTTGGTACTGTCGAATTGATAGTTCTAGCCAGCGTAGTTGGTATTCCCTTGAGTGTATTTGGAGCAGTCTATATAACTGAATACACACAACCTGGTTGGAGTCGTGCCATTGTAGAATTTGCTTCAGATGTTCTCGCTGGGATTCCCTCAATTGTCTTTGGAGCTTTTTCGTTTGCATTCCTCGTGGACTTCCTCCATCTGGGCATGGGCATAGTCGCAGGCAGTCTTACACTTGCATTCATGATGATTCCCACTGTACTTCGGACAACGCAAGAGGCTCTCCGGGCGGTTCCAATGTCACTTAGAGAAGCATCATTAGCACTAGGAGCCACCAAATGGTCCACAACATGGAATGTCACATTACGTGCTGCATTTCCTGGACTGATCACGGGAGTTTTGCTTGCAATCGGTCGAGTCATGGGTGAAACTGCTCCTTTGATTTTCACTGCTGGAAACAGCTTGAGCGTACCCACTGAGCTAACAGGTTCTGGGTCGTGGGTAGCATCGATGCCTTACACGATTTGGGCCTACATAAGTGACCCGCGTGAGTACTTGCAAGCTAAAGCTCATGGCACAGCCCTTGCACTCATGATCATGGTTCTCACTGTTGACGTAGTAGCAAATATCATTTCAAGGAAAGTTACAAGGAGGCTAGTCTAATGGCTGATTTTGAATATCATATCGAGGTTCGAAATCTCTCTACATGGTTTGGAAAGAAAGATGTACTAAAGAACATCTCGTGTTACTTTGAAGATAATACAATCACTGCAATTATGGGACCATCGGGGTGTGGCAAAAGCACCTTGCTTCGAACTCTGAACCGACTCAATGATCTTGTTCCCTCGTTTCGACTTGAGGGTCAAGTCCTGTTTGAGGGAGAGAATATCTACACTCCTGGGTCAAGTGTATACAACCTTCGAAAACGTATTGGGATGATATTCCAAAGACCCAATCCATTTCCGATGAGTATCTACGAAAACATCACATATGGTCCTAAACTTCATGGTGTAAAAGATGAAGATGAGTTGGATAAGTTAGTAGAGCAGTCATTGAAGAAAGCTGCATTATGGGATGAGGTCAAAGATGACTTAGAAAAACCAGCACCCAACCTCTCAGGTGGACAACAACAACGCCTTTGTATCGCTAGAGCACTTTCTGTTGACCCCCCGGTGTTATTGGCAGATGAACCGGTGTCTGCTCTTGATCCGATAAGCGCTGCAAAAATTGAGGATCTATTAGTGGAGTTGAAGAAAGACTACACAGTCATCTTGGTCACCCATAACGTTCAGCAAGCGTTCAGAGTATCAGATCAAGCAGCGTTCCTATATTTGGGTGAGCTAGTTGAGTTTGATAAAACTCGAAGGATTCTTGAGGCACCAGCTGATGAACGAACAGAGGCTTTCATCACTGGTCGAATAGGGTAGGTGAAACGAATGGCAACACAACTTGAGCAACATTTGCTTTCAATCAACAAGAAGATTCGCAAACTACATGAAATGACCACTGATGCATTCATGAGTTCAATGAAGGCGTTTGAACTGCTTGACCAAGATTTGGCAGCCAAAGTTCGAGATATGTCCAATGATATTGAGGAGTTGTCAGGGTCCATTGAAACCAATATCTTTGAGACCATTGCAAGAAGACAACCTGTAGCAAAAGATCTACGAGAACTTGCAACTTATCTTCAGGTTTCACATCAGTTATACAGAATCAGCCGGTATGCATACAAGATAGCCCATATCGTTCGACTTTGCGAAGGACTCGAACATTTCAAAGAACTCATTTCATTACCCTATCTCGCAAAGCTTGCGAAAGATACTATTGACTTTGCTATGAAGGGAGTCGTCGATAAGGACCTATCAATGATTGGGGAATTAGAGAAACTAGAAGCAGAGAGTGACCGTGAAACAGGTGAGATGTTCGAGGAGATAACAGAGTATCTTCGGAAAAGAACCGATATCACTACAATGGCGCTGTACTATGTTATTGTCGGTAGGTACTGTGAACGTGCAGCAGACCATGCATTCTCAATTGCGGAGCGTGCAGTCTATATGGTGACTGGCAAAAAGAAGAAGCTAGGTCTAGCATATAAAGGTCAATCAAGTAGTCTGCCACACTGAGGCTCAATAGGAATACCTTAATCCAAGCTGTTGTTGATGAATTATCACAGACAATGTAATGTGAGTTGATGGTTGAATGGATTCAACTTTGAGTACCAAGACTTCTGACATTGCGAATCATTTGAGGACGCTTCATTCGCTTGTCACAACTGCACTACAGCAAGCAATGGACGCATTCGAGGATTTGGACGTTGAACTTGCACGAGAAGCAGGAGCAGTAACTGATCAAGTGGAACATCTCCATCATCTTATCGAGGACTTTGTATTTGAGTCTGTTTCACTACATCAGCCAAAAGGAATAGATTTGAGACGATTAATCTCGAAACAACACGTCAAATAGCCTGCGAAGGATTGGTCAATATGCAGATAAAATTGTAAAGATTGTTGAGCTATGTGAGGATTTAGACCATTTCAAAGAACTTGAGTCATTACCATATCTAACAGAACTTAGTACATCAGCAATCGATACGAGCATGAGAGCAGTCCTAGATGAAGACCTCTCAGAGATTAGTGAACTAGAAAAGCTAGAGGCACAAAGCGATAGAGAGGCAGTCGATATGTTCGAAGAGATCGCAGAATACCTGAGCCATCGGAGAGACATTAGTGAGATGGCAATGTACTACATCATTGTGGGAAGGTATTGTGAGCGTGCTGCTGACCAAGCCATTAGAATTGCTGAGTCTGCAATATTCACCATTACCGGTGAACGTAAAAAACTTGGATTGGAGCACGAAGACGAATCTGAGAGCATGCTCGATTGACGATACCTTCAAACCTTCGGATAACGAATCTCTTTGACAAGCTCCTCAAAAGCTTTGTTGACATTTTGGTTCTCTAAAGCACTTGTTCGAATCCATTTCAAGCCACGTGACTCGAGAATACCAGTGATTTGTTCTTCTGATATAATAGATTCCAGATCTATTTTGTTCTCTACAGCAACTACTGCGACTTTTCCAGCCGCTGCATAAAGTGAATTCAACCAGTCATCAACATGTTGCAATGTTTCCACACGGGTCCTATCAAAAACAAAAAACGCTCCAGATGCCTGGGCACAGTACTGCTCTCGCAAGGCTGAGAATGCCACCTGACCTCCAAGATCCCAAATCACCAATTTGTGTTTTGATCCATCGAAATCTACTGATTTTACATGTAGCATAGCTCCGATGGTGCGACCAATGTCGGGGGCTAGACTATCGTATACATATCGCTGAACAAGAGAAGTTTTACCTACTCCACTATCACCTAGAAAGACCAGTTTATGGACGAAGTCTGGGTCTGCCCCTGTCACATTTAAGCAACTCCTCACATGTATTGAATCAGAATTTCTTGTCACGTGATTTATTTAGAATATCACGAGTCATTTGTCTAAATGCTTCTTCAACATTTGTATCTTCCTTTGCGCTAGTAGGGATTAACGAAATACCGTGTTTCTTCGCTACATCTTCCTTTACTTCATTTGGTATTGCACTCTCGAGATCGACTTTGTTCTCAAGAAGTACCAGAGGTATCTTACCAGTCACTGTAAAGAGAGCATTCAGCCACTCGTCGACCCGTTCAATTGTTTCAGGTCTCGTTGTATCAAAAACAAAAAATGCTGCAGATGCATTCATGTAGTAGGCTCGGCGAAGCTGGGCAAAGTTGTCCTGCCCTGCTATATCCCAAATGACCAACTTAACAACTGTGTCCGAAACATTGACCATCTTCACATGAATGTCCGTGCCAATTGTGGCTAGGTAGTCGCCTTCAAAACTGTCATAGACATATCGTCCCACTAGACTAGTCTTACCTACTGCGCCTTCGCCTAGAAATACAATTTTAAAGAGATAATCTACAGCTTCTGGCAAGGTCTGTGTACTCCGCTGAATAGCGTCTTTGCAACTTGAATCGCTATTCATCTAATAACAGTATCGCCCATGTTAATTAGATATTCGTTCGGATTATTCTTCTTGCACCAAAAGCCAGAAAAGGCATGTAGATATTTCCGAATAAAAGGTCGAAAGAGATGGAGATTGGAACCTTCGCACGCGATAATGAACAAGTACGAAGCGCCATAAAGAATGAACCAGATTTTATCGATTTGAGAATGGATCTGAACTTCAGCATAGATTTTGCTGAAGCAAAATCCGACTTGAACAAGGCAGGCATTCCATGCACGCTTCATCTGCCAAGTAATCCTGACTGGAAACCGATAGAGCTCAGTCGCGGTATTGTGCCATACATCGACTTGGGACGACAGATTGACGCAGAAGTTGTGACTTTTCATACCATGCTATCTACTCTTTTCTATGATGACTTTGACATTGACATTTTTCTCGAGTCATTACCCCTTGCCTGTGAAGCCTCCAAGGAAGCGGGAGTGACCTTAGCTATTGAAACACTGGGTTTATACTACACAGAAACCCAACTTCTATTCGATATGTTCCCTGACATGAGAATGGCTCTGGATATTGGTCACGGTCAAATTTATGCCACGAGGAACCGAGCTCTGGAGCACATCCAGTCGTTCTACGAAAAGATTGCAATGGTCAATGTACATGACAACCATGGCTCAAAGATGGTGGATGATGTTCTGAAAATGAAGAAAGAGAGGGAAATCTCTCAAGGCGAGATTCGTGAACTAGCTGTCAGATACGACACACACCTACCAATCGGGGAGGGTGAGATTGATTTTGATTCCATTTTCAAGCATCTGAAACAACGGGGCTATGATGGTCGATTCCTGATGATGTGTGAATGTCCTTCTGACTTTCCACGGGAGAGGACGAAGTTCAAAGAACTTTGGCTAGCAGCTTAGCCCCTGGCAAGGGATTCAACCAATTTGAGGACTTCTTTCAGTCCTTTCTTGTCATCTGCTTTCTCATATAATGAACGAGCCTTCCTCACTGCTTTCATAGCGTCATCTTTGTTTCCTTGGACAACAAAATACCTGGCCTGTTTGAGTCGTGCTTCCCCCATCGCGCTATACACATCGGATGGGTACTCGAACATATCAACATTAATTACCTTGCCACAATCAGGACATGCAATCACCAGATCCAGATCAGAATCAACAGGTGCTGGTGTTTCAGCAGATACAGGTTTTTTTACTGAAGCAACTGGGGTTGTTACAGGTTCAGACTCTTCTGGTGCTGTTATAGCTTCAAGGACTGGAATACCATCCTCCATCTCATACTGTGCAGAGGAAAACTCAGCAGAAAGTTCTGGAGAGACCTGTTCTACACCATCTATAGGTGCAACAATAGGCTCTGGTTCAGGTTTGCGTGCCTGATCGACGTAACCTGATTTTGAACCTAGAATAGATTCCTCAATCTGCTGCGAGGAGGGTCTAGCAGGAGGAATCAAATGAGCAGCTTCAGGAGGCAGCGGTTCACTTCCTTCCATCATTCTTGGGGTTGGGATTTCTTCTCCGCCTGCCATCATTCCCGGACCCTCAAGGAGCTCCCTGACTTCGCTAGCTCGAAGCATCCGTGTTTCGACGATACCCGATCCTTCTGCTTCCTCTATTCCCACCGTTTCGGCTTTTGCAAATGCTTCTTTTGCTTTTTCAAATTCTGATTTAGGTCTAGTAAGTCCACCTGCTGTCCTGACGCGGTCTTTAGACACTTGACTTGGCTTTACCCATTTATCGTCTTCAGCTGCAGCCATTATCGGTTCTGGTTCAGGTGCCACTGGTGCTTCAGTGACTGGAGGTGCAGTTGCTGCAGGAAGTGGTGCTTTCTCTTTTTGCTTTTCTATTTTCAGAAGTGAAGCTCCACACCGAATGCAATATTTACGAGTAGGTTGATTGGCTTTACCACATTTATCGCATGTCTGCACCTTACTCACCTCGAGCAGCTGGTAGATACACATCATACCTGATTAAGGTTTGCTGAATTACAGATCTATAACTCTTAGAAAGTTAACACCTAAAAAACACTTCTTTGAATAGTACGGGCTATAATTGATGCCCTCCTATAACAATCACGCATTGAAGTGCCTGTTTCGATGATCGTGCAAATCGGATCCCCTCTATTCACCATAACCCCTGGTGGAGTCCTATCAACTGTGTTAAAATATTGGGCAAGATTGGGTACTATTCCATCGCGGCTTGAATATACAATCATCTTCACACCTGGGCCAAATTCAGGAATGGTTTCTGGAAGGACTCCTTGCGAAGCAAGAACATGAAGTTTCGTAATAGAGAGGTTTCCTGTTGCCTCTAGTAGCTCGAGAGTTCCTTGAATTCTGGGATTGATTTCCATTAACCAGATTTGACCTACCTCATCCACGACATAGTCAAAACCGACAGACCCACTTAGTTTCAACTTCTTGGATATGATTTCTGAAGTATCAGCAATTCTTGAAACCGTTTCATTTGCAAGTCCACTTGGATAGTAGTTGCCACAATACGCAAAACCACAATTTCTCCCAGCACTTGGCATACCGATGAGCTGACCCTGTACTGATAGAGTAAGAGCAAGATCTTTTGCAGCAAGAACACTGCAACTGATATCAACCCCACGAACATACTCTTGGATTAGACGTGTTGCATATTGACCCTCTTCTGGCTCTCCAAACGCTCCAGTGATATCCTTTGAATTGCGGGCAAACCTGATGCCACTACCTCCCCCTGAATGAGTTGGTCGTACCAGACAGGGGAAGTTGAATTCCTCTACAACTTTGAGAGCTTTTTTTGGAGTTGGTGCAATCCGTCGTTTGGGATAACCAATCTCAAGGGATTCTGAAATCTTTGCTAGTGATGGAGAATCACGAGCTTTTCTCATCTGAGTTGGAGAACAACCCATTAACAATCCTTCTTTGGATAAGGGATCAAGCGCATCAATGTAATCATCAAACCCACTTCCAACAAGAACGAAGTCGAGTTCTCGCTTATGCGTGAGATAGAACAGATTATCGACTAGAGCCTTATGGAGCGGAGTATCAAGGGGTTGTCTCTGACGGGCACCTTGTGTTGGTGTGAGAACAGCAATCCACTCATCACAACAGGCAGAGAGATCTTCATCTCCCCAATAATCCGAAACATAGACAATTGCTCCAGCTTTCTTTGCTGAACAAGCTATTGGACGTGCATTGAAACCAATGACTCCGATACTCTTGCCTTTAAGTGGAGCTGATATGAAAACCATAACAAGGTGGATGTAGTAGTCCTGATAAGGTCTTTCTGTTCTTGAAATAGCTACTCATTGGTGATAGTAATGAAGAAAGAACGAGTAACTGACATGGTTCCTGGTACGATACACGGAGTTAAGGGGAGAGTAGATGTCTATGATATTATAGAGGGTGAGTTGACAGCTGGAGTGAGGATAGTCAAGGCTGATAGTGATGTACCATCAAGACCACATAGGCATTCTGAAAGACAGGTCATCTATGTGATATCTGGTTCAGGGAAGATCACAAATGGAAAGGTAACCTTAGATCTCAACCCTGGCGACTTCATCCTTCTGGAGTCCAATGAAGAGCATTATGTGATGACTAGAAAAGATGATCTCAAGGTTTTCGAGATTAAATATCCATAATCATTTGAAAGAGGTAAGGAGCGAATCCTGCTGACTGAAAAAAAGAAACTAGAATCTGCAATCTACAAAGTTTACCCTATCGCTTGGATTGCAAAAAGCCGGG
>CAZPWM010000102.1:0-11539 GCA_964590575.1 uncultured archaeon
AGCTTTTGCAGGTGGTTACCTATCATATCTGTTCGATGAGATTGCTTTGAAGGTAATCTTTGCTCTATTACTTGTCATTGCTGGATTAGTGATGCTTGCTCCTTATTCTTACCAAGAGTCTGATATACTAGAGCATCGATTTGGTCAAGTCATTCTCACTACTGATGTGGGCGAGCTCGTCCTGAATCTTAAGATTGTAGTGCCAGTCACATTGCTAACTGGTTTCTTCAGTGGTATGATTGGTGTTTCAGGAGGATCCTTCCTCGTCCCCATGCTCGTTCTTACCTGTGGTTTGCCTATGACGACTAGTGTGACCACTGCAACGCCGTTAGTTGCCACCTCGGCTCTAATGGGCTTCTCAGGTCATTTGTTTCAAGGTCACTTCAATCCATATCTGGCATTACCGCTTGCAGTCGTGACTGTAATTGGTGGCCTCATGGGTGGAAGGTTCGCTTTGAAATCGAAACCAAAACATCTCAAGCAGCTGTTTGCAGTTACAAATGTAATTGCCGCACTATTGATTGTACTCAACCTTCTCAGTGTCCTCGTGACTTAGACAATCTGAGAAATCGAATCCAAAAGGATGTGAAAATATGGGAAACCAAATGAAAGATTTGACGGATTTATTGATAACCTGTGATTTGGAATATTTTGGCAAGTCCAAACACAAAGTGATGCCTCCAAACCTTGTAAAAATGGCTGATGTGCTCCTATTGGATGTTCGTTCAAGAGAAGAGTTTGCATCACTATCAATACCCTTAGGACTCTACTCGAACATTCAATTCATGCATATTCCAATCGATGAAATTCCTAACAGGGTTGATGAGATACCTTCAGAAAAGAACATAGTTGTGTTCTGTCCCTCGAATTTCAGATCAACACTAGTTTATGCCTACTTGAAAATTATAGGATATGAAACAGTTCGAATTCTTGGTGGAGGTTACGGTGGACTAATTGATGCAGTCATGCCCGGGAAAGTCTACAACCATGTTGCTGGTCATAACGTGTAACATCTCGTTTAGGACTGTTTGATTATTGTGTGAAGAATAGGCTAAGGGCGGGGTTGGCTAACGGGACCTTTCCCGAACCGTGCATTGTTGAGCACCCTTTTCATTTTTCAACCACTCACCAGTATTCCATACAGGAGTTTATATATCTACATCTACATATGTAGATTGTGAACCACTATGACATCAAAGACGATCTCTGTTACAGAAGACGTTTACAACCTCCTCCGAAAGATGAGATTGCCTGGAGAGAGCTTTGGCGAAACCATCACTCGACTCTGTAGACTCAAAACATCTCTTTCTTTGCGTCTGTGGGCAGAATCATCTGATGGCTGGAGTGATTTGACACCTGATGAAGAAGCTAGGCTCGAAGGCACACTTGAAACGATACGCACCACTCTGCGTCCTGAAGAGGTAGATCTCGATTGACATTCCTTGACACCACATTCCTTGTGGATATTCTAAGAAAGGACAATGCGGCAATCTCATGGCTGAATGATATGGAAGAACAAGCGCTGTACACCTCCGAGATTAATGTTTTCGAACTCTACACAGGTCTCTTTAGAATCTCAGAGAGTTCTAAGACGAAGCTGAAGAAGAGGACCTTTGAGCTCGAACAGCTTCTCTCTCGGATGGAGGTTGTTTCCTTTGACCGGAACTCAGCCATTGAGTCCGCAAAAGTTCTCTCTCTTCTGATGAGCAGAGGTGAACCTATTGGTGCTCGTGACATCATGATTGCTGGCACAGCACTCTCTAGGGGAATAAAACGACTGGTGACTCGTAACATCCGAGAGTTTCAGAGGGTTCCAAGTTTGAACACTGAGTCCTACTAGATTTATGCGGTCCAAGAACCATCACTTTGGAGTCAAATGACATTTCAATTGTTCATCATCTGAGAAACCTAGGTGCAGGCTAAAGGGCGGGGTTGGCTAACGGGACCTTTCCCTAGCCGCTCACTGTTGGGCACCCTTTCTCTTTTGCAATTGATAATACTGAGCAGAGTATACTCTATCTTTGAAGACATTTTGGTTTTACTTTGACCTTCGTCGATATCTAACTAGACCGAGCAAGAAGTTCAGCATTGGTACTCTCTTTCTGTACTCTAGGTACGATTGTCCAAATTTCTCTACATTCGACTTGTCCTCAGAGTATGAATAATACACCACAATGAAAAACGGTACAATGCCCAGAAGAATTGTAATCCAGTATTGGGAGATAAACATCATTGCGATGATGGCAATCAACCAGCCTAGATAGAGCGGGTGTCTTACAATGCCATAGATGCCAGTATCAATTACTACTGTTGTGTTGACCCAGCTCTTTCCTTCAGGTATATTCCCTTTCTTTGAGAGATCAAATCGAGGAACGCTCATCATTATGAGTCCAAGTATTAACAACAACCATCCTGTATAGAGAAAGATATCGATGGAATAGATATTGTAGTAAAGAAAGAAACATAAAATGATTTCTAAAACAAATAGAATTCCACTGATGGTCGAGATGACAAGTTCAGCTTTTGTAGGTTCCCAGGCTCTCGTATTCTCTGGTACTCCAGACTCCGATTCAACCACGATTCGTCACCAGCTACTCAAAGAGTCTACACGAAGGATGATATAAATTTCGCAACATCGTGGTAACACAGGATCCTATTCCTACTGGTACAGGCGAAGAGAATATAGAGCAAATCAGTAACTGGACGAGGTTATAAGGGTGGCTAAAAGTTACTTACAACCCGGTAGCTTCAGGACTGTAACTATGATAGACCTTGATGTTGTGACTATGTTGACAGAAATTGAATTATTCCCCGCACTTGAAATTGGATGGTTCAATGGATGGACCCTCTTGCTAGTATTGTACTTGGCATATGGTGTCTTGCTCCTCGTTTTCCCCAAGCATGTGGTGAAAAGACTCTACGAGTATAACAGGTCTAGTTGGAGTAGAAGACATCGAGTTTTTTATGTGACCGAGAAACTGCTGCTCGTAGTCTATATGATTCTAGTAGTACTTTCTCCACTCAAGACTGATTCCTTTATTTTCATTCCCGGGATTATTTTCTTCTCTTTTGGTCTGACTGGTTTTATCATCGCGCTATTCAACTTCAAAAACACTCCACTCAATCAGCCAGTTTCCAGAGGGCTCTATAGAATATCACGCCATCCTCAGATACTCATGTTGTTCATTGCAGGTAGTGGGATTGGTATTTCTATAGGCTCATTGCTCGTACTATTCATCCAAATATTTACCGCATTCCTCGGTCGGTCCAGAGTTCTAGCAGAGGAACAATCTTGCTTGGAACAGTATGGTGACCTGTACCGCGATTACATGAAAAGTGTTCCACGGTATCTTTTCATCAAAACGCGTGTCGAGGGTGCCAACTCTCTTTACTGACTGTGCTGATGACACGTTTGAGTTCTTAGATTATAACCTCGAATATCACTAGATGGACAAGAAGTACGAGGCTGACGGGGTCGGGTGAACAGGGAACTTTCACATTCCGCACATTGTTAAGCACCCTTTCTATTTTACATCTGTCAATCATGAATGAGTAGACTCTCCGATTCCCCATAGCTGAGTCAATCAACTCAATTCCAACGAGATTATAAGTAATTATCAACATTATAAGCCATGATAGACATGGGCGAAACAACCACTATTCCATTAACAAAAGAAACTCGCGATCTCTTGAAGAGATATGGTCAGAAGGGAGAGACCTATGACGAGTTGATACGCCGCCTTCTTCAGGTTTCGGAACAGGTGGAATTTGCCAGAAGGCAGAAACGAATACTCGAGGAAGAGGAGTTCGTTCCACTTGACCAAGTATAGAGTTCTGCTCTCCCAGACCGCAATTTCACAACTGAGTCTACTAAATGCAAAACAGAAAAAGAGAGTTAAAGAAGCATTAGGAAACCTTGAGGATGATCCCTTCAGAAGAAGATCTGGTTCAGACATCAAGAAACTTGTGACTCCGGATGAGCCGCCTTTATACAGACTTCGGATTGGGGATTATCGAGCTATTTACTTTGTCGTCAATTATGAGGTTAAAGTCACTGAAATAATTCATCGAAGTAAAGGATACAGATGGCTGGAGTAAATCCATCTCAGATAGATACGAAGTAAAGACTACCGGGCGGGGTTGGCTAACGGGACCTTTCCCTAACCGTACATTGTTGAGCCCCCTTTCTCTTTTGCATAGTCTGTCAGATGGATCTATACTATCTTTGACTACTCCCAATATTACTAACAACCAAGAAATTGGGAAGATAGTTCAAGATTCTTTACAAACGCGTTTTGGAAAGAGCATGCCCACTTCTTTTTGATATTCTACATAATCTCTCCCAAATTGGTCGATCAATACATCTTCCTCAGCCTTGGCTGTTGGATAGATTCCGATTATTACAAATAACAATGGAATCAAGAGCCAATATGTTGACAGAACAAGTGCTAACCCAAAAATTATGCAAACATACGAGAAATAGAGCGGGTGACGAACTATTCTAAAAGGTCCCGTAGTGATCAAAAGGTGATTCTCTAATGCTCCTGACGGGGCTGGTCGCACATATTTTCCTGCAACAATAAGGACCCAGTTGTAAATAAATCCACCAATGTAGAAAAATGTGAGGCCAACTATTTGGATATAGATATCAAATTCAAATGTGAATGTCATGATACCAAAGACCGCATAGTACAAATTGAGAAATGAGAAGATGATACCGGATATCCAAAAGAACCACATAAACAAAATTCCACTTACAAAAATCAAGAATACTGGTTTGTTATATTTCGCCTTCCTAGATTCTGTTTCTTCTTTCTTATCTCTATGAAATCCTCTCCAATAACGTATAGAAGGAATCGTCATTGTGACTAGGGGCAATGAAAGGAGTATTGCAGTCCATAATTCAGGTAACATCAATAACTCACCTAGATTATATGCTCATACTATTTTCCCCGAGATTGCAATCCTGTCAACCCTGAAGATAAACTTGTGTATATTTCATACCTTTCTCAGTGATTTTATACTGATACGTAAAGACTGACGGTGTCGGGTGAACATGGAACCACACCTCCCTCACCTGTTGAGCACCCTTTTCATTTTGCAATTACCTGAAATCGAAAGACCCATATTTAATTTCAATGAGCATTGAAACGTTGTGGTATGATGTCTGTATCTGACACAATACGGTTCAAGATGATTTCTTTCATGCATGGGACCTTGTATCACTTTTTCGTTGACCCAGCGAAATTACTACACGATGCTGGACTCGAATTGGGTCAGACTGTTCTCGAAGTTGGCTTTGGTCCTGCTTTCTTTACCCTCCCTGCGGCAAGGATTGTGGGCAGCCACGGTCGCGTCTATGCGATTGATATCAACAGAATGGCTATCGAGAAGTTGAAACAGAAGATTGAGGCTAGAAATATAGCAAATATAGAGGTTAAAATGGTTGACGCGAGTGATACCAAGCTTCCTCCTTCTTGTATTGATACCGCATTTCTTTTTGGTGTGATTCATGCATTTGACGATATAGATTCGGTAATGCAGGAGCTACATCGAGTCTTAAAGGATGGTGGTATTCTGTCTATTCAGAAAGGCCGATGGTCAAAGGAGAGAATTGTCGCAGCTACAACCAAAAACGGGCTGTTTAGTATCAGGAGCAGCAAAGGGAGAGTTCTCAGATTTCGAAAAACCTGACATCGGTATCAACCTCTCATCCATTCATATCGCAAATCAACTCAAGTCCGGTCATATTAATTGCTTCTTCCTTGAGTGCTCTATTGAAGTAGAGAGAAGTAGAGACAGCGGGAATCGTGGTGCAATCGATAGGTTGCCCCGACGCCATGGCGGAAACTTGCCCTGGCAGTTCACTGTTGAGCACCCTTTCTCTTTTACAACAGCTTCTCAAAATAGTGCAATTACCTGAATTGAGATACAATTATTTTCATGAATGTCATTAAGACAATAGGTCAATGATATGGGTTCCACACTCTCACCTATCTTATTCACAGATCGGCTTGTTATCCGTTCATATTGTCTAGGCGACGAGAACTGGTACTACAAAATGAGTCAGAGAAACCATGCACACTTAGAGAGATACGAACTAGATAATCCAGCAATGGCAATCAAGACTGAAGAAGACGCTACGAAGATGATAGCTGATCTTGTAGACGAGTGGCAGAAGGGTACTCATCACTTCATGGGAGTATTCCTCAAAGAGTCTGAGCAGTTCGTTGCTCAGATTTACATTGGTCTTGTGAATCTAGATGTGCCTGAGTTTGGAATTGGTTATTTTTCAGACGTTGAACATGAGGGTAAAGGATACGTGACAGAGGCTGTAAGTACAGTAGTTAAGATGCTTTTTGAGAGCTTTCATGCTCATCGGATTCGTATTGAAACTGATGATACTAATCTACGAAGCATACGCGTTGCAGAAAGATGCGGTTTTGTGAGGGAGGGTCACATTCGAGAGAACAAGAAAAACCCTGACGGAACCTATTCTGGTACTTTGTACTTTGGACTATTGAGAAGTGAGTTTCTACCAAATCGCTCTTGTTGAGCCACCCTTTCATTTTGCAGCTTCGACATTTTCCCTCTCAATCAATTCACCTACAGTAGCCCAGAAATAGGATGGATTCTCTGTATGAAGTCCATGTCCTGCATTAGGTATAAAGAGAAGTGGGAGCCGTGCATTTCTCACAAGCTTCTCAGATGAGTAAATACCCCTATTCTTCTCTCCGAAGATGAAATAACAATCAAAATCACGATGCGCTAGCAGTCTTTTCAGCAAGTTTCCCTTTACGGAAATTGGTGCTAAGTCTTTGCTGGACGCCCATATTGTGAATGGCCCTGCTTTTCGAAATGAAGAAACAAATTCAATCATATGCTCCTCTTGAGAATCTCCTAGTATTTTACCACAAATCGATTCAAAATCTTGTTGGAATTCTGAGAAGGACATCTTAGCGAATATAGACGAAAAGAATGCATCACCTGCATCAAGATTTCCTTCTAGATACAACAGCAGCTTGATTTTGGAATGAGGTGCATCATGATGAGCTAATAGTTCAATCAGCGAAACTGCTATTGGCCCTCCCATAGAATGAGCCAGTACAGAGAGTTGCTTGACATGTTCTCTCTCAAGGATAG
This sequence comes from uncultured archaeon, assembly GCA_964590575.1. GTDB lineage: Archaea > Asgardarchaeota > Thorarchaeia > Thorarchaeales > Thorarchaeaceae > SMTZ1-45. Next base: position 7,144 of record CAZPWM010000102.1, read on the forward strand.
CAATCAGGTACTTAGCTTGTTGGTCCATGGTATATGCTTCTGATGCATTACTCTTGGATGAGTCCCCGTGACCTAGAAGATCTGGAATAATCCATGAGAACCTATCCAATGAATAGGTAGTGAAGTGTTTGAGAAACCACTTGCGACTATCTCCTAGTCCATGGATATAGAGATTCATCATGGGTCGGAGTGAGTTCGTATGAGCGTAATATACTATGGTCCCGAAGTCAGTTTCAAGACTCTTTGTTACTAAGCTCGTCATAGCGCGATAATAGTGGCTTACTACTCAATTGGCTTTTTCTCTCTGGGAACTAGGAACTGATGGGGTCGGGTTAACAGGGAGCTTTTCCCTTGCCTGAAACTGTTGAGCACCCTTTTCATTTTTAGGAAACGCTGATACCTCAGTACAGGCTTTTTGTAATTGCAAAACGAAAGTCTAATATTACTCATGACTCCATCCAATTATGAATCATGATGCATTAGAAATATCAGAACATGATTCGTAACTCTATAATAAGAAGTGTTGACAATGGGAAGGAAAGGAACTGAAATAGTCAAAGCCAAGCTTGATGTCGATAATCTACTAAAACTACTAAACAAAGCATTTGCAGACGAGTGGTTAGCGTATTACCAGTACTGGGTTGGTGCAAAGATAGTCCAAGGGCCAATGAGAGGTCTCTTGGAGTCAGAACTAATGGAACATGCTGGTGATGAGCTTAGACACGCTGGGCTGCTGGTGGAGAGAATGATTCAGTTAGGTGGAACTCCTTTGATTAAGCCAGAGGATTGGTATAAGGAAACAAATTGTGGATATGAAACCCCATCAGATCCATCGGTTCGTGCGTTACTAGTCCAGAATATCAAGGGAGAACAATGTGCAATAGAGGTCTATAACAAACTGGTTGAGATGACTGAGGGAAAGGATCCAATCACTCATAAGTTGGTTCTCGAGATTCTTGCAGATGAGGTTGAGCATGAAGAAGATCTTGAGGCTATTCTTGAGGATCTAAAAACACTTACCTCCAAGTAAGACTCAAAGAAACCTTAGGAATCCCGCTATCTATTTCCTAGTCAATCATTTAGTTGGCTTTCTATATATCATCCAAAAACTGACTAATTACGTTAGGTATTAGAGGTGATGATTTCTTTTAACGCTCGTATTACTAAGTTCATAAAAAACATCATGTCCAACACGTCTTGTTTTGACGTATTCATTATTTTTTAGCTTATTCAATATGGAGATAACAATAGAAGACATGACCCCCAACGAAATACAAATGTCGGAAATTCTACATGGTCTGCGTTTCAGAAGCTCCAATAATTCATGCTCAAGAACATGATGTGCTTTCCATTTCACATCCTTATTCCTAGCATCATGAATCCCATATATCCACAATCTCTCTGAACCAAGATGACCCTCAAGGTCCCGTCCAAACTCTAGTAGGGTTTTGTTTGGTACCGGCTTGACTGTTCGTACAGCTGCAGGACGCCATGGTGTATAGATTTGAACGACATCGGGGTCCACTTCAATAATGCCATCTATAAGGGCTCTCCTTGGAGGGCCCTCCACATTCGTCAGACCGCTTGAATCTCTGAGTAACATGACCTCAAGTGCCAACATACCTTTCATTTCACTATGGATCTGTTTGATTCCATCTTGAATCTCATGAAGCTTGAATGTACCCTTCGCAGGACGGTTGATGCGTTTGAAAGTGTCCTCGTCCCCTGCATCATACTTTGCTGTTATAATATCAAAATCCTTGATTCTTTTACGGACTTCTTTTCTCGGGAGTAAGGATGCATTTGTAAGAAGAACTATTGGCAATTCTTCTACAATATCACGGATTTCAGATTCAATCAATCCGATATTCGGATTTAGAGTGGGTTCTCCAGTCCCTGAGAAAGTTAAAACATCAACAGTTTTCTGGTCCAATCTTTCTAGGGTCCTCTTAACATCCAGAATTATATCCTTGGTTGGTGGAATTTCATTCTGAACATCCTTCGGAGATGTTACATGTTTCTCAGTGAAACCAAGTTGACAATAAACGCAATTGAAGGTACACTTCTTTGGTGGTGTTGTTATGTCTACCCCCAAGGAACGTCCATAACGCCATGAGGCCACTGGACCATATGTGTATGTCATAGTTACACACATACCTCTTCATTGTTCACATCTGTAGGCATCTCACTCCTGTTTTTGAATCTCTGACAAACGCTTCTCGACATTCTTTAGACTATCCTGAAGATTCCTGATTTGCTCTTCAAGAAGCCCTTTCTGACTCTGCAGAGCTTGCAGATCAGCACCTGTCGAAAATGCGGGGAATGCAGCGCCAACGCTTGGACGATATCCCATATACCAACAAGAACCGCGTCCATAGAGCCAGCCGGGTCTCTCCCAAGGCGGTAAGTTTCTGAATGGCCCGTTTCCTGGCCATTGACCGCGACTGCCTGAGCGTCCATATCCTCCTCTCACTTATCTTCACCTCCTTCCTTCTTTTCACATCCCAATTTTATTGCTGAGCTGTTCAACAACTTGACCAAAAGCCTTGGCAGCCTTGGAGTCTGGATCCTCCACTACAAATGGAGTCCCTTTGTCAGAGAGGCTTATAATTCTAGGATCTAACGGCAAAGAGCCCAGATGATGAACTCCTAACTCATCCGCCGCCTTCTGAGTCACTCCCTCCCCGAATAACTTGGTGGACTCTCCACAATGTGGACATACGTACTCACTCATATTTTCAATGATCCCTAAGATTGGTACTCCCATCCTCTGAACAAGCCGAATTGCTCTACGCGCATCAAGCACAGCCACCTCCTGCGGGGTTGATACAATAACAACACCATCAATCTCGGGAATGGACTGGAGAATACTTAGGATTTCATCGCCTGTGCCAGGAGGAAGATCAACTATAATGATATCTAGCTCTCCCCACTTGACCTCGCTCAAGAACTGTTGAATGGCTTTTCCAACAAGTGGTCCTCTCCACGCAACAGCATCATCAGCATTTTGAAGAAGAAATCCCATGCTCATCACTTTGAGATCAAGAGGACCTCTTATCGGAATGATTGCATTATTCTCTACTTGAGGATGTTTTCCTTCTAATCCCAATAGTTTCGGCACATTTGGACCATAGATGTCAACATCAAGGATACCTGATTTCAAACCCCTCTTTGCGAACGACACAGCCAAGTTCGTAGCAACTGTAGTCTTCCCAACTCCGCCTTTTCCTGAGAGTACAACAATCTTATGTTTCACATCCTTCATATTCTCTCTAATTTCAGGAGAAACCATATCCTTAGCTTTTGAATCAGCTTTGGTCATTTATGACACCTTCTCAAGATTGTTTCCAAATATTACTCGTAATTGGAACAACCCTGTTTTATAATGAATCAAGATTCATTATAAAATCAACGGTGCGACAAAAAGTAGGACAGCATGTTTCTAAGGTATATTTTGAAAGACTCAAGGGTTAAGTGAACCAGGAACGACTATTTCCTGATACTGATGAGCACTATTTCATTCTACAATTTTAGCTGGTCATCAGATTTTTATTAAGCGGCAGTATTTTTTATTCACAATGTCCACTTCTGAAAACATGAATCAACCTGCTCATTCAAATGAACAATTAATGTTGTTTGAAGGAATAATAATTGGAATCTATGGTAATTGGTTGATCACGCTTATTCAGCTAATCACATTCACATCTGCTCTGATTGTTCCTCAGATTATTCTGACTTTGGTGTCTTTACTAAGTCTAGTTCTCCTATTAGCACTTGGTGTTTTCGGAGGAAAATTCGAGAATCACTATGTTGTATTGGCACTGGCTTTTCTTCATTATTTTCCTCTATGTATCACTCTTGCACTTGAACGTCTTCTAATTCAGGATGCATTTTTCTTGGTGATTGGTGCTATCCTCTTTTTCATGATTTATATGGCCGAACATACACGCGCAAGAGCATCTGAACGAGCAAGACGTAGAAACTGAATTCATTATTAATTTCAAATTACAAGGAACTTGAGTGCAACTGATATAAGCAGTTGCAGAACCTGTTCAAATGTAGTGTAGGCTATGACGCAAGTGTTCTGGTCTGAGGAAATAGATCAGCTACTTACTTCACTAGATACAGGAATATCTGGCTTAACTTCAGACCAAGCAAAAGCAAGACTTCTTTCATATGGACCTAACAGACTCAAACCCAAGAAACGAACTGACTCGCTTTCACTTCTCTTGCGTCAATTCAAAAGCCCAATAATATTGATTCTTTTGTTTTCTGCGACTCTTGCACTATTAGCAAGCGATAACATTGATGGATTGATAATTATCATTATCGTTCTTCTGAGTAGCACTCTTGGATTTTGGCAAGAACGGACAACCACGAACGCTATTGAGCAATT
>CAZPWM010000103.1:0-11144 GCA_964590575.1 uncultured archaeon
GACTTCTTCACATAGATGATGGCGAGAATAATCGCACCAATCGCTATTGATGCCACAACAACTAGAGGGAGGAAATCAATCCATCCACTAGAAATAGATGGCTCATAATCTGTTATTGAATTCAGAATATACTGGAGAATGTCTTCATGAATATCTTCACCAGGTTCATCAGCATTCGCAGTCATTGAAACGACAACACCGTATTCAGGAGCAACGTAAATGTACTGCCCATTGGAGCCAGCTGCGTGGTATATTCCATGAGGCGTGTCAATCCACCACTGGTAGCCATAGTCCGTATCGGGATAGATGCTAGCATGAGGAGATGATGCCTGAGTGACCCAATCCGCGGGAAGTATCTGTTGACCATCCCATGTACCATTGTTTAGGTAGAGAAGACCTAACTTCGCCATTACTCGGGGGGTCACGTAGAGTTGGGTCCCACCATTATTGATACCTTGCAGGTCAACATTCCAGGCGCCAATTGTCATATTCAATGGATCAAAGAGATACTCCATAGCAAAATTACGTGTTGTCATGTTCGTTGTTTCTTGGATTATTGCAGAGAGCAAATGTGAAGCACCGGTGGTATACATCCACTGTTCTCCCGGTTCGTGTGCCATTGGGAGATCTAGAAAGAACTGAATTGGATTGGAACTTCCAAACATCTGATTGTACATATTGGTTGGGTCCTGATAGGAGTTGTTCCACTCGTTCCAATCAAGACCGGTTGTCATAGTAAGGACATGCTCAAGGGTCATTGATTCTTTTCGAGAGTCCAGATTTTGAATGGTCATTCCTGGAAAGAAGTCAATGACCCGTTGACTCACATTATCAATGAACCCTTCCTTGATAGCGATTCCCACAAGTGTCCCAGTGAAGCTCTTTGTGCATGAGAAGATGTGATGAGTCATACTTTCTGTGTAATAAGACCAGTATCCTTCTTTGACAATATATCCATTTCTTGTCACGACGAGTCCGTGCATTGGAGATGACGAATCCTCAATATATTGCATCATCTCATCCAAGATGGTTGAATTCATTTCCTGTTCTTCAGGAGATGTTGAGGCCCATTCATCATCAGGAAAATAACTGATGGAAGTCGGTCTGATTGAAGTGATGTCTGAATATCCAGAAACAGCCTGAACAGAAACCAACAGAATAACAAGTGATACTATGTGGAGTATTCTGGTGCTCATGCCATCTCAGAGTATTTTGGAGAATAAAAGACGGAGGTTTCTAGCAATGGATTGTCCGTCTTTCGTACTATCCTTAATCGCCGAGCTCTTGTGCAAATCGTTTACCAAACTCTCGTGCCTTGGCTGGTTCTGCAGCATTGAGTGGACCCTTTCGACCATCTACAAGTGAGGAGAGTCCTGGAGAGAGTACCCTAACACCCGGGGCTCCCTCTGCAACCATTTCCTCAATTGATTTCACTCCTCGACCCGAATGCCCAGGAGCTTGATACGTTTCAAAAGCACCTACTAGCTTACCATCCAGGCCTTTCTTGATGGCATTCTTTGTGGCACCTATAATCCCACGTGCAGCTCTAAACATATGGATTGGTCCTCCAAGAAGGACTCCATCAAGGATGCTAAAATCATGAACGCTGACCTCGTTAATCCCTATAACCATACACTCAGCTTTTGCGGTTTCACTAATTCCAGCCGCTATTTCTCTAGCAAGCTTCTCTGTGTTACCATAAGTCGAGTCGAAAATTATCAAGACTTTCTTCATCGTAAATTCCTCATTTCTTCTGGAACCAGTCTTATGTGAGATGATTTAAGATTTAGCAATCTCATCCTGTATGAGTGTAACAAGTGAGTGGATGCTGTCGAAGCTTGATGCCTTCAGACCCTCCGAGTAGATGTCTGTGGAGGAAAACTGTTCACCGGCAATCCCTTTTGTTCCGCAATATCCTAGAAATAGCAATGCCTTGAAGTATCCAACTATGTGAGCCTCCTCCTCCTTTGGGGATTTGAGCTCGACCATGGCGGGATCCCGAAGTAGTCTTGGTGATATGTGTCCTATCGAAAGGACGCTACCAATGCTTTTGATAAGGCTCTGTAATGTGGACCGTTTACGTTCGATGAAATCAAGATAGAGATTCATTCCTTCCTCGGGATTCCTCCTGTAGGAGTGGATAATTCCATCAATTTCAGGTATGATACTCATCAAGAACTCCTTCGAATATGATTGCAGTTCAGACTCAGGAATCCCCAATGGCTCAGTGTCCGTGGCAAATACAACAGTAGCACCTAGTTTTGAAAGATCCATTTTTCCGCTTACAAAGATGAGACCCCTCTGACCCACATCACGACCCAGATCATGGTCATCAGCATATGCACATGAAACGTTCCAACCAGAATGAGCAAAGAACAGGGATACGTCCTCTTTGTTTAGCCCCCACTTGAAATGCCTCATAAATGGGCCATATTCAGCCAGAGTGAGCCCAGGGACACAAACATCTGTGAAAATCTGACTCCCGCCAGTGCAAATCTTAGCTGCAGTTTTTAGAAGCGATTTGGCCGCGTTCTGCTCTAAGTAGTAGACTAACCCCTCCAATAACCAGAGTGTGGGAATATCTTGGCGATATCCAGCCTTCAAGAGTTCAGTTGCCCAGCCAGGTTCTGAGAGATTGGTGGACACTCGTACAAGCCTACAGTATGGTTTTTCATCCTTGAGAATATTTGCTTTATAGCTATTTACAATATCAAAGTCAACCTCAAAGACCGTGTGGTCGTTTTCACTGAGTCGATTAATGCGGTAAGCCCGTGCATCAAGGCCAGCACCCAGCAGAACAATCTGTGACTGCTTATGTGTATCACACCAAGGCGCCAAGACATGATTGTCAATATGGTGGGTTCGGACCACAGCATAATCGCTAGTCCCGCTAGCACGTTTGTGTTCACTGATATATGATGTCATGTCACCGGCAAGAAGCTCTGCGAAGAAGTCTATAATGAGAGGGTCTTCATGTCTAGACTCTTGAGCACGATAGTAGGCGATAAGACGAGCTGTAAACGGTACCGCACTCTTCTTGTCGTCAATCTCATGTTCGACCATTCCTGCACACACCCAGCTTTTGCTTCAGCGCATCCTTTGCCCGACATACTGGATTACACCATTGAGTCGCGGCCGGGATGGTGTTCGGTTGAAGGTTAATCCCTCTGTGTAGTATTGAAGCTTTAGTTTTGGAAAGAGGTCTAGAATCTCATCTCTAGTGAAGAAGTGAAAGTGAGCATTGTACTCAGCGTGATAAAAGGTGTTTTCCTCCACCTTCTCTATATCATCCCATTTCGTGATGTGTTGAAGGTCCTCCACAGAGAAGGTGTAAATATAGAGTAGCCCTTTCGGCATCAGACCAGCTTGGATCTTCTCTGCAAGTAGCTCAATGTCAGCCTTGCGAAACAGCTGGAGGATCTTTGAGGCGATTATCAGTGCATACTTAGCCTTCGGAATTGTAAAGTCTTGCAGGTCCATCTTATGATAAGTAAGATCCAGATTCTCTGCTTCTATGGCTTCTGGCAGTCCTTTAGAGAACGTAGATATATCAACTCCCTCAACCGCCCTACCCAGTTTAGCAAAGAAGAGTGCATGACGTCCTCGACCCATCCCTAAGTCTAAGACAGGACCCTTGGGGAGGATATCAAGATACTCAATCAGCTTAAAGTCTGGACCTAGCTTTCGATCCTCCACAGTTTCTTGATATGCTTTGAGCCAAAACGTCTTCTTTTTTGTCATTACGAAAATACCCTTCTGTCTATCAGTACAACCCCCTTTCCTATCTTACGCTGAAAGCAATGAAAGCAAGTCTGTCATTTCTCGAAAATAGTGCAACCCGATCCATTGAGGGATTCATGAAGCGAATGAAGATGCAAATTATCAAACCGCGCGTTTCAGCAACTGTTCATGGAAGGGAAGGTCCTCTTAATGCAGGTGTCGAAGAATCATTCATTCAATACGGTGGAGAAATTGGCAATCTTCTGGCAATGTGATGCAAAATAAGCCATAAAAGCGCGGCATACTATCTTTTTTTGGGGGCTATGTCCGCGATTGGAAGAGTTTATATTCGTTTGTGTGGCACGTAACATGTAATAGAGTTACAATTGTTCGTGAGGAGAAGAGATGAGTGGGTCTGAGTGCGTGAGAGTTGTGGCGGACGAGATTCTCAAAGGGAACATATTGAGCCTGAGTGAACCACTTTCGTACCCAGGAATTGTGATAGTCCCAATCGTACGAGTTGATACACCTACTCATATCAGACGGAGTCTAAGTAGAACAATCTTGACTGAGTATGTTCACAAGGTGATTGTTGGAAGTCTACCCAGAAACACCTGTGGCATCTTCATTCTCGACTCACTGGGGGATGTTGTAGCATTCAAACTTCATTGTGAAGCCAGTGCTTTTTGGGAGCGGATCACTTTTGTTGAAAGACTCGTTGTTGAGCATTACAAAGACACGAGAAAGCCTATTGGAAAAGAAAGCGCCACCGCAAGGGTAGTGGCATTTCTAATGCGTCTCAAGATGGAAGGTCCAAAGGGCATCATGAGTTCTGAATCAGACTACTTTGCTGTTTCCCGAACAAATCTCACTAGTGAACTCGGTGAGAGTAGTAATTTTCTTGAAACAACCACAGCTGTCTTGTATGCAGCGGGTCGTTAGACAAGCTCGATGTTCTTCACCAGAGTTTCTCGCTCTATAGATAAACAACAGCTGCAGCAAAAATTAGACATAGAATCGCCAAAGGGATTAACGCACGTACATGTCCTTTTGCATGAAAGAGTCTGAAGTCTTTGTACTCCTTTTCCCGCATGTGCTCGGTTCCAGGAATTATCACCCAATCTGGAGTTATGGTACCAACAATCAGGTAATCTAGGAAAACAAAATCAGCGATGTTGCCAAACATCACAATACCAAAAAAGTTCAGAAAAGCATCCAATAGCGGGAGCGTACCGCCATAGAGACCCTCAAGCATCATGGTAGAAACCAAAGGAAATCCTATTCCTAAAATGAAGAACGGAATCCCAGTATACGCACCAATCTTTCTCTCCCTCTTAGTCTGATGTGGAACGTGGTCTGTAATCTCTTTCGGATAGTCACTGAAAGCCCAGATTCGAGGGTTCAAACTTCGCATTACAGCAAGCAGGTAGATTGTGAGAAGTACTGCAAAGATAGTACCATGTAGAAGAACGTTTTCTAGTAACTGCACAACGACACCTCAGAGAATTGAATGATATTATTAACACTGACAATCCACTTGGAAGGTATGGAGGCATGCCTGCTGTTCAAATATGGACACACATGGTCCTGTGTATAGGCCAAACTGCTACCTCAATGATTAGATTGCCATGCAGGTCTCAGTTCTTTCTACGCCAGGTGCATCATGAATCCTTTCAACCAGTTTCCTAAACCCTGCCTTTACAGGAATATCAGCATATGCAATGATGTCATATGGGCCAGTCACCATGTGAACGTGTTGGACATCTGGCACTTTCTCAATTTCAGCAAAAGCAGCACTTGCATTTCCAGCCTTGACCTGTATTAGAACAATAACAACAACCATTGTCGGAACCTCCTTTACGCAATCCAGTATATTGTCATTTACCCAAAAAAGGATAGCTGAATATCAATAAACATGCTAAGAAGCGGATATGCAGGAGTTATAGACGAGAATGTACTATGATCCTGAGCCGTTCCTTGAATCCCTCACCATCGTATTTGAGTTTTTCACGAAGCACCTTCCATGTTGCAGCGCAGTTAGGATAGTCTACACTCAACATTTCATGAAGGATCTCATCGACTATCTTTATGTTCTCTTTAGTCGCTTCGACCTCAATATCACGAAGTAATTCTTTCATCCTAGAGTTCTTGAAATAACACGTCATCAGAGTGACACCAATCTATCATAGACTGTTTTCTGCCGGGAATTTCTCTAATATAATCTCTATTGCTACTGCTAATGAGGAAGCATAAGTAGCTGGAATGTTCGATATGCAACAACTATCTGTTAGAGGAGATATGATTGCAGGAATTACTGGATGCTCAAGAACAGACACGGAGAGAGGCAAGGTTCTTTCATGTGTTCAACTACGATCCGCAGACAGCAGAATGGACGTGTCTGATGTGTAACCCTCCAGGTGGTAATTGATGAAGAAGGCAAAGATCTACTGGGCAAACGCATTGTTCTCTTATGCAGATCGAAAATTCAACGAAGATAGTGTCGAGCGGGTACGAGCGGAGGGACACACCATCTTTCTCCCCCAAGAGGCATTCACAGAGGATGCAGACCCAACCAATGAAGAGATTTTCCGTGTTGACACTACAGAACTTCAGTCATCAGACATCGTGGTTGCTTGTCTGGACCAGTTCCCAATCGACACTGGCGTTGCTTGTGAGATTGGAGTTGCATATGCTTCAGGAATTCCCATCATCGGATTGTATACAGATATTCGGAGTAATAGAGAAGGTCCTGGAAGGATGTACAAGAATCAGTATGTTCTTGGCGCTATTGAGATCAATGGTGAGATTGTTGGGTCTATTGAAGAACTAATCAAGACCATCCCGAAATATCTATGATGATTTGCAGAAATCCATTATTACCTGAGCGAGCTCTTCGCCCTTGTCCTCCTGAAGAAAATGTCCTGCACCCTTTATGGTTACATGCTCACGGTTCTGTGCTCCAGGAATCATCTTCTGAAAGTATCTTTCGCCTCCTTTTGTGATTGGATCATTATCACTGAACGCTGTGAGGAATGGTTTCTTCCACTTTGTCAAAACATTGTCCCAGACCTTTCTATTTTCTGATAATTGTGAAGGAACCAAATATGGAAAGATTCGTGCACCTGCTTTGTACGATGCATCCGGGAAAGGAGCGTCATAAGCTTTCACAACCTCTGGAGAGAGATTAGTCACTGTCGAAGATTGAATGAGACTACCTATTGGAAGTTCAGGAACTGTCTGTGAGAATGCAACCCATGTCATGAGATTTGGATTCTCTTGGAATTGTTTTGGTGTCACTGTTCCTAGACGTCTGATTTGAAGCTTGAAGAGGGGGTATCCAATCTTTGCCTTGATTCCCTTTGCTGAAGGCAATCCAGTATTTGCAGCAACTATCCTGTCAAATCTCTCCGGATTTTCTCCAACCACACGGAGACCGATCAAACCGCCCCAATCTTGGCAGAACAATGTGATGTTTTGGAGATTTAGATGCTTCACAAACTCCACCATTATGTCAACGTGTCTCTGATAGCTATAATCCTTAATTCTTGAGGGTTTATCGGATTTACCAAATCCAACGAGATCTGGAGCAATTGTCCGGTATCCAGACTCAACAAGAGGAGGAATCATCTTTCTGTAAAGGTAGCTCCAAGATGGTTCTCCATGCATTAAGAGGATGGGAGGTGCTTCTTTTGGACCTTCGTTGACGTAATGAATTCTAAGACCATCTATCTCCAGATAGTTTGGTGAAAAATTATAGTCTAGAAGGTTCTCAAAACGGGATTCTGGAGTTCGTAGGATAGTCATGTCATGGAGATGGCAAAGGAGCTCAATATAGCTTTGCTTTCAATTGGTGTATTTTGAGCGTATGCTAACTTTAATTTAATTTATTACAAAGTTGACTGAATTTATTGCATTGTTCCAAAATTAATGCGGAATCGGAGGAAAGGATTTGAAAAACAAGAAGCTGAAACTCATCGCAGTCATCTCGGCCATGGCTATCATGGGTTTGGCGGTTATGGCAGTGGAAACTCCCTTGACACCAGCATTCAATACTCAATTAGAATACTACAATCCAGCAACTGCAGTCTGGTCCTATGATTTTGATGATGGAAATCTGTCTGATTGGGCATTCTACGGGAATCAAGGAACCATGCCTTACACTGAAGAAGTTGGCAACTTTTCAGCAGAGGACGGTGCTTTGAGAGCCACTGGAGATTACTTCAATATCGCAACTGTCAACAGCTCAGTAGCATATGGTACCTGGATGTTTGATGTGGATATTGTTGAAACATCGATTCATGAGATCGTCATCTCATTTCTTACGGTCAGCTGGTCTATAGAAGCTAATGGTTTGGAATGCTACTTTCTACAAGCTATTACCGGATTGTATGGAACTAGTGCCCAACCGAGATTGCAGGTAGGTAGGGTAATTCCTACATCTGATAGTCCAGCTCCAAGAAGTGTAACTTGGGTTGGGCGTTATCCCTATGATGACTTACTTGGTTGGAAGAACTTCATTATAACTAGAGAGAGCAACGGTCAGTTTTACATCTACATGAATGAAACCTTGATTATTGGATTCAAGGATTCTATGTATACTACATGTAATGAATTCCTTTTTGGAGCAAAAGCAGGACCAGCAATCGATAACATTGTGGTGAGCGATACAGTTGATTTTGATGCAGCGCCTCCCGAATTTGACCCAAAGCCAACAGACAAGGTAATAGAACTAGGTCAGGACTTCAGGTACGACCTCAACGCTACGGATTTCTCAGGATTAGGAACTTGGGCCTTGAATGACACCTCAAACTTTGCCATTGATTCAAATGGAGTGATTACAAACGCTACTGCTCTCACACTTGGTTCATATGGGCTCAATGTTTCAGTAAGTGACTCGCTTGGTTTCACAAATGCATCAGTATTCAGTGTGACTGTGCAGTCTGTACAAAGTACTGCTCAACCAGATCTCACTCTCTTTGCTGTTGCAGGTGTCAGTTCTATACTCATAATTGCACTCGTTGTAGTGTTCATGAAGAAGCGGAGGTAAGAATTTGAAAAACAAGAGACTGAAACTCATCGCACTCGTCTTTGTATTCTTCTTCGTAAGCTCGATCATATCGGTTAAGGAAAGTCCGATGAAGACACTAACTATTATTCCAGTTGAACAACATGAGCCAGCTACGGAAGTATGGTCCTATGATTTCGATGATGGCAATATTTCTGAATGGGGTATTTTTGGAATTGGCGGGTATCCCCCTTACGATGTATATCCAGGCAACTTCTCAGCTGTGGATGGTGCATTGAGATCTACGGGTGTTCAATTCAGTATCGCAGCACTCAACAGGTCAGTAGCATATGGGACGTGGACCTTCGATGTAGATGTCGTTGACACATCGATACACGAGATTGTGATTCCATTCATCTCGATTGAATGGGACTTTAGTGTCTGGATGAAACAGACATACTGGCTACAAATAGTAACAGGGCAATATGAAGCCAATCCTCAAACAAGATTCCGGGCAGGCAAGAGCTTTCTCTCTGACAGCCCATGGGGACGAACTGCAGTCGAGTTAGCGTCTCAGGACTACGACGATATATTCGGATGGAAACACATCATTATTACAAGAGATCACACAGGCCAATTTTATGTCTATGTGAATGAAACATTAGTTCTAGGATACAAAGATACACAACACACCACATGCAACCAGTTTATCTTTTCGACAAGAGCAGGACCCGCAATAGACAACATAGTTGTGAGTGACACAGTGGACTATGATGCAGCCCCACCTGAATGGGACCCAGAACCACCCACAAATCAGGCTATTGTAGTGGGCCAAGACTTCAGATATGACCTCAATGCCACAGACTTCTCTGAAATCGGCAGCTGGTCATTGAATGACACGGCAAACTTTGGGATAGATTCCAACGGTGTGATTACCAACACTGTGAATTTAGCACTTGGCACATATGGACTCAATGTTTCAGTCAGTGACACGGGAGGGTTCACAAGATCAGCAGTATTCAACGTGATAGTGGAAAGATTGGCTCAACCAGACCTAACTCCCTATGTTCTGGTTGGAGGTGGAGTCATAGTCGTTATCGTATTAGTTGTAGTCTTCCTCAAGAAGCGAAACTGAAATCTAGGAAATACCTAACTCGAAAGGGTATAATACCCGATAGCCCTCGTCATGATGGAAGGTGTGTCTAGTGGAACTGCTCTATCTTATACCCGGTGATGGGATGCCGGATGATGAGATCAAACGACGTGAAGAGGTCACGAACTCGCTGGCCAGGTCAGGAACTAAGGTCACAGTTGAAGAGGTCGGAGAAGGACCCCTATCTATTGAATCCGAAATTGAAGTATACATGTCAATCGGACCACTGTTAGAGTGGCTCTTCAAACTTCGAAAGGACAACAAGTTCGATGCAATCATCATTGGATGTGCAGGAGACCCTGGACTCGGTGCTGCAAGAGAACTGATGGATATTCCAGTCATTGGTCCTGCAGAATCATCTTATCATATCGCATGTATGGTAGCAGATCGTTTCAGTGTGATATCTCCAAAGCAGGCGGGAGGGCTTGATGTTGCGGACGACATAGTCGCACGTACACGGGAGATGGGCATTAACAGTCGACTGGCTTCGGTTGAGTTCGTAGAAATGCCGATTACGGAGATGTGGAGTGACAATCCTAACGCAGTCATCAAGCAGGCCACAATTGCAATCAACAAGGCTAAGAATAATGGAGCAGGCGCTGTGGTCTTGGGTTGTATGTCAATGGCATTTCGGACTGCCAACACTACGTGGGATGTAGGAATCCCGGTCATCAATCCACTTAGTGCAGCAATCAAGGTTGCAGAGAGTTTTGTTGATATGGGCATATCTCAGAGTCGTGTGACATACCCTGCCGCGGACTTCAAGAAGCTTGTAGGTACAATTTTCAAAGAATGAATGGGAGCGTATAAAATGGGAAGAGGAAAGAAATACTCGGGCTACAAAGCCTATGATTATCTAGAACCTGGAATTGACTACAAGGAATTCAAGTTCAGGGAAGCAACACCAAAAGACTGGTCATACTTAGTCCCGCTCTCAAAGGCTGAAGAGGAGAGGGTAGAAGAGTTCTATGAGAAGAATATCATAATTGACCTTCATGAACATCCAGTGCGATATACTGCCAATCAGCGGGACTCTCTTGTTCTCAACAGAGAGGGTAGAGACTTTCTAGCCTATGAGGCTCTGAGTAGGTCGGGGTTGGACTGTGTCTTTGATAACATGATGGATGGATCTGCTAACACCACATCCAAACATGGTTGGAAATGGACTGACACTATCCATGACTTGGGTCAGAGACTGTGTGACATCGCACATCAAGATTATGTCATTCATTGCAAGACTGTGAAAGACATCCATTACGCGTTTGA
>CAZPWM010000104.1:0-11117 GCA_964590575.1 uncultured archaeon
CAACGAGGGAGGTTATTTTTGAAGAGACGTTCTATGTCGTTTCGGAGTCTAGGTCACTGATAAGTGGTAGACCATCCATGTTTGTTACAACAACCCCTCGGACTCCTTCCTGTGACTTGATTTTGGAAAGAATCCCTTGGAGTTTTTCTTGGCTAATCAACGTGCAGAATCCTCGCTGCTTCAACTGTGCACTACCAAATACGCCGCAGTTGACTATTTTAGACTTGTGGAGATATGTTACCAGTCCACAGGGTTCATTTGCGCATTTGAAGAATATTTGGGGTTGTGTTACAGCTGTAATAGACTTAGACATGCATTAAATTCATGTTCTAGTAGAAGTGAAAATTGTATGTCTTTTTATTGTCCTGTCAGAACAATCCTCTGGCTCCCTCATTGGTTCACAAAGCCTACTGGGACGAGCTAAAGTCACCGTCAGTTTGCCGGAGACTCTAACTGTCTGTGGAGAGGATGTAAGACTTTGGAAATCATCAGGATTTATTCAGAGCAAGCCTCTGAGAAGCAGAAACCGAACATCAATCAAGGACTCTAATGTTCAAGATTGTCTAGGTTTCGGGAAACGGTTGTGTTACATAGAAAAATAGGTGAGGTCGTGCCTGTGAATAGAGCACGACCGTTTATTGTAATATCAAGAGAGCTATTCTTCTTCCTTTTCGTCAAAGAGTTTCTTTGAGCTTCTTTTACTCTGAGCAAGACTGCCAGTGAACGCCTCGTCTGCTGCTCCAGAAGGGGCCGCTGAAGGTGCTCGTTCTAGCATCTCTTCCTGACGAGTAATCTCCTCCTCCTCGTTGTTCAGAACATTGTCAGTCTTGTCTAACATTGCTTGGACACTTGCAGGAGCGGCCCCAGCTTTTGTCTTCAGAGCCTTTCTGTAGGAAGCAATTCGCTTTCGTCCTTTTTCTCTGTCACCGCGGAAGGATTCCTCACCAGCTTTCTGCGTCACAAAGGTAGCACCCACCGTTGGGTCGAGAGTTTTCATCAGCTCGTCCTCATTTTTCGTAACATGAAGTTTGGTGGTGAGTGAACGGATTCTTCGAGCACCTGCTTCATCCGTGTAAGTTACTTGGACCTGTATTGGTACTTCAGACTCTTTGATTTCCGTTTCGGGTTCAATCTCGAAGTAAAGTTCATGATTCTCACCTACAGCTCCAATCTTACTCTCACTTGTCTTCTTTAGCTGGTCAACTACAGCTCGGGAAACTCCAGATGCGTCTTTGACCGTGACGCCAGGGGGTGTTATGAGGCGAACCTCTACATCCCTACCAAGAAGCGATGCTCCAGCCAGTTCAGCAAGACTTCGGTCAAGCTCATTTGGAGTGACATAGTACATCTGGCCACCTGTAGCCTCTGGCAAGAGACCCAAGGTCTGAAGTTCCATACCCGCACCAGATGCAATACCAACGACATCCACTGCAGTACCTAGCTCCATGAACATCTTTCCTAGGTCTTCGTAGTATGTGCTTGCAGGGGTCACTTGGTATCCTTCAAGCGCGCCAATTCCTTCGTTGGCTAACCCATCAGTCAGAAGAACCACTCTTCCAACATTACGATGCTTGGCAATAACATAGGCCATTCCTACTGCGGGACCCAGAGCGGTTCCACCTTGGTCACGAAGCGCCTGTACATGTTTCTTTAGCCGATCCGAATTCTTTCCTACACCCACTAATTTTACCGTATCAAGCAGTTTCTTTGTAGACTCCATGATATCCTTTAGGCTTGCAAAGGAGTCTCTCGGAAGTTCGATAGGATTTCCATTTTCTAGATTTCTGGCTATGACTGAGCTCTCAAACTCTATCAGACCGAACATTGTGTCTGGCGCATTTGCCGCAAGACTGTCAATGGATGTGTTCAGACTTCGTTTGACTGCAGCTAGGTTTGCACCAGCCATTGATCCTGATACATCAATAAGTCCAAGGAATGAACGTCCGCCTACGGATACTGTATCAGTAGTTGTATCTGGGGGTGGTTTAATAGTGAAATCAGTGTCATCACCTGCTACAAAAATCTCACCTTCTATCACGTTAAGAGTCCCGCAGAACGGGCATACAAAATGCTTACCGACCTTTGAATCCTCTTGGATTTGGTCCAAACTAAGAAGGAAACCATTACACTTGTGGCATGCTATGGGCTTTCCTACAATCTTGGTTGTCTCATGCGCTAGATGACCAAATTCTACACGCAAGACATATGGAATGTCGCTCAGTACCTTCCTCGAAGCAGGAAAGGATTCTGAGCTAGTTCTCAACATAGGCATCTATTATTCGACTCCTAAAATATATGGGCGGACTTTTGCATGAGTGGTTTTAAGTGCTATCACGATACCTGAATAAGTGTGAATCTCCAAAAAAAGAGAATAACACACATAGACGTAACATATTTACACACCTATTTATTGAACTACAGTGTAGACAATTCAGACCTCTTAGGAGGAAAACTCACAGATGGTGGACCAAGCAAAGATTGAACAAGTCGTACAAGAAACGATGGCTGCTAATGCAGATTTGGAAGGCATTGTCATATGCGATGCTAAGGGAAAAGTACTATTCGGGCATACAATCAGTGGAGGAACAAAACACTCTGATATCGCGGAGCTTGCCGTGAAGATAGCAACCAATTCTTCCCAGCTTGCCGCTGGTCTGGACAAGGGAGGTCTGAAGGAAGTCAGTATTGCATCGGACCACGGGTTTATTGTCATCCTTGGCGACGTGAAAATTGTGTTGGCAGGAATTGCAGGCGAAGGCGCACGTGAATCATTAGGACTTCTGAGGATGGCTCTACGAAGAGCACTCTTGCGGATAGTTGCGTAGAGCGCGCGAAAAAAGGCAACAGAGTTAGACTTTTCAAGGATTGGAGGATGCCCTCTAAGCCTGAATACGTAATCCAGATGTAGCTGGAGTATTACTATGGTCATACCAACCGTATTTAGGACTCTGTAACATCGGAATAACACACTTGGTCACGCCAGGGTTGTTCTGACTGTAACTTGCCGGAAGGGAACGGGACTTGGTTCACATTGAGAAGCTGGTATGCAAGGGCTTCAAATCGTTCGGTCGAGATTCAGTCAGTATTAGGCTCAACCAAGGATTCACCTGCATCGTAGGACCAAATGGTTCAGGAAAGTCCAATGTGATTGATGCTATTCTTTTCGTTCTAGGACAACTCAGCGCTAAGACTCTTCGTGCTACTGTGTTTTCAGACTTGCTTTACTCGCCTCCAAAACCGAATATGCCTCCGAAAGCAAAGTCTGCTGTGGTAGAGCTCCATTTCAACAACAAAGACAGGAAGCTTCAGATTGATGCAGATCGTGTTGTGATTGAGAGAGAGCTGGATGATTCGGGAAAATCAGTATGTCGAATCAATGGAAAGGTAGTGACACGTTCTGCGGTGTTGGATGTATTAGGCGCCATTGGTGTTGACCCTAATGGATACAATCTTGTCCTTCAGGGGGAAATCGCTCAGATGGTCAAGGTCAGTCCTAGTGA
Source organism: uncultured archaeon (assembly GCA_964590575.1). Taxonomy (GTDB): domain Archaea; phylum Asgardarchaeota; class Thorarchaeia; order Thorarchaeales; family Thorarchaeaceae; genus SMTZ1-45. The sequence continues at coordinate 3,501 of CAZPWM010000104.1, forward strand.
GCGACGTAAATTGGTTGAAGAGATTGCAGGGATATCAGCATACGATGAGCAGAAGGACAAAGCTCTGAAGAAACTGGCTGAGAGCGAGAGCAACTTAGGTAAGGTCGACATGCAGCTTCAAGAACGTCGTCGGCATCTTGAGAAATTGGAGGGTGATATGTCGGATGCACGGAGGTATCAAAATCTCCACAAACAGATACGAAAGCATAGGGTTGACATTCTTGCGTGGAGCATTATCAAGGGCAAATCGAGGATAGCAACTATCAACGAAACTCAGGCACAACGTGCTGAGGAAGCAGAGAGTCTTGTCAAAGAGTTCGTCGAGGTGGAAACCGGGATAAAAAGTACAGATGCCGAGATTGAGAAAATTGATTATGATATCGATCAAATCACTGGTGGAGACTCAACTAGGGTATCAGAGCAGTACGGTATCGTGTCTGCTGCAGTCACCCATGTAAAAGGAGATCTTGAACGGGCACAAGCGGAATTAGATGGAACCAGTAGTCAAAGAACTGCGCTACAAGAAGATCTTGAAACTACTCAAGATGAAATTAGCCATAATGAGCAAATTATGACTGATAAAAACAATGAACTCACATCGCTTGAAAAAGAGATAGCTGGAACAACTGCAGAAATTATTCGGCTTGAGGATATGTCAGAGAGAGCGCAGGTAGCGTACTATGAAACTACGTTGCGTCTACAAGATTTGAATAACCAAATGAGACATCTAGATGAGGGTGTTTCCGAGGTTCGATCAACAATAAAATCTGACAATAGGGAACTTGGGCTAGCATACGAGGAACTCCGAGATGCAACCGAGAGTATAGAGAGAACTGAAACTGAGTTTTCACAGCTGAAGGAAACTATCCCTGAAAGGAAGATAGAGTTAGAAAAGTCTGAAGAACTTGAAAAGAAAGATCAGAGAGAGATTGATAGTTTAACTGAACAACTCTCTATTGTGGATGCAGAAGTAGCAGAGAGCGCGAAAATTGTGGCTCAGACAAGGGAAGAACTCATCAAGGTTCAAGCTCGTCAAGAGGCTTTGAAGGAGGCAGAAGACACCTTTCTAAAGAGACGACGAGCAATAGCCACAGTTCTTGAACTCAGAGATGCAGGCGCTATAGGTGGGATTCATGGTACTGTAGCTGAGCTTGGAACTATAGATCCAGATTATGCTGTAGCACTAGAGATTGCAGGAGGCAATAGACTTTCACATATTGTTGTTGAGAATGAACAGGTAGCAACTGAATGTGTCAATGTTCTGAAGAATGAGAGAATTGGCAGAGCCTCATTTATTCCACTCGATAAGATCAAAACACAACCTCCAGGAAAATTACCCAAAGATGACGGTGTCATCGATTTCGCACTGAATCTCGTCAAGTTCGACCCAAAAATGCGTCCAGCCTTTGAGTTTGTATTCTCTGATACTATCGTAACAGAAGATTTTGATACTGCCAAGAAACAAGGATTCCAAGGTCAAAGAGCTGTTTCACTAGATGGAGACCTCATAGAACGTTCTGGATTGATGACAGGAGGGTACTTCCAGAAAGCAGCTGTTGGTTTATCATTGCAAGTGGAAGATACCAGTCCAGAAATTACCAGGCGTCTTCAAGGTTTGGAAGAGATTCTGAATGACCTGCGTAGTAAACAAAATACACTTCGCAGCGAGAGAACAAGTCACGAAAAAGAAGTTCAAGACCTCTCAAAAACAAACTATAGACTCCGCATGGAACTCGAGAGATTTGAAGAGCGGTTTGAAGAATTGAAATCAAAATCAGAGCTGCTGCGAGAACGTATAGATAAAGCCAACCTTACAATTAGCGAGCTCGAAGCTCAGGTTAAGGACCTCCAGGAGCGAGATGATGAACTTACTGTTCAACGTGAGCGAGTTAGAGCTCAACGTGACGAAGCAAATGAAACATTGGTGACCTCGGATGCAAACAAGCTCAACCAAGAAATCAAAGATTTGAAGGAAGTGCAAGAGCAGTACCAGAGGCAGAGAGAGAAACTCCAGAGTGAAATAACCTCAGTAAGAGTGGCACTTGACGAGCGACTTGGACCAAAGGCAATTGAGATAGAATCCAAGATTCAGGCTCAAGATGCAATAATTCCTGGTCTTGAAGAAGAGGTAAAACGATTACAGATGGGGCTCTCTGAGAGGGAGAAAGAGTTTGAAAAGCTCAAAGAGGAGCGAGAACGTATTGACGATGCTGTCAAGGATAAACGGGTTCGCCAACTTGAACTAAAGGAAGACCTACGAAATCTAAGGTTAAGACACGAGGAGATTCGTGAAGCACAAACATCCAATGAGAAAGCTGTATACAGGCTTCAAACTGAACAAAACAGGCTAGAAACTGATATTGTTGCTTTTGTTGCTGAACTGAACACTGTGGCTGTTGCTCAAGAAGCGCTTGAAGAAAGAGAGGAAGAACGTGAACTCACCTACAAGGAATTAGAAGAACTTGAAGAGAAAATTAAAGAGATTGAGCGAGAGCTCGAAGCTATGGGTCCAGTCAACCTGAAATCGCTTACTGATTATGACATGGAGAAAGAACGTTACGAGGAAATCGTTGACAAAAAGACTGGACTAGAAAACGAACGACGAGAGATTCTCGCGTTCATGGAGGATCTTGAAGCTGAGAAGACGCAGAAATTCCTCACGGTCTATAACGAGATTGCAGACAACTTCTCTACTGTGTTTGCACAACTTTCACCAGATGGTGAGGCTAGTCTTATGCTTGAAAATCCCGAATATCCTTTGATGGGAGGGATAACGGTTCGATCAAAGCCACGAGGGAAAGAGCTAGTAACCCTTGATGCTATGAGTGGCGGAGAGAAGACTCTTACTGGACTTGCACTTATTTTTGCGATTCAGATGTACAGCCCGGCGAGTTTTTACATTTTTGATGAGATAGATGCAGCGCTTGATAATGTCAACGCTCATAATGTGGCGCTCCTCATCTCAAAAATGTCGAAAAACTCACAATTTGTAGTTGTTTCGTTGAGAGACACCACAGTTCGAAAAGCTGATTTGTTGGTTGGGATTGCAAACCAAGATGGAATTTCAAGGATTGTTTCAGTTGATTTGGAGGAGGTAGCTGCATCAACATGATGGATGACGATTCTCCCTTCTGGGCAACTCCGCCATACATACTTCTTACTGATGTACTCCAGTTAGACAAAGTTGATCCATGGAATGTGGATGTTGGCAAGCTTGTAGGGAGTTTCCTTGATGAGATGAAGCGGCTGGGAAACATCGACTTTCGTATCTCAGGAAATGCTTTGTACTCAGCCTCAGTGATTTTCATGAGAAAGACCAGAGAGCTCGTTGAACTGGGTCTTTTGCCGCCAGATGAAGATGAGGATGAAGTAGAACTTGTGATTCCACTCATCCGTCCACCCTTCAGACTGACAAACCGACGCGTGACCCTAGAGGAACTACTTTTCGCGATGGACCATGTCCTCAGCAAAGGTGCCAGACAACACTCTACACCGACGAAGCGAAAATATAGCTCAAAGGCGGATCCGTTGACATTTCAGATGAATGTGGACCAAGCCAATATTGAGGAAACAATCGCTGATGTCTATGAGGACCTCCGTAGAATAATGGAAGTTGGTCAGGTGTCGAAGTTTGTTGACGTACTCATGAACAATACTAGACAAGAAATAGTGCGTGTTTTCTTCTCATTGCTTTTCCTTTTTGCACGAGATTACATTGACATTTGGATGGATGATGAAAGTGTTATCTGGATAAAACTTCAGGAACCGCACAAGGTCACAGATGAGGATGTACTTCCTGAAGAGGAGATACAACCGGATATCAAGACCTAAGGTGATAGTGTTGGATGAGGATATGATTACGCTAGAAGCAGCCCTTTACGTTTCAGGCAGAGCACTGACCTTGGATGAGCTAGCAGACATCATTGGAAAATCTCAATCAACAGCACAAAAGATACTTGATGACTTGAGCTTTGAATACAACAAAAGAGAAGGGGCTTTGGAGGTGGTGGCACTACCTAAGGACCGCTATGTGATGCAACTTAAACCCGAGCTCACTCCGCGGGTTGGAAAGTTGATACCTGGGGGGCTCTTGTCCTTTGCTACTCTCCAAACATTGGTTTTTGTCGCTCTTAAACAGCCCATCATTCAATCAGAGCTCGTTGCGCAACGTGGGACACATTGCTACGATCATATCAAAGACCTCATTGACAAGAAGTTCATTGATGCAGTTCCAGAAGGTCGTTCGAAGTTGTTGACGACAACCCAGCTCTTCGCAGATTACTTTGGTCTGGATTATGATCGTGTGAAACTCAAGGCTCAGCTCAAGTTCAAGATGAAAAGGATACTTGAAGACCAACGTGAAGTGGAAGAAGCCGCAGGGATGGTTCCCGACTAGATTCCAAGAGGAATGAAAATTGAGAAACACAGTAAGATTCCAAAGCTAAGTAAGAATAGTCCAGACGCAAATCCGGTATTCTTCCTGAATTTCACCAATATTACAGTGTGAACAATCCCATTGGCTATAACGTTTATTGAGATACCAAGACCATAAAGTATAGCCTAGGAAGCCTGGACTGTGATTGGAAAATAGAACAGAAAACTCAGCAGCACAAGCACTTGACTGAACGCAACTAAGAAATCTCAACCAGATACTGATTCTTTTGGAAACCCATCAGGATTCTTCCTCAATTGTGCTTCAACATTCCATGCTTTTGTATAGTTCTCCTCAATGAAGTGTGCCGCCTGTGCTACACAAAATAATAGGTAGATTGTGGGAGAGTATGCAAATGTGACCACCTGAGTGGGAAAAGCAAATCCTACAATTATAGAAACCAGTACTAAGACTACTAGAAAAGCAATTAGTGGTTTGAAAACTTTCAAACTTTTTCACCATCTAACATACACGAGGAACAGGTTCGCCATAGGGCACTTGAATAATCTTACGTCCTCCAATTGTTGTCCGCATCACGACTCTGGCCTTACCATCAAGGACTTTGCCAACAACTTTAGCATCACTTGTAGTCTTATGTTTAGAAAGGGCATCTAGAATGTCATTGCTTTTCTTCGAGTCTACACTCATCACAGCTGTGCCTTCACAGCTCATGTGAAGCGGATCAAGTCCCAATACATTGCACAAGGATTGGACTGCTGGACGGATGGGAATCTGATCTTCTTGAAGTTCAAATTCAACCTTAGACTTTGATGCAATCTCGTTTAAAGCCACGGCTGTACCGCCCCTTGTAGGGTCCTTCATTGCATGAATACCACCTACATCAAGACAATCGCGTATGGGTTCCCAGAGAGGTGCAACATCACTTATCAAATCGGTCTCGAACTTCAACCCTTCTCGATGTGCTAGCAGGGAGGTTCCATGATCACCAATTGGTCCAGTGAGAATTATGCTATCACCAATCCTAGCACCACTGTCACTGATTGGATCTTCAAGATAGGGTATTCCTATGCCTGTTGTTGACATCACAATTCCATCGAGGGTGCCTGGTGGCATGACCTTGGTATCGCCTGCAATCATTGCTACATCGAGGGGTTCAATGATACTATTGAGAGACCTGAGTATAGACTGCAAAGTAGCAATCTCAACACCTTCTTCGATAATCACAGTGTTCGTCATTGCAATAGGTTGAGCTCCCATGACAGCTAAATCGTTGATCGTACCACATGCAGCCAATACTCCTAGATCACCACCAGGAAACACGAGTGGATGTACTGTATGGGCATCGGTGCACACAATTAGATTGGCTCCTGCAGCTATAAGGGTGGCGCCATCATCCATTTCATCTAGACCAATGGTCCCAATCTTCCTTCGACCAAAAGAGGGGATTATAACGTCTTCCAGAAGACGCTGCATTATCTTGCCACCAGCTCCGTGTGCAGTCTCAATCTTTGGCATTTTCTTTCCTCTGACTTTACGGTATCTTAGAGCAAACCTCGGAAGTATTTGAAGAGGTCGTTCTAGACATGAAAAAGAAGTTAGCCACGAAGCAACATTTAAAACGAATCTGCAAGGAGCGTCATTGACCTAACCAAGAGGTAGTCAGAAATGGGCGTCTGGCATAGAAGATCAACACGAACATCCACTGGAGCTCGATTGAGAAAGTTAAGAAGTAAGAGAAAGCACCAGATGGGTCGCACTCCAACTGAAACCCTAATGGGCGAAGCAAAGAGGATGACGATCGACAGCAGAAGCAAAGCCAAGAAGACACCAGCCCTACGTCTCATTCAGGTAAATGTCACTGATCCAGCAAAGAATGTCACAACCCGTGCTGAAGTACAAGATGTTGAGAAAAATCCGGCGAATATGGATTATCAACGAAGGAAAGTAATCACACGTGGTACGATTATCAAGACATCAAAGGGTCGTGCTATGGTGACCAGCAGACCTGGTCAAGATGGCGTTCTTAATGCCATACTCATTTAAACGACTCATTTTTCGCCATTAGTTGTTGTTTCTATCCTGAAGCGGACTCTGAAACCTCAGCTTCGATGCTTGTTATCACGAAGTCTTTTCCACCTGTGATCTTAGTTGAACTACCTCCGCATTTTGGACACTTCATAGGTGCGAAAACAGCAATCTGATTGGGTAAGTTGGGGTCCATTTGTGATTCTCCCTGAAAATTACAGTCATTGCAGAGGAGTTGACCTTTAATCGTCTTGATTCGCAACTCAGCTCCTTCTAGAATAGAGTTTTTACTAGCAATTTCAAAATTGAATACTAGTTGCTCAGGCACGAGAAATGTGAATTCTCCTACTTCTACATTGACGATGGATACCTTTGTGGCTTTGTTGTTCTGTGCGGCTTCGAGCGCAGTATCAACAATGGAACAGGCTGCAGAGAATTCGTGCAAATAATGACACCGATGAAAGGTGGAATATAGACTTGTTAAGGCATTTCCGCTATAGTCAAAGGTTCAGACTCTTTATATGAATCAGTGTTCATTGAAAGAACATCCTGTAGAGATGTAAGAGGGAGTCGCTTTGTCAAAGACATCTAAAACATCAAAGAAAGGAACCACAACCAAGAAGAAGGCCACGGAGGGAAAGACGTCTGAAGGCAAACCAAAAGCAAAGAAAAAGACTGCCAAATCTCAAATCAAAGCAAAGACTCCTGCTATGAAGACTGTGCCAAAGAAAGCGCTCAGCAAGAAGACAAGTACAGTCAAACCGACACCTAAGAAGACTGAGAAAAAAACACCCGCACAGAAAGTTTCCAGTAAGATGAATCGTGAAATGGTGAATGAACTAGAGATTGATATTAAAAGTGAGGATGAACAGGTGTGCCTAGGGGCAATCGGGCGGCTAGGTAGTGTGAATCATCCCGATGCAACTCGCGTGTTGATTATGGCTCTAACAGATAAAAGATACATGGTGAGGATTCTCGCAGCGGCTCAATTGGGTGAACGGAAGGACAAGAAGTCAGTGGATGCCTTAGTTGCAACACTTAATGATGATTCGATTTTTGTCAGACAAACAGCCGCGGGAGCCCTAGAAAGCATTGGTGGTGCAAAGGCAAAGAAGGCAGTCATCAAAGCTGAAAAAGACGGTTTACTTCTGGATGAACTACCTGAAGGGAAAAGATTAGGTGATTGACTACAAAATACG
>CAZPWM010000105.1:0-10790 GCA_964590575.1 uncultured archaeon
AAGCAAAACTGCTTCTAGAAGAGCTTGCTGAAGATGTTGAGCAAGTTGTTTTGAGCCCGGAGTGACGGACCTAATCCCGTCACTCCCCCTTCATTGAATTGCTCCGTTTGATGTTTGCTATGAACTGAACCCGGTTTCCATTAGTAGGTCTAGCAATCTCCTCTGACGCGGATTATGGTATTGTATACCTGGAAAAAGAATCAATGGTTCAATGGTTGTTATTAGTCCTGATTCCCTTGCTTTCTGAACAATAATTTCTACTTCTTGAACATGATTCACTGAGAAATTGAAGAAGAGAGTTGGGTCAACTGCTGAAACATACTCACCAAGATATGAGATTGCATATTTCTGCTGTAGCCACCCTAAAACGTGTTCATGACTGGTTCTACCAACATTCCACTGCACCTTGGCTAGGACCTCAATACTTCCTTCTTTGATATCCGGTGTATCGATTGTGAAAAGAAAGGCTTCGCTCTCTCTCATTTCGTCAATTGCTTTCTTGATCGTGTCTGATTGCAGACTTGTTTCTTTGGCAATCTCACCAACGGTCATCCTAGGATCTTGAACGAGGCATCTCAAGATTTCCTTGTGAGCGTTCGTAAGTGTTACTTTCCCCCCCCAGTAACGTAGAAACTTGGAGTACATCTCAACCTGTTTGATCCCATCCAAATTTCTTAGAAGGAGTGTCAAGCCTGAGAGCTCTGAAGGAGAAAAGTAAGTCCCAAACATAATGTATCTTCCATCAAGAAGTCGAGAAACCTTTTCAATTGAAGGATTGCTCATGAGGTCTTGGAAAAGTTTCTTCTCTTGAGGTTCAGAGTTAAACTCGAGAATAGAAATTACTGTATTCTCATCTGTAATTAGGGGACTTGGTACAACAATGAATGCTTTGATAATCCCCTTGGTCACCAAACTGTCAATCCGTTTCTTCACTTCATTTGCTGAGATCCCAGTTATTCTTGAGAAATCTTGAAGACTTGTTCTACAATTTATCTTGAGTCTTTCAAGAATTATACGATCGACGGTCTCCATCATTCTACTGATTTGGTTGTAGTTCCATGATATGAAGGTAGCGAACATGCGTTGGTCTCTAAGAGATTATTTAAGTTGGAACATGAACACATTTCAACTTAGGATGTGAACGAGTCGCCTACCAAAGAAGAACTAAAGCAATCATTGGAGCAAATGGTTGGGAAGATTGAGCTACCCAAGAACAAGAAACGTTTTGCTAACTATAACACGACACTCCAATTAGTTTTCACCGATAATCATGAAGCTGATTGCTATATTGTGTTCAATAAAGGTACTGCTACTATCACTGATGGCATTGAAGAAGGCGCGGAGCTGAAAATCACAACAACTATAGAACTCATTATGGCTATTCTTGATGGAACCCTAAGTCCCACCCGCGCTTTCATGACAGGCAAGATAAAGGCAAAGGGTTCTCCAAACGACTTGATGAAACTTCAAGCATTGATGAAGTAAAGCTTACATTTCATAGAAGTATTTGCCTTTAGAGTAGATGACTTCATCACCAGCGGTGACCTCGCCTTCTATCATTGTCTTGATCATGTCCACATGTACTGCAGACTCGTTGGTTCCATTGTTATCCTTGTACGCACGACCTAATGCACAATGGATTGTGTCACCAATTTTCTCATCGAAGAGCATGTTTAGTGTGTACTGCTTGATGCCTCGGTTCGTGCCAATAGCCATCTCTCCAAGTCTTCGAGACCCCTCATCTATCTCAATGATCTCTTTCAGAGTCGCTTCAGCTTTCTCAGCAGAAAAATCTACTACCTCACCCTTCTCGAAACTGAGACGGACTCCCTCGATGACCTTGCCCTGTTGCATGAATGGAATATCGAAGTATATCTTACCCTCCACGGTGTCCTCAACAGGAGCTGTGAAGACCTCCCCGCTAGGCATATTATGTTTCCCATCTGAGGCTACCCATATCCGTCCCTCGGTTGATGCGTAGAGATCCGTTTCTGGACCTGTGAATCTGATGTCTCTGTGACGCTCAAGATGTTCCTTCATCTTGAACATCATCTTGCTCTCTTCTTTCCAATCTAGAAGCGTAGCATTGTATACAAAATCTTGATACTCATTCATACTCATGTTTGCCTGCTGAGCAAGAGCCGCAGTTGGATGAACAGTTAGACACCAACTCTTAGAAAGATAGAGTTCCTGGACCTTCTTCATAGCCACGTTGCGTTGAATCACTTTCTTTGAATCAACATTTGCCAATGCCTTTGTGTTGCTTGGCGATCTCAAAGCAATAACAACATCGACTTTCTCAAGGAATGCTTCAAAGTGCTCAGGTGCAGTGCTAATAGTTTGGTCATCAGCACCATCGAAGAAGGCTCGGTCCATCTCTTCCGTACTCATCATGGTAATAGGACTGGCTCCTTTCTCCGCTATTTTTTTGTAGAGCGCGACAACAAGGTCATGTGCCTCTGGTGTGGCACGGATTCCAACCCTGTCTCCTTTCTTCACTTCAGTGCTCCATTCGACAAGGATTTTGGCATGTTCCTCAATTCTTGGGTCCATCCTTACGTACCTCGAATGTTTCGTCAGAGTTAGCCTATCATATAGTTTCCGGACCGAGCCAATATTCACTACACTTGCTTCTTCCGATATACATAGATTCCAGCCAATGCAATCACTCCAATTCCCCCACCAATTACTGCAACTGTAAGGATGTCTGGGCCTTCAAACGGAACTGAATATTCCCCGATGGCATATCCCTGAATCCAAATACCTGGGGCCATTGCTTCAAATACAAAGTATGCCAATCCTGTTGATGTGACCTCCATTTGAGGTGGTCTCATTCCTAGATATGGCCAGACAATGTTCCCGATGGACCAAGTCTGCAGGTGGGTTCCCTCTACGCTGTACTTCAAGAGGAAATATGACTTATCGTATCTATTTCCTTGTACTAATACCATGACTTCATCTGTAGGAGTCAATGCTATGTCATATGGTGCCAAATCTTCATACCAGCCATTAGGATACTCAAGTTGGTAGTATGTGCTCCATGTCTGATGTCCTTCCAAGTCGTGTTGATTGATTACAACACCATCGGACTCACGAACGGCAGAGTAAATTGTTCCATTGTCATCACATGTTACAGGATGTGCGGATACTCCCCATATCCAAGAACCCTCAAGGTCCAGGCATGCTAACAAACTACCAGAATAGACGATTCGGTTTTCAAAAACCCAAAGATTCATTGGCACATCAAAGTATGTGCCCACTAGTGGTTGTGTTATGTTGACTACATTCCCTGAACTATCGAATTTTATGAGACTGGTATTTTGATAACTCGGTTCACTTCGTATATTATAGTCGCTGACTAACACGTATATCGAACCGTCATTATGAACTGCAAGAGCTACACCCACCTGATCATAAACTCCGCCCCATTCCTTCTCCCAGATTTTCTGACCGCTAGTACTCCATTTAGTCAACATTAGATTATAGTAATCTGGCTCTTCTCTATAGAAGTATCCTGTTGTGTAAATGTAACCATCGTGGTACGTGATTGCCCTGCCTCGTGTAAGGTTATCATTTCTCACAATCCATCGAGGATTCAAAGTTGGGCTATATTTGATGAGAAATTGATGAGTATTCCATAATCCCTCTTCTTGTCTGAGCTCATACGATGTCCCACAATCACCAGTCACGTATAGGTTACCTTGTGGATCTTTCGTCATCTGACGTAAATTATCCGTTACATATGTGATGTCACCCGTATATCCAGGGAATATATCCCTAGTATTTGTTTCAAACGTTTTGTTATACAATGGAGTAAGGTGAGTTTCAGGGTCTGGTTCAGCTTCCATTATGATATGAAAGTTCATTGAACTAACACTAACAATGACGGAACCATTGGCAAGAGAGCTTTGGAAATAATCGGTTGGAGCTAATCCTATTCCTATTGTCAGTATGTCCTCAGGGTCCTCCTGAATCCCAAATTCATTCTCAATCATGCCGTATATTCCGTTCAGGAGATCGACATAACCTAAATTGATACGTTTGTCAATAAAGGCTGAGTAGTAAGGGAAAGACGATTCGTAGAATTTCACCCAGTCGCCTGAAGAGTCAATTAGCCATGCATAAAGCTTGAACATGTTTTGATTGGAAGTAGTAGTGAAACTCCCTATCGTTGTAACACTGAAGTTTAGATACATTATAGCTTTTTCTGGCCTTTCTTCATATGGCCAGTCAAATGACTGAGTGAAGTATATGAAGTCATTATAGCTTGGCATATCATCATCATTACCAACACGGAAGTCCAATGTTGTCCCTTCTGTGTGAGTCCAATTAAGCTGCATTATATTGTTGGTATAGACATAGCTGAATTCCCCTGATGTTCCACTTACGAATGTATCTGGTTCTGCTTCCAGGTTAGGATCGGGAATCATCTGCGTGATGTTAATAGCTGCTTGAGTCCTTGATTTGTTCACTACCATTAGTTCTGTGGGTGAAACTGACTCAAAAGGTATCATTGTTAGAAAAAAACAGAATAACATTACAATAGAAATACGTCTGAAATTACTCATTCAACTCTCCCTGGCGCGATGATTCCTTAAACCTCTTCTTAAATCCATCGAAAACCTGTGGATATCGCTGGATTGTTATCGTTGATGAAACGGGATCACCTTAGACTTCACGCTTCTCAGTTGCATGAGTAGCTCCACAGTATGGACACTTAACAGTTAGTGGTCCAACCCATTCGATTCCCTCAGAGCTTAGAGTCGCTCCACAGTCAGAACAGAATCTCGGTGGTTCATGAATGAATGTTTTTTCTTTTGGTGCCTCTGCTGCGCGTGCCCCCATCATTCCAAAGAGTCCAAAACCACCTCTAGAAATATCATCCTTCATCCCATACATTATGATTCCTGCACCAACAAGAAAGCTGACCATGGGAACCACCATCACATAGAATAGTATGGTTCCGAAATTGCTGGTATCTATCCAGAAAAATTGCATGAATCCCCAAAAGAAGCCACCTACCATGACGATCATGCCTATGACCATAGTTGCAATCCGTTTACCTGAGGACAATATTGGGACCTCTATCTTTTATGTTTGAATTCATTTTCAAGTATCCGGTTATAGGTTTCACTGTGATGCACTATGTAATTTCCTATTTCTCTATGAACTCTTTGATTATTAGTCACGTTCACCCAGCATAGTCGCGATTGCTTTAATACTGGAATCGATTTGAACAAAACGAAATGGACGTAGCAGGTGTTGTAATCGTTCTCATTTTGATTATCACACTAGTTGTGATACTATCGGAACGAATCAATGAAACTGCTGCAGTCCTTTTTGGAATGTCACTAGCCGGAGCGGTCCTATATTTTGCATATGGTTTTGAATTCAAAGAATTTGTAATCCTGATGCAGTGGGACACAATCCTCTTTATTACTGCCATGTTGATTGTTGTAGCCATCGCGGCATCATCAGGAATGTTTCAGTATATTGCGCTTATTTTGATTCGACGGACAAAGGGGAACCCTCAGGGTATCTTCATTACATTCATGGGATTTGTATTTGCTATCTCTTTGTTTCTTGACCCACTTCCAACCATGCTTGTCATGGGTGCATTCACTGTTGAGGTTTGTAGGACGCTTGACCTTGATTTTCGACCAATCTTGATTTCAGAGGTTATAGTTGCTAATTTTGCGTCATTCTCATCAGTGGTGGGTTCAGTTCCAAATCTAGTAATTGTGGTTTGGTCGGAAATTAATGTTGGGATGATGTTCCTAGTTTTATTCCCCTTATCCCTCATCCTATTCTTCATCACCATTCCACTACTCCTCCGACACTATGGGGATAAGATGGTAAGTAAGGAAAGTAGTGAATGGAATGTGCTTTACCTAATCAAACCAAGTGTGATGATCAAATCGAAACACGACTTCTATCTTTCAATACTCGCTATGTGCATCCTAGTCCTTGGATTCACAATTGGTGCGCTAAGAGTTGAAGCATCACTTATAGCTATGATGGTTGCTTCTGGAATGTTGGTATTCTCACATGAGCGGGCAAAGGATCTTCTTCATCATTTATCGTGGGACACCATTTTCTTTCTAGTTGGTCTCTTTGGACTTGTAGCTGCTCTTGAACGAGCTGGTGTCATCAGTGAGTTTGTTAATGGTGTTTCTGGGTTGATAGGTAATAATGTATTTCTTGGAATAAGTTTCCTGATATGGATCCCTGGTCTTGTTCTCTCAATAATTGACAATATTCCCATTGCTGCTTTGTTAGCGCCTTTGGGTCAAAGCCTAGGATCTATCAATCCTATTATTCCCCTAGCTCTCGTTGTAGGAACAAACGTTGGTGGTTACATGATCCCCTTTGGTGATGCCCCGAACATGATTGCAGTAAGTCTTGCTGCTGAAAATGGCAAACCAATCAGTTTTATTGATTTCACTAAAGTGGCTTTTCCTCTTGGTTTCTTGCATCTCGTTGTGAGTACTGCTTATTGCTTCTTGGCAGCTTTTCTCTTCAGCTTAGTGTGAAAGATTATATCCATTCATATGAATATTACAACACGGATTGGAGGAAAGTGAGAACTTCATTCGTACTTATTATTGGTGGGTTTTTTGTCATAGTTCTCTACAATATATTCTACGTTTTAGAATTATTACCCTCCAATGCACCAGTTCCACTGATGATTGCAGAAACTGTTGTCCTTTTCCTTGCGTGCATATTAGTTGGAGTTGGAATGGTTTCATACTACCCGAAATCTCAAAGGTATATTTCACGTCCAAGAAAAGACACGCTTACCGAGAGAAACTCCACTGTATATCGAAGAGTCGTCAAAGATGGTATCGAAGGAAGTGAAAAACTTGTATTTGGTTCTGAAACTTCGACTTTCCGAGATGCTTGTTTAGCATCATGGCAATTCAAGAGTGTTAAACGGAATTCTAAATGGTTTGTTAAAGATAGCCTTGGTAATGACATAACCTACAACCTACTCTCTACATCCGATGGAATTGCCACAATATTCCCTGAGTACGATGCTGCACCTGATTCTGAATCATCCGAGCAAATTTCTGAATATTCTGAAATAAACGATAGTGTTGAGTATTATGATTAGATTCATTTAGTACCGTATCATTGCAGCATCTATGTTCGATACAATGACAGCAGCGTTGAAGTTCTCACTAACTGGAAAACATATTCATATCAATCCTGTCAAAGCAGTGGAGAATCTCACACCAGAGATGGCAGCTAAATTACCAGCGAATAGTGAACATTCCTGCTGGCATATCTTATACCATATTGTGTTTTGGCAAGACTTGATGCTTGAGGCACTTAGAAGAAAGAAAGAGGTCAATTGGCCAAAGACCAATGAACCAAGCTGGAATGCTATGATTACAAAGGATGAGAAGGATTGGAATGACCTAGTAGAGAGGTTCAAGTCTGGAATGGATGAAGCATTGAATATGGCTAAGGACATTGAATCGCAGGAAGAATTACCTGCATGGCCAAAGGTTCCTGCATATCAAGCACTAATGGTATTTGGCCAGCACAATGCATATCATATAGGTGAAATCGTTGCTACGCGTCAAGCATTAGGATTCTGGCCTCCTTCTTCAGATCATACAACATTCTAGTGATGGGTCTTACGCACTCAGACTAGAACTGAATTGAAACCTGGGGTATGACCGAAATCTGTGTGTAAGTCTTTAGTCAAAAGATTGATGTTCCCGTCATCTTGCCACCATCTGTCTAATGACCAGACCACACCTTAAATGGAAAGGCTAATCACCAGAAATTGTCTAAATCGCATCTAGGTGGTATCTTGTCAAAACGTATCTACACGAGAGCAGGAGACAAAGGGAAGACAGGTCTCCTATCTGGAGAACGAATCGATAAGTCTGATCCCCGTGTTGAAGCATACGGAACTGTGGATGAATTAGGTTCAACTTTGGGTGTTGCTAAGGTTCATTCATCAAATCGAATAGCTGATTATCTTCATGATATACAACAGAAGTTGTTTCTCATAAACGCAGAACTAGCCACCAATCATGACTCATTGACAATAACTGATCCAATCAGAAATCTGCAACAAATTACTGCCGCGGATGTCGAATACCTAGAGAAAATAGCGGATGAACTATCTGAAGAATTGCCACTTCTAAATAATTTTGTAATTCCAAGTGGAACAAAAGCTTCAGCTTTTCTTCATGTTTGTCGAACTGTCTGTCGAAGAGCTGAAAGACGAATTGTGAATTTTGCAGCCTCTCATCATGTCAATGAGGAATTGATTCGATATATCAATAGACTTTCCGATCTTCTCTTCGTTATGGCAAGGTATGAAAATGAAAGTGAGGGCGATACAATCATCTCACGAGATGGAGTTCGCACTCTAAAGGGATAGTTATGTGGTTTTTTTGGAAGTCACTTTTTCAAAACAGGAATATTTGAGATACTTTCAGCACTATCAGAAAACCTGATCATTCCATCAAATAGACGACATCATTCTCACGAACCCTGTCTACTACCTTAATCGCTATTTCCTGCCCTTTTGCTCCGGATTCTATCTCTGCTCTATCCACCTGCATTGAGTTGACAACCATCTCAAATTTGGTTGTTGCTCCTTCAATGGCGATTTTGCTACCGACCTTGAGAGCATCTTCAAGCATGATGGCTGCGACACCTATTTTATGGAAGTACCTTGTGACTACTCCGATTTGCTTCTTTTCTCCCATATGACAACACCAGCACTTCTCATTGGGACAATCATTAAGAAAAGTCCTTCGAACTCATCTCATTTAACGAATACACGCTACTATCCAAAAAAATCTTTAGATGGAATGGAGTTCTTTGTGGGATATTCGGAGATAAGTGGGATGAGCTCAAAATTATTGGTAATCATAGCAACGGGTGACAGAGAAAAAGCACTTACCGCTCTTATGTACGTAAAAAATACAATCAAGTATGGATGGATCAAGGATGTAGAAGTTATGTTCTTTGGTCCTTCCGAGAATTTGCTGGTTAATGACACAGATGTCACTAACTCTGCTGCTGAACTAGCTGGTTTGGGCCAACCTATCGCATGCAAGTTTCTCTCTGATAGAGATAGCATTTCTGAAAGGATTGAAGGGATGGGCATCACTGTCGACTATGTAGGAACAATCATCGCTGATATGATCAATGATGGCTACATTCCTATGGTCTGGTAAACCTATGATTCATCGTCAACTAATGAAACAAAAAGAGATTGCTTAGGTCACTTTCTTTGCAAATATCCAATATTGTTTTTCCCCACCTAAAGTCAGTATTCCCTCGAATATTATGTTAAACCCTCTTTCTTTCACAAATGCTAGAGTGTTCTTTGGATCATTAGTACTCCACAACATTGGCTCTCCAAAGAATTCGCTCATTCCTTCTGATTCAAGTATGCCTGTATTTAGGACTAAGATTCCATTATCTTTCAGCATCCGATGGAAATTTTCAATGATGTGTGAATGGTTTGCTCTTGGGATGTGCCATAGAGTGTACACACAGATAATTCCGTCAAACGATTCATTTGGGAGATCCAACTCGAGAATATTTCTATGATAAAATGTAGCTTCAGGAACATTCTCTCTTGCTAGATCAATCATCTTCTTTGAAATATCAACTCCTGTTACTTTGAATCCCTTTTTTACTAAGAATTGTGACACTGGCGTTCCGACCCCACAACCAGCGTCTAGTATTTCGCCTGAGCTTGGTAGTAACTCTGTGAATTTCTCTAATTCATTTTTAAATTTCTCATTATCTCGGAAACTATGATATGCTTCTCCCATTTTATCATAACTTTCTTCGACTGTCTTGAATATCTTCGAAATTGCCTAGTCCTCCTTCCATAATCAATGATGGTGTGAATGTTCACCACCAATTGGAGCAAGTCTACCAAAAGCTCGCTGAACAACCTCGGGTAATGCTGGATGTATATGCATAGCCTGGAACATCGGTTGATAGGTCCCATCTGGTGTATACATCAGATTGATGATCTCTTGAATCAAGATTGGAGCATAGGGTCCAATTATAGATGCTCCTAAGATCTTTCTGCTTTCTCCATCAACAATGACTCGAATTAATGATGCTGGATTCCCCATTGCGAAACCCTTGGCTGCAATAGAGTAATCCGCCTGCCCAACTAAGAGATTCAATCCTGACTGCTTCGCATCTTTCAGTGTCATTCCCACAGTAGCAATTGGTGGATAGGAAAATACAGCACTTGGGATGGCATGATAGTCCATAGTAAGAAGCTCGGGTTCAGTACTCTCTTGCTCTGCATTTAACGTTCTCACAAAATTGTTCCAGACAATCTGCGACTCATCATTGGCTACGTGTCTGAACTGGTATCGACCAATTGCATCGCCAAACGACCAGATTCCCTTTTTACTTGTCCTGAAATGGTCATCAACGATTACCCATCCGTTTTTATCAGTCTTGACCCCAGTTTTTTCAGGCTTGAATAGATCTGCATTAGAGCGCCTACCTGCGGCAATAAGTAAAACTTCGCCTCGAAATTCTGTTCTTGATCCTGTTTCCCTGTCTTTGGCGATTACAACTTTCTCTCCATTCTCTTCCTTGACCTCGATGATTTCATGATTCGTGAGGACTTTCATTCGCTTTGAGAGTTCTTGTTTGAGAATGTCTGAAACATCTGGGTCTTCGTTTTTCACTAGGTATCTATTTCGCCCGATAATAGTTACATCTGTTCCTACTGCGGAGAAGAAATGTCCAAACTCAGTCGCAATGTAACCTCCTCCTACGAT
>CAZPWM010000106.1:0-10484 GCA_964590575.1 uncultured archaeon
TCAGCAGAATATCCCGTTACAATTACCTGATCCCATATGACCACCTGTGATTGAAGGTTCTGGTTTACACTCGTTATACCATGCTGATTGGCTTCGCAGATTATTGAGTCGTAGGTGATTGAAGTGACACTTGACTCTGAAGCGGTAATCATCCAAATACCAGACCCAATATGTGTGGCTGGAATGCCATTGATACTCGCTGTACCATCTGTAACTTTTGTATTGTCATACTCATACTCGAGATTTACATAGATATTGACGACGACATTTAGATTAACTCGGCTGTCCGAAACTGAGTACCCTCTGACAGTAATTTGATCCCACGTCACGGTTTGTGATTGTCCATTCTGACTGACCTGTGATATACCAAAGGTGTTACCTGATGCTGCTACATTGTTATAGATGCGACTGGCAACACTCGACTCGCTATCGGTGATTTGCCAAATACCCAATCCTAGGTGTATTGCTAATATTGCATTCACGGTTACAGTACCATCTGTCACAGGTGCGCTGTCGAATTCATAGACTAGAGTGACTTCGATTGTCACAACGTCTTCGACGTTAACCCGCGAATCAGTGACAAAATAGGACTCAACAACAACTCTGTCCCAGACCTGATCTAGAACCTGCCCGTTCTGGTCAACCGAGTTTATGCCATACGTGTTGCCAGAAGCAAGTACTGTGTTATATGTGACCAATTGCACACTTGCCTTGACTTCGCTGAAGTCCCAGATTCCATTAGCGCCTGAATAGACTGTACCTATACCATTCACTGTTACGACTCCATCTGTCACGTATGTACTATCATAGCTGAACTGCAGTGTGACATGACATGATGAAGCTGCTCCTGTGCTGATACGCTGGTCATCAGATGCATATGAAACTACACGCACCTGGTCCCAGATACATTCAGCAACCAGACCGTTGATGTGGAGCGCGCTTATGCCATATGTGGTTTCCGTCGAAGCATTAACAAAGTAGGTCCATTTTCCTACAGAGGATTGTGCCCTGGTGAGTTCAAACCAAAAGCTACCAGGATTCCATGTCATCGGGACACCATCCAAAGTGACACTGTCACCGGACCCAAGGTTCGACTGATCATACTCCAACCATAGTCTGACACGTATCTCTACAGAGCTATCAATGCTCACTCTTCCATCGTTCACTGAAATTGCAGAAACAGCAATTCTATCCCAAATAACGTCAATACTGCGGCCATCCAGACTTAGTGCTGTTATACCATAAGTTGCCTCAGCTGAAGCATTGACATAATATCTCCATTTCCCTACTTCTGACTGGCTCCTGCTCAGGTCAAACCACGAGTTGGTGGCATCCCACGTCATTGTTAGACCATCAAGGATAACAGAGTCTCCAAGACCGAGGAGCATGTGGTCATACTCCAGCCACAGGGTAACTCTTACCTCCACGTCATCACTGACACTCACTCTACTATCATCAACTGCAGTGGTGCGTACAACGATGCGGTCCCAGATAATGGAGGTACTGGGTGCTGTCTGAATCCATGTGTTCAGTCCATATGCGCTGTCAACTGCCAAGGCTACAGCGTAACCTACTCTCTTGACTGAACTTTGGATTTCAGTGAAAATCCAATAGGAACCGTTCCATGACAGAGCTTTGGAGCCATTTAGTGAAGCAATCAGCCCTGAAGTGATTACTATGTCATCGTAGTCGTAACGGGCACTCCAGTATACAAGACCCTGTGTATTGACATCAATCCTTGAGTCGTCTACTCCTGAGATATACAGCTCAATCCTGTCCGTCACAAATGTGTCCGTGGCTGAAGTCGTGTAGTAGAGGTCTGAGCCACCAGACCCTACGCCTTCTGAAACGACCTTGAACGTATAGAGGTTCAGCCTCACGGAGCTGGACGAACCTATACCTGTGATTGTGAATTGACCACTTCCATCAACATCAGCAGACCACTCTCCCGAAATATCGTGCATCATCCACACATCAGTTTCATTGGCGAGTGGATGAAGGTTTGAAGAACCATAGTAAATGAGTGTGGCACTTGCCCACAAGTTCGATGTTGAAATGTCACCCCGGTGGTCCGAGAGAGTCGGAGCAGAAGCATAATTAAGTCGTGTTTCAACATCCCAGTTGACTTCATAGAAGTCCTCGTCAGTATCTGAACCATCCGTCACGTACTGCCTTATGTCAATGTTCGATAGATCTGGATGGTCCCAATCGACCTTAATGGCCCAAGTGATATCGAATCCATCTGATCTACTTGTTGCAGATGCCCAGCTTCCCAAGGTCACATACTCTGAGCCCTGTTCAATAGAGAATGAATCGGTCGAAACCGTGTAGCGAATGGCCCATATTAGGAGGGACCTGGTGTTGTCGTATAGAGACAATTCCACGATGTCAATGTCTGCAAAACCATCTAAGTCACTCACGCTGGAGGTTATAATATAGAATTGATACCTTGCATAGAGATTGTCAGTATCGTCAGCGTTTGTGATTTCTGGCGCTGTATCATTCGTTGGGATCTCGTTCGGTGCAACAGACCATGTGACCTGCATAGTATTTGTGGTGAATGCAGTAATTCCGTGTAGCGACTCAATGGTAATTGCAGTGCTGGTGTACAGATATGTATTATCGACATGAGTATCTACGAATAGCGACTTGTTTACATCCGTGAATGATCTCCAGTGAGTTCCATTCCTGTTTATCATAATCTGATATGTTGAGCATTGAATAGAATCATATGCGAAGAAAACGGTCAATGTGAAGTTTGCTTGGTGTTCATTATAGGGTGTAGCGTCGTCAACTCCGATGGTGACCATCAGCCTATCGAATATGCAATAGGTTTCATCGTTTTCGCTGATAGCCGATATTCCATAAACTCCTCCTGATGCAGAATCAACAGTATATCCATACTTACCCACAATGGAGTGGTCGAATATTGTGTCATTCAAAAAGAGAATACCATCGAATGCCGATGAATCGTAGTCATATATGGCTGATACTACCATTCCCGACGCATTCGTGTTGACGGCAATCCGTTGATCTGTGGGATTGCTGATGTAGATTGTGAGTGAATCCCATATGCAGTAGGTCCCATCATTTGTAGATATCACAGTAATGCCATATGCATCATTCCCGAGAGCAGAACTCACTGTGTAGTCCTGCCTTTGCGCAAGGCCGTATTGGAAGAGAGTATTGTTGAGCACTAGTGTGCCAGTGTACAGTGTGCTATCATAATCGTATGTGGCCGATACTGTGATTCCCGACGCATTCGTGTTGACATTGATTCTCTGGTCTATTGGGTTTCCAAACCATATGGTCAAGCTATCCCAGATGCAATATACCTCGTCGTTGGAACCGATTGCTGTGATTCCATAAGTGTCATCTCCAGTGGCTGTTGCAACTGTGTAGCCCTGTTTCTGAGCCACAGGATACGCGAACTGTGTGTTGTTAAGGGTAAATGTCCCATCATAGGTAGCACCATCATAGTTGTAGACTGCACTTACTTGGATACTTGCACTCATACCGATATTGATCCTACTATCAGTAATGGACATTGAAATGGTGAGGGAGTCCCAGATAACAGAGGTGCCAACTCCGGGACTGACCGCGTTTATTCCATGGAAGGTGTCTGTTATAGAGGTCACAACAAACTCAAGTTGACCAATAGTTGGTGAGCTTCTCTGCTGCTCCCATCGATAGTCCACTGGATCCCAGGTCATGCCTGTCCCATTCAAGTAGACTGTGCCTCTGGAGCCTGTGAACACAATGTCATCGTATTCGTAGATTACTGTAGCGGCTACCGTCTGGATTGTCCCAATGTTGCATCGCTCATCACTTACTGAATAACTAGTGACCCGTAGTCTGTCCCAGATGATAGACTCCACATCATTTGTCCCTATCACTGTGATGCC
The DNA here is from genome assembly GCA_964590575.1 of uncultured archaeon. Classification (GTDB taxonomy): domain Archaea; phylum Asgardarchaeota; class Thorarchaeia; order Thorarchaeales; family Thorarchaeaceae; genus SMTZ1-45. The sequence continues at coordinate 3,906 of CAZPWM010000106.1, forward strand.
AAATGTGTCTCCTGATGTAGAAATGACTGTGTAGCTGCGGAGTCCCACAGTGTTGTACAGATATGTTGTGTCACTCAAAGTCAGTGTGCCATCATATGTCTGCCCATCAAAGTCATAGACCGCGCTCACATAGATAGACGCATTCTGACCTATACTTATTCTTGGGTCGGTGACGGATATTGTGATAGAAATTGAATCCCAGATAGCATAGGTCTGATCATTGAGAGCGATTGTAGTTATGCCATGCGTGTCGCCTCCCGCTGAAAGAACTTCATACCCTCTCTGTCCAACTGTAGAATATTGGAATATAGTATCATTCAGAATCAGGAATCCATTGTATACGCTACCGTCGAAGTCGTATGTCGCTGATACTGCAATCCCTGTCGCATTCTCATTGAGGTTTATTCTCTGGTCGATTGGGTCTGTGATTGATATTGTCAGAGAGTCCCAGATTTGCTGTAAGGTTTGTGCATTCTGATTTACGACGGATATGCCATAGAGGTTTCCTGAAACAGAAACCAAGTCATAGATTACCGACTGTGCTGTTGCTTCTGTGGCTCCAAAATTCCAAACTCCATTTACCCCGCTGTAACCTGCAGCGACTCCATTCACAGTCACTGTGCCATCAGTAACGGGATTAGAATCATACTCGTATCGAAGAGTCACATGATCACTCGCACCGGTGTTAATGTTGATTCGACTATCATCAGTTGAATAGGAAACAACGATAACTCTGTCCCAGATTATAGTCTGCGATTTGGCGTTCTGGTTAACATTCGTGATTCCAAAAAGATTGCCAGAGCATGTGACCAAGTCATATAGATTCTGGACCACAGTTGCTTCACTGTCAATGATTCTCCAGACTCCAGCGCCTTGATGAAGTGCACCCCTGCCACTAATCGTGACAGTTCCATCTGCGACTGGACTGTCATCGTACTCATACCTGAGCGTTACATCGATGTTCACGTTATCGTTGACATTGGCACGAGTATCGCTTGCAGTATATCCACTAACAGTGATTTGGTCCCATATCACCTGCTGTGACTTTGAGTTCTGGTCGACTACTGTTATACCAAAGGTGTTGCCTACACATGCCACAGTGTTGTAGGTATTCGCTGTCACAATTGACTCAGAATCCGATATACGCCACACTCCTAATCCAAGATTGCTTGCGATAAGTCCGTTTATTGTGACTGTGCCATCTACAACAGGCGAATCATCGTACTCGTACTCGAGCGTGACGTCAATGAACGCATCGTCATTTATGTTGACCCTTGAGTCAACAGCAGAATAGCTTCTGACAATTATCTTATCCCAGATCACTGTGAGGGACTTGGCATTCTGATCAACAACATCCACTCCATGCAGTCCGCCGATATGAGTGACTAAACTATAAACTAAGGCCGTAACATCTGTTTCAACATCTGAAAACCTCCAGACACCAGATCCTTGGTGAGTTGCTGCGAATCCATTGATTGTTACTATACCGCTCGTAACCGGCGTGTCATCATAATCATAGAACAGGGTCACATCTATGACAACAACGGCATTAACATCCACCCTTGTGTCTGCGGTTGTGTATAACTGGACTTGGACTTTGTCTGCAATGTACGTGCTTTGGACAATGTTTTGGAGCAAATTCGCATCGGTAGAGCCCCCTCCTTCTTTGACAACAGATAATGTGTATGTGTCACTCCCAATCTCATCATCAGCGTAGCAAGTCACGCTGAATACTCCTGATTCCAGAACCAAGTCGGACCAAGGTCCAATATTGGTGCCATATTCAGATGTAGAAACCCAGACGTCTGTTTCATTGGACCGAGGATTCAATGATGAGCCAACATACGATATGATTCCTGATATTGTAAAGCTACCATCGAGAGATCCTCTGTTGTTTGTGCCTGAATCGTCATCCACCGTGAGTCCATTGATCACAAGCTGATTTTCTACATCCCAGTTGACTTCATAGAAATCTTGGTCGAAATCGGTCCCGTCAGTCACATATTGCTGAACATCCACATTTGTCAATTCCGTGTGGTCCCAATCAATTTTGATTTGCCAAGTCACGCTTATGCTGTTGCCAACCACTAATGCGGAAGACCATGAGGCGAGTTCAATGTATTCAGAACCAGACTCGACCGTGAAGGTACCACCAGCGACTGTATACCTAATAATCCAGATGATTTGTGTACGTGCGTTATCATAGAGCATCAGTTCAATGTAGTCTATATCCCAGTCACCATCACCATCGCTGACATTCGTCACAATTGCATAATACCTGTAACGTGCGTACATATTGTCTGTGTCATCTGCGTTCATCAACTCAGGCACAGAATCGTTTGTGGGGACCTTATTTGGTGCTGCGGACCATGAAACTCGCTGAGTACTCGTTGAGAAAGATACAATTCCATACTGGGTTTCAAAAACCACGTCAGAAACAATGTAGTCGTAGACTGTATCGATATTTCTGTCCACGAATAGGCTTTTGTTTGAATCAGTGAACGAATGCCAAGAAGTTGCATTACGAGTGACCTCGACATGGTATGTTGTACAGACAGATCCATCATACTCAAAGGTGATGGTCAGTGTGAAGTTCACCTGGATGTCATTATAGGGATTTGACGAGTCTGCAGTGACGATGATGTGAAGCCGGTCCCATATGCAATAGGTATCGTCGTTCAGCGAAATAGAAGTAATTCCATAGGCATCATCGCCCACAGCATTTGCCACTCTATACCCTCTCCGACCCACAGAAGAATAGTCGAAGATAGTGTCGTTCAGATTGAAAGAACCTGTGTATTGAGCTGAGTCATAATCATAGGTTGCGGTGACAACGATGCCTGATGCGTTCTGGTTGATGTTAATCCGTTGGTCAATTGGATCAGTAATAGTTATGGTCAGTGAATCCCAGATACAATATGTGACATCATTCGTGGTAATCGCGGTAATTCCGTAAGAATCATCACCAACTGCAGTAGCGACTCTATAGCCTTGTTTCTGAGCCGTAGAATAAATGAATATTGAATTGTTCAGAATAAACGTTCCATCGTAGTTGGCTCCATCGTAGTCATATTTTGCGGTGACAACGATGCCTGATGCGTTCTGATTGATATTGATTCTTTGATCGGTTGGGTCTGTGATTGATATCGTCAGAGAGTCCCAGATGCAGTAGACAATGCTGTTTGTGCTAATTGCAGTGATGCCGTATATGTCGTCACCCAACGCACTGCTCACCGTATAGTATTGTCTTTGAGCAGTACCGTAAGTGAATTGTGTATTATTCAAGTTTAGTGTTCCGTCGTACGTTGAACCATCATAGTCGTAGACAGCGCCAGCTTGAATTGATGCACTCTGTCCAATATTGATTCTACTATCAGTAATAGTTAATGAAACTGTAAGCGAATCCCATATGATCGAAGGAACTCCATTTGTATAGAACGCACTGATGCCATGGTATGTATCGGTGACCGAACTCACTGCGAATGTGAATCTACCAACAGTTGGTGAGCTTCTCTGCTGCTCCCATCGATAGTCCACTGGATCCCAGGTCATGCTTGTCCCATTCAGATAGACCGTGCCCCTTGAACCTGTGAACACAACATCATCATACTCGTAAATCATCACAACTGCAATTATCTGAGAAGTTCCAATGTTACATCGGCTGTCGCTGACCAAATAACTGGTCACCCTCAATCTGTCCCAGATGATAGACTCCAAGTCGTTTGTCCCTATCGCAGTGATACCATATGTGTCTCCAGATGCAGAGCTGACCATATAGCTACGGATTCCGACCGTATTGTACAGATATGTTGTGTCGTTTAGAGTCAGAGTACCATCATACTTTTGCCCATCAAAGTCATAGACTGCGTTCACGTAGATTGACGCATTCTGACCTATGCTTATCCTTGAGTCAGTAACAGTAATTGTGATAGAGAGTGAATCCCAGATGGCATAGGTTTCATCATTAGCGTTTATCGCAGTTATCCCATATGTGTCCCCGAGGGCTGTTGCTACGGTATAACCTCGTCTTCCAACAGTCAAGAATTGGAATGTAGTATGATTTAGTGTCAAAACCCCATCAAAACTAGCACCATCGTAGTCATAGACAGCCGTTACCACAATTCCACTCGCGTTCTCATTGAGGTTGATTCTCTGGTCAATTGGGTCAGTGATTGATATTGTCAGAGAGTCCCAGATCTGTTGTAGTGATTGAGCATTTTGATTTACAATATTGATACTATAGAGATTCCCTGAGGCCATAACTGTGTTATATACAACTGCTTGAGCAGATGATTTCATTTCTCCGAAATTCCAAATTCCATTTGCTCCACTATACACAGCAGCTAAACCATTGATTGTGACTATACCATCTGTCACAAGACTTGAATCATACTCATAGTGAAGAGTCGCATGGCAGTTCCCTACAGTGTTGATGTTGATTCGGCTATCATCAGTGGAATAAGACACAACGATAACTCTGTCCCAGATGATTTGTATTGACAGAGAGTCTTGATTGACATCTGTTATTCCAAAAAGATTGCCAGAGCATGTGACCAAGTCATATAGATTCTGGACCACTGTTGCTTCACTGTCGATAATCCTCCATACTCCAGAGCCTTGATGGATGGCACTCTGACCATTAATCGTGACGGTTCCATCTGTCACTGGACTGTCATCGTACTCATATTCAATCGTGACATCTATGTTCACATTATCATTGATAGAAGCACGGGTGTCGCTAGCTGTGTATCCACGAAGAGTGATTTGGTCCCATATTACCTGCTGAGACTGTGAGTTCTGATCCATTATAGTTATGCCGAAAATATTGCCTGTGCTTGCGACAGAGTTGTAGGTGTTACCTGTCACAAATGACTCCGAGTCAGTAATTCGCCAGACTCCAGAACCCTGATGCGTTGCAGAGAAACCATTGATGGTGACTATACCATCTGTCACAGGTGCGTTATCATAGTCATAGAAAAGAGTAGCATCGATGGTCACTATGACATCCAAATTGACCCTGCTGTCTACAACATCATAAGATTGAACCTGAATCCTGTCCCAAATGACAGACTGGCTCTTACTGTCTTGATTTACAGATGAAATACCAAAAGCGTTTCCTGAACATGCGACAGTGTTGAAGATAACCAGCTGCACTGTATCCCTTGACTGAATGATTCGCCAAGTACCTGAGACTTGGTGTGTTGCTGGGTTACCATTGACTGTAACTGTTCCATCTACAACAGGTGTATCATCATATTCATACTCTATTGTCACATCGATGTTGACACTATCGTAGATATTGACCCTATCGTCAGCGACAGAGTATCCCCTGACTACTACCTGATCCCAGATAACATCCTGAAACATACCATTCTGATCAATGACATCTATCCCATAGGCTCCACTACTATATCCCACCAAGTTGTAGGTATTCATTGTCACTGTTGACTCAGAATCAGATATACGCCAAATCCCAGAGCCCTGGTGTGTAGCTGAGAAACCATTGATAGTGACTGTACCATCTGTTACAGGTGTGTCATCATAGTCATAATAGAGGGTCACATCTATGTTGACATTATCGTTTGTATTGACTCTAGTATCAATCACTGAATAGGACTGCACCTGGACTTGATCAGCAATGTAGGTGTCCTGAGCCGCACCCTGGAGTAGACTAGAACCACCAGCGCCGCTACCCTCTTCTACTACTATTACTGTGTATGTATCTTGACCAACCACATCATCAGAGTAACATGTGACACTGAAGACTCCAGATACCAAAATTAGGTCTGACCAAGGACCTACATTCGTGCCGTACTGAGATGCAGACACCCACACATCTGTTTCGTTAGACAAGGGATTGAGGGATGATCCAGAATATCTGATTGTGCCTGATATCGTGAAAGCACCATCCAATGAGCCTCTGTTGTTTGTACCCGAGCCATCATCAACTGTCAGTCCAGTAATCTCAAGTCGAGTTTCAATATCCCAATTCACTTCGTAGAAGTCCTCATCAGAGTCTGAGCCATCTGTGACATACTGTTTGACATCAACATTCGTCAAGTCCACGTGATCCCAATCTATCTTAATCTCCCAAATGATGCTCATGGTCTGACTTATCACCAAGGCTGAGGACCCTAAGCCCAGGGAGATATATGTTGAACCAACCTGAATAGTAAAGGAATCAGTACTTGCAGTGTATCTCACAATCCAAATTACCTGTGAGCGAGCATCATCATAGAGTGTGAGTTCTACATAGTCTATATCCCATGCCCCATCATTGTCACTCACGCTTGTAGATATCAAGTAGTACTTGTAACGGGCATACATATTATCGGTATCATCTGCGTTGGTTAATATGGGAGTACTATCATTCGTTGGTACTATATTTGGTGCTGCAGACCATGATACACGTTCTGTGTTGGTCAAGAAAGAGGTGATTCCATAGAGGGGCTCTGAGTTCACGCTAGACGCATTGTAGTCGTTTATGGTATCGCTCGCTGTGTCTATAAACAGACTCAAATTGTCAGTGGTGAAAGTATGCCAATAGCTTTTATTTCGAGCAATAGCAATCTCATATGT
>CAZPWM010000107.1:0-8184 GCA_964590575.1 uncultured archaeon
ACTTGAACTCTTCTCGACTAAGGGAGAAACTTTGATGAAGAGTCCTGATCAATTTGTGGCATCTATTGCACCTTCAGTAGTGGAAGGGTGTAATCAGGTGGAGCGATTCACATCTCAACTTAGAGAGGAATAAACCATGGACAAACTCATCATCACAGTGGCTCCCACGGGGTCCGTGCCGCGAAAGAAAGACACACCACATGTACCTGTGACACCTGATGAGATTGCAGAGACCGCATACCGTTGTGAGCAGGAAGGAGCCTCCATCATTCATGTCCACTGCCGAGATGAGAATGAGAATCCAACCTCTGACTATCGGCTCTTCGAGGAAACTGTGAACAAGATACGAAAACGAACCCACCTCGTGGTCATGGTATCAACGAGCGGGGTTGCTGGGAAGTCAGATGAGGCACGAGCGGAGCCACTGAGGACGCGACCGGAAATGGCAAGCCTCACCACAGGCTCATTGAACTTTGCAACCCGAAAACCCTCCGTTGTGTATGCCAACTCATGGGAAACCATCACGTACCTTGCTCAGAGAATGCGTGACCTTAGCATCAAACCTGAACTGGAGGCATTCGATGTGGGATTCATACCTCAAGGTATCAGACTTCTCGAGGAGGGTTTCATTAAATCACCTCCACTCTTTCAGTTAGTCATGGGAGTGGGCGGAGGAGTCCCCGCTACGATTGAGAATCTGATGCATATGCGAGCACAACTCCCGCAGAACTCAAAATTCACTGTGGCTGGGGTTGGGAGAGCGCAGTTGGATATGACTACTATGTCCATCATTATGGGTGGACATGTGAGAGTTGGACTTGAGGACAACATCTACTACACAAAGGGGAAGCTTGCTGCCAATGAGGACTTTGTCGCACGAGCATGGAGGCTTGCTGAAACCATGCAACGAGAGGTTGCGACTCCTGATGAGGCGAAGCAAATCTTGGGGCTCTGACACTCCCAACATTCTTGTGCTGAACGCCGTCGATATTATGAACTCATGTTCGATTTTTCATTAAGAATTGAAACTGGATTTACGTATATGTTTCAAATTTTCTATCTTACTGCCTGATATATGCAACTTAGACAAATTAAGGCAAATACAGGAAGATAGAATGTATTAGGTCTATGAACTCGATTAACTCTGAGGTTGGACAATGAATAATACAATGAGAAAACCAATTCTTTCATTTTTCCTTATCTTAGGTTTTCTCTTTCTAAGTCCCCTCATGAACATCGGAGAATATCCCCTATCAAACACAACAATAAATATTGATAATTCAAACTCACCTGATATAGAACATGGTGTAAAATGGGACAGTGTCTTTAATCCATCTTCTGGCCCAACGAGAACTGGTATACTTCCTGCAATCGAGTTCCTTCAATATGGTACGAATACTCACTCAACAGGATCTATTTCCATCAGGACTGATGAGCAAAAATCTGTTATTACAGACCTGACTCTAGATACTGCAAATGGTTGGAAGAGCAATCAAGTGGAGCTCAATATCTCTGAACTGAGGAAACTCTTTGCTCTGAATGGAACTTTTAGTGATGGATATCCTGGGGTCAACATAGAACCTTCCGGAGGCGTGTCTTATTACCCGTTGGGTTGGGATGCTAACTCCTTTAATCATGATCTTGGAAAACAGATCTTAAGTACAGCCTACAGTGATACAGATACGAAATTCATAGAACTTGAGGTTGAGGGACAACCCGATGGTGGTCCTGACTACAAAGTATTCAAAGATTCATACGCCTATTGGTATCAGGAGATAACACATTCTCCATCTGAAACCGATTTCCTACTTAGCTTCGACCTGTTGTATGACAGTGGTCCTATAGGTCCCAAACACCTTAATGATTTTCAACTCAGGATTGAGGCTGACTGGGGTGGCGGAAACACAATTCTCTGGAGTCTTGATCCTGTGACAATACCAGCGAGAGATCTGTGGGTTCACATTGGCTCACTCCCAGTATCACTGACAGGAGTTCCAACTACATTCGACCTTCGTTTTGTCTTTGAGATTCTGGAATCCTGAACGCTTAAGGGCGATGACCCCGACTTTGATGATGATTGGGATAATGCCCGATACGTTAGGTTCCATGTTGACGATATCTCCCTTACCTCTGCTTACTACATGGACCCTGATGATGTGAACATGAGAGTAGGCATACCCCCCATAGGCGAAACTACAGTTAGCGGGGCTAATGGCATCGGTCAAGCATTGGTCAACCACTCGAATTGGGATACTAGTCCATTACCAATAGAAATTCTTGCGGACTCACCAGTTTCCTTTGAATACGAGGCTCGATTTGTTCACGTTTTCAAGACAGGCAACTCCAGCTGGACAAACAGCGCATCAGAATCTGGAGTTTCATACTCGGTGGACATTGACACAAGTCCTACTCTCACATCGTACTTCTATGTCGCTAATCATGATGACCTTGAAGACTTCTCTCTAGAAATTCCACATGCATCAGATTATGGGAATGCAACAATCCTCGATGCTACTCCAACTGATGTCACCTCTTTCTGTACATTAAGCCAAGGTATGATCCTCATCAATGGTGCTCTTCTCGATTCTCTTGGATGGTGGAAAGTGACTCTTGATGCACCCAATTATGCTCGCATGTTTCGAACTCAACAGTATCAGATGCCTTCCTGGGAGAATCAAACACAGTTCAATTCGGGAGACCTCATCAGGGCTCTTGCTATGATTGGCACATCAGCGTCAACACCAACAACCCTAGAAAATGTGTCACTAGAATGGGTCCTACCAAACAACACTCAGTGGTCTTATGCGACCGTCAATGATGGAGTAGATGGGACGGTCATTAGTCCTGTCCTCAATCTAGGTCCATATAACGCAACACCCGGAGAATGGTCGGCAAGGGTCTTCTGGAAAAATGGAACTGAGATTGCTTACAGTGAAACATACTTCAATCTTTTCCATAGTTCAAATTGCTTACCTGTTGAGGCTAGTATTGAGGCTGAAACAGACTCAACTGTGACCTGTGCTGTTCGACTAAGAGACGCAGATACAAACGAGTATCTCCTTGATGATCTAAGCACCGTGGTAGGAAACTGGTCTGGTGAAACTATCACATTCCAGAGAAACCTAGCAAAGTCATGGTGGGAAGGCGATCTAAACACATCCTTGGTTGGACGAGGTAATTTCACCATCCTGATTAATGCCACACGTCCATATTACAGCTCAAGTAGTTGTATTGTTCTGATTGAAGTCACCTCTCCTGCAGTTTTTTCCCATCTTGGGCAAGACTATGTAGATGTCAATCCCGGAAGCAACTACAACGCATTATTTCGTTATAGTTACACAGATGATACAGGGATTGAAGACGCTTTGATTGAAGTCGTTTCAATTACCGGTCCTGTGGGTGGGCTTAGTTACGGAGGCACGATTGCTGTTCCAGGTCAACCAGGGAACTATTCCATTGAGTTTCAGGTTGACATTGGAGGTTCATACTCTATCATTGTCAGAGCATCAAAGGTTGACCACAATACTGAAACAGTATCATTCAATATTGTCGCATCTGGTATTGGTACAGACTTCTTCCTTCTCAACGGGTCTTCAGATGTGGTGAATGTAGCATCGAACTATCAACTAGCAGTGCACTATCGTAATAGTACTGGTGAAGGGCTCTCTGGTGCAGTAATCGAAGTTGTAAATGTGGTTCCAGCTTCAGGATTAGCGTTCGCACCCCTCCAATTTCATGGAAATGGCACATATTCCATCCTCATAAGTGCGCAGAATGTTGGTGTCTACTCAATCACACTGCGGGCTAGTCTCACTGGATATGACTCGCAGTTAACAGTATTCACGCTTGTCGTTTCTCCTCTATCCAGCTCACTATCTGTGGACCCTGTTGTTTACTCAATCTCAGTAGATAGCAACTATACCTTGTTTGTCACGTTCTCCAATCTGACACATCATGGTCTAGAGAATGCCTCAATCTCTGTTATTTCCGTAGACCCTCCGTCTGGCCTCTGGATATCTGGAACGACAGATCTTGGTTCGGGTCTCTATTCCATAACGTTAATCCCATCAGCTGAAGGTACCTATAACTTGGTTCTCACCGGAGCTTTGGAAAACTATCAGAATAGTACCACTCTCTTCACATTAGTGGTCACAGAGGTCTCAACAAATCTCGGGACATCCGATGGCCAAGTCTCTGGATTCACCAACTTTACCGATACTTTCGAGGTTCTGCTTGTATATGAGCGGACTGATAGTCATGCAATTGTGTCTGGGGCTACGATTGAGATATCCTCAGTGGTGGGCTTAGAATATGATGTTGTAGAAACTCCACAGGGCTATTTGTTGACGATCAATCCAAATGTCTTAGGTAGATGGTCTCTCTCAATTCATGCTTCAAAGCCTCATTATAGAAACGCGAGCATGATCTTTGATTTCGAAGTTCGTGCGACTGTCACAAGTCTCACAGGTAATGGTCTTGCGAGCTCCCTCTACTTTGGTGTCTTGTATAACTTCATACTGTCATATGATTACAATAACTCGATTGGAATAGCTAATGCGACAATCAGTCCGACATACAGTGGTGTTCAAGGTAATCCCTTCTTGTGGATTGATCACAATAATGGGACCTATAGTTTCACAATGACAGCTGGTAAGCCAGGGTCTTACATTGTTTCCATTGCGTTCTCCAAGTATGGGTATGCCTCTGCTGAAAGTATCTATTCTTTTGAAATACTCGCAGTCCCCCTTGATGTTACGACATCCCCTCTCCCTGACTCATTCTATGGTTCACGCGTATACAGCTTAGACATCTATGTGAGTTCCAGCCAACATGGCGCATTAGAGGATGCTGAGGTCGCCTATTCAAACAGTCTAAACCCGTTCATACTCTCCGAGAGTTTCGGAAATGGGTGGTACAACATCACCTTCTCTCCAGAAACTGGCAACTTTTCCGCGGCTGTGATACAAATCAATAAAGATGGGTTTGAAGAAGTTGAAATTGAGTTTTCACTCTTTGTGAGTTCAATTCCGTTCAGGATTCCTGCTGAATACATGTTGAACAATACTTACTCTCTACTTCAGGGAACAAATCTTGACCTCGTTCTGCACCTAATTGCTGATGATACCGAGGAGCAGCTATCTGATGCCTTAGTATCATTCTCGATTCTGGGAACTGGGATAAGTGGGACCTTCGAAAATCATACTGATGGCAGCTATATTGCGGCCATTCCTGTACCATCAGAAGCGGGTACCTACAGCCTTAGGATCCTCATTCAAAAGAATCAATTTCGAGACATGGTCATTGACATCGTCCTGATATCAGTGGTCGATTCTGAAGCGTTAGTAAGAGGTTACATGTTTACTAGTCTTCAAGTGGCAGCACTCTTGCTGGGAGTTGGGTCTGTGGTCTATGCGGGAAGACGGCGTCAGAACCGAATTTCCAGACAAAGGCGAGTTGAGCTCCTTGGGTTCAGAGAACGGTTCAATGATGCTAGCAATATCATTGGTTTCCTGATTATTCAACGTACCAATGGGCTTCCCATATATTCCAAAATAATCAAAGGTGGGTTTGAGATGTCCATCATTAGTGGATTCATCTCTGCTATCTCAAACTTCTCTGAAGAGTTACGGACCGAGGAGAAACTATGGACTGCAATTCCAATATCTGAAGTTGTTACAGCAGTACATACCGAGGCGCTCATTTGTTCTCTTCTCACTGTTGATGCACCATCTCGTACCCTAATCGAAAACCTTGAAGAGGTTGCAATTCAGCTTGGTTCTAAGTTCGATTCCAATCCAGATCTCTTGAGTGCTATCAGTCGCAGTTCAGAAACCGCCTTGGGATACAAGGACGAATTCGACCACCTTTTTGAGACTCACTTTGATTTCAAGATTTTAATCAGCTATATGTCCTATGACGCCGCTCAGAAAGGCAAGTTTCCACAGATCGCAGAGATTTTCGATAGTACAGATGTATCTCCTCCATTTACAACCAGCGAGCTTGTTGCACTCTTGTTAGCTTCTGGGCTTGAGGAGAGGAGAGCCTACGCTATTGTCATAGAAGCAATCGAGGCGGGATTCCTCAGTTCAGTAAAAGATCGAACAAGCAGTGATTGAGTGGAACTATCTGTATGAGGACATAAACGCCTGTTCAAAGGTTGACTCTTTTGCCACTTTATGTTGTACTGCTTGTGCTAGCGGAGTCTGCTCCATTGTCCAATTCATCTCCCTTTTGACAGCAGGTGTTATGGATTTCAGAAGGTCTTCATCGAACGGGGGTCTGAGATATCTTGATGCAAGGCTGAGGAATTCATTCAACCGTTGCTTCGTTCGGTTCTCTCTACGCCGCCAGTAGTAGCCATAATTATAGCTTCTATTGTTTGTACGCTGTTGCCAGATACCAAGCTCCCTGCTGAGCTTCTTAATCCGTATCGCAAAGTACTGATGGACTGACTTCATCTTTTCTACGCCAGAGATTTCCAGCATCTTGGTAAGTGCAGCCTTAGATGGTCTGTCATATCCTATCCGTTTGATGATCACAGCTGCCTTCGACCTAATGGCATCCTCCCCTTCCTTCCCTAGTTCTGCTAAAGCCAGAACACTGGCACGTACAACAGGTCTACTCTTGTCCAGAAGACACGGTGATATCAACTCAACGAGGTCTGTTGGCTCTTGTTTTCCTAGAGATTCGATCGCTATTGCTCTGGTTGTGTTTCCTTGAGCCTTTAACAACTCGATGAGGGTTTCTCTACATTGAGGCGAATAGATACCCCCTAGACCCCTGATCATGGCTTCGCCCTCTTTGGACAAGTATCGCCCTTGGTTGACTACCCGTTCTTTCAGGACATCAATGGATAACTCATGACCAACTCTCCCAAGAGCATCTGCTATTGCAATCCGGACCTTGCGGTTCTGTTCGAGTGGTAGACGATGATGGAGGAAAGACAAGGCTCGTGAGTCCTCAGTTTGGCCAAGTCTTCTAGCCGCAGCGGCTCGATGTCCCGGGGTCTTATACAGAGCAAGACGCACACCATTTGCGAGGATGTCAGCAGTCGCCTTGGTGCATCTTCCTCTGAATACTGGATTACTCCCAAGAGTCCGGTATCGCTTGTCCATGTCCACCTCTTCAGCGAGTTCTCCTGTGATCTTCTTCAGAGCGTTTGCTGCGGTCTCGGTTATCTGCTCATCCAACCATGTCCGTCGTCGCCAACGATAATATCCGGTCGTCCCTGAATTCTCATGTGGCTTTGAGCCATCGGTCATGAGTATCTGGAACCCATAGTATGTTCCGAGCACGTCAATCCTTGATGGGTTTCCCTCCAACTGCTCAAGCTCCCGTTTACGAGCGTCAATGACATCCTTGACCAGAATCACATACGGAGTCAATGTCATAGATTCAATGTCTAAGAAGTAGGTGTGTCTGGTCTCGATCTGTTCCTTCAGGATGTTCATCACATGTTCAGTTGCATTAGCTCGAACCTTACGGAGATTGTCACCATCCAGAGATGCAAACTCCTTGAGAACATCAGAATCTGTCCCACCTACGGATTCCAGTTGCAGGAGGGCGACCACTGTGTCCTTGGCTTTTCCTACAGAGCGGCAATGCTCAAGAAGACGTAAGAAGTCTTCCCATCCCTCCTTCTTGATATGTTCGTCTGCTTGTTTCTCTAACTCAACATATTGCCGTCGAGTAGCTAGTCTTTCAATAGTCGTTTGCTCCATCATAACTCCCTTATTTCGTCAGTCATGTGGGTATTTGAACCCCACAAATAACTGGAACACGTGTTCCAAGAATCAGTTCACAACCCTTACGCAGTCCCTTGTTCGCAATGTCACTGTGCTCTTCTACGGATAATGAGAACTACCACAACCAAAGCAGCAGCGACTGGTAGAATGAGTGCAAGCAACAGGGGATCAAACCCTGGTAGCGTCGTAGGACCTGACTCCTCCATCTTAGTCCAGTTGTTACTATCATACGAGTATGTCCATGTGTCATCATATGCAGTTATTTCAACAGTCGCTCCACCAAAGAGGATAGTAACATCATTTTCTGAATCGAACACGAGTCCTGTGTTTATCCTACTTGCAGGGGCAACATCTGGATAGCGACGAGTCCATGTGTTTGCGAGCGCGTCGTACACCCATGTGCGGTCTACAGCATAATCGCCTATCTGTCCCCCGAACA
>CAZPWM010000107.1:8284-10050 GCA_964590575.1 uncultured archaeon
GCGTCGTACACCCATGTGCGGTCTACAGCATAATCGCCTATCTGTCCCCCGAACAAGATACATTTCTGGTTCACTGAATCATATGTCATTGATGGCCATTTCAGACGATCAGGGGTCCCGGTCGGAGTGAGCTCTGTCCAATTGCTTGTTGCTGCATCGAAGGTCCATGTGTCATCCTGATGGCCTTGCGACATAGTGTTTCCCGATGTCATGACGATTTTGTTGATTGCCTCATCATAGACCATGACAAGCCCGTATCGTGCGAGTGGTGTTGCTGCTGGAAAGAGTTCAGTCCACTCTCTCGTGACACAGTCGAACTTCCAAGTGTCATCAGTCTCCAATCCATCATCTCCGAACCCTCCGAAGAGGACAACAGCATTTTCCTGAGGGTCGTAGGCGAGGGCGAGTGAGTGATGCACCCCCGGATTGGTTGCAGTCACAACCTGAGACCATGTCTGTGTGTCGCAGGCAAATGACCATGTATCCGTTGGTCCGTCCGCTGGTCCCTGCCCCCCATAGAGAATGATCTCATCTGTTTCATTACAGTAGACCATGGCGTGATTCGATCGTGCAGGAGGAGAGGGTGTCAATGCAAGTTCCGTCCATGAGTTTTCTGTGTAAGAATAGACCCATGTGTCCCCGAGAGAGCGCCATCCTCCAGCAGTCGCGTATCCTCCAAAAATCACAGCCACACCGTTGTGTGGGTCAAATGCCATTGAGTGTGCTCCTCTTGCTTCAGGCTTGACTGTTATTTCAGCCACCACGGTTTCAGCGTTAGATGAGGGAACAAAAATGGTCATGAGTACTATGATGATGAAAACTACAATGAGGAATCTGTGCTTCAAATGAACTGCTCCTATTCTTGCACCCGGATGTTTCCAGACGAAAGCTGGTTCTATATAGACCTACCTAACCTGTTCCAACTGTGTGAGCGAAACCCAACTGGTTGAAACTCCTATGTTCCACCCTTCCCAAGCCGGTGTCACCACTTTCGCAGTTTCCTAGAGCCTGTGAATTAGCTGGGGCATTGTCCTCTCTCATTGGGATGGGATCCCTCCTGAAGACCTGGCTTCTTTCTCCTGCCTATGTGCTAGGGCATCACTCCCAGCAACAGAGAGCGTTTCCATAGTTCTTACCACGGCGGGGTCATCATCACTCTCACCAGTCCCATCACTGAAACTAGCAAGGTCCGATTGAACATAGTGAACAGCCGCGGACTCTCTGGAACCCGATGCCTGTTCCTTTCTTGAGAGTAAGGACTTCCCTTGAGAAGACTTCTTCTTTTGGGCTTTCAGTCGCGCACGTCGAGCTCTATCCAGATCCCTAGTCCACAGACCTAGTCCTCTCACAGAGTGAAGTGACTTTGTGAGTTTAATGAGGTGTCCAGCGATGTTGGTGGCTCCATTCCTGTCTGTATTGATTTTATGACTGCATGAGGAGCACCTGAAGTAGTTCTGTTTGGGCTGAACTCCCTTGCTTTCACGCTTCCAACATAGGATTGACGTACTTGTTCCCTATATTCGTCAGCCATGTGGATATATTAACCCCCCAAAATAACTGGAACACGTGTTCTAAGTATCGTTTCTCTCTCCGCAGAATGAGAAACACTGCGACTACCACAGCAACAACTGACAGCACTAGTGCAAGCAGCAGTTAGCAAAAAAAGGGCTCTATTGGATGTCATCATTCTAACGCAATCGCTATGTGAATCCTAGTAGTAGGGATCAACCATCGCCTCCAGTTTGGGAAAGAGCGTTCTTACAAGT
>CAZPWM010000108.1:0-9933 GCA_964590575.1 uncultured archaeon
CCACTCAAGCATAGAACAGGCCTTACAATTGTTGGTATCCTCAACTTATTGATGGGCTTTAGTCTTCCAGGATTATTCATCATCCTTCCTGGACTTCTCCTAGAAGAACAATAGACACTTGGTCAGGAGACCATAATACGGTCGCCCATCTTTCTTTTTTACTGCAGAAGAATTCGGAATGAAACTCATGAAAGCAATCATATGGACCAAGTATGGGCCTCCTGAAGGTCTCCAACTCAGTGAGGTAGAAAAGCCATCGCCAAAGGATAATGAAGTGCTGATCAAAATCCATGCGACAACAGTAACAGCTGGAGACTGCGAGATGCGGCGTCTCGACCTGCCATTCATGTTCGGCCCCATCTTAAGAGTGTTCAATGGCATTAGAAGACCAAAGAGGATCACTATTTTGGGGCAGGAACTAGCTGGCGAGATTGAAGCGGTTGGCAAGGATGTTTCACGCTTCGAGGTGGGTGATGAGATTTTTGCGTCCACTGATTTCTTCATGGGGGGCTATGCCCAGTACAAATGTATGCCAGAAGACGGGATGCTGGTAATAAAACCAACCAACATGTCATTTGAGGAGGCAGCATCTGTTCCTCTTGGGGGACTTAATGCATTACACTTTCTTAGAAAGGGAAACATCCAGAGTGGACATAAGGTTTTGATTAACGGGTCTGGTGGGAGCATTGGCACAATGGGTGTCCAGTTAGCTAAACATTATGGAGCTGAAGTGACTGCTGTGGACACTAAGACGAAATTAAGCATGCTACGTTCACTCGGAGCAGACCATGTCATTGATTATACAAGTGAGGACTTCACAAAGAGTGATGAAACCTATGACATCATTGTTGACGTGGTTGGGAAAGCACCGATATCTAGGGCAATGAAATTACTAAGTGAAAACGGAATCTATGTGTTAGGTAATCTCTCATTCTCGCTAATCTTCAGAGGCAAATGGAATTCTTGGAGAAGTGGGAAGAAACTAGAAAGAGAAACTGCAGATTATAAGATTGAAGATTTTAACTACCTCCGAGAGCTTATTGAAGTAGGAACCATAAAGACGGTCATAGATAGAACCTATCCTTTGGAAGAGATGGTTGAAGCACACAGGTTCGTAGAAACGGGACAGAAGATTGGAAATGTGGTTATAACTGTGGATTAACTACCACAGTTTCAAAATGTACCTCCTATCCCATGTTTCTGGAGGTCTATCAAAAATCTTGATAGGTTTTGATAATTGAATATTCAACCTTATGACTTTTTAATAGGGAAGACATTACATTTTGCCAACTTAATACCGAATTGAATTTAGGTGCATTATTGTGAATCCAAGTGATACTACTGAATCAAGCGATCCGCTTTTCACTGAACCATATGTGGATATCGATGAGTGGCGGGACGAGCCCGTACGCCATCGATATGTCCATGGCGGTTTCAAAGGCACTGACGCTCGATTCTCGATCCACTTCCCACCGAAGGAGCAATACGAAGGTCGGTTCTTCCAGTATATCCAACCAATATCGGGCGACGAGTATACAGCAGAAACACCAGGGGCACAGACATCAAGCTACTCGATAGGTTTTGCCATTGACAGCGGCGGATATCTTGTGATATCCAACCTAGGGAGGAAAGATATGTTCACTGGCGATGATCCTACCATCGTTGGGTATCGGACCAGTGCAGCAGTAGCAAAGTATTCCCGCGTTTTGGCCGCTGAAATGTATGGCGACCATCGACCTTACGGCTATGCATGGGGTGGTAGTGGCGGAGCATACAAGACTATAAGCTGCATAGAGAACACAGATGGTGTCTGGGATGGTGTTGTTCCATTTGTACACGCGACACCAATCAGCATACCCTACAACTTCTCCGTACAGGCTCATGCGATGCGCGTGTTGGAAGATAAGATGCCCGCCATCGTTGATGCGGTGGAGCCTGGCGGTAGCGGCGACATGTATGATGACCTAAATGAGGAGGAACGAGCAGCGCTCACCGAAGTGACAAAGATGGGATTTCCACCACGCGCTTGGTTCCATTACAGGATGATAGCATTCGGTTATACAGGGGTCTTAACCACCCTATTTGACCAAATCATCAAGACTGACCCAACATATGTTGATGACTTTTGGAAGGTACCAGGCTACCTCGGCGCTGACCCGCCCGAGTCACTCCTACACCGTCGGATACACCATGAAACAACTATCAGCAAATTGCTGATGCCTAGCGAACTTAGGGAAATGGGCATTCCAGTAGCGTATTCGGCAGATGCTGCGGGTGACATAGAACCCCCTGCAGCGTTTATAATGGAGAATCTACCAGAAGGGGACCTACAGGGAGCTTCAATATTCTTGAAAAGCGGCAAGGCTGAGGGTTGTGTGCTTTACATTGCCGGAGCTTTCGATAATATGGTCATGATTGCCTTCGGTGAGGATAACTTTCGACGGATGGTCGATATTAAGGCTGGAGACAAGGTAGAGATTGACAACTCTGTATATCTCGCTTTTCAAACCTATCATCGTCACCAAACTCCGCCATCTGAATACTATGTCTTTGAACAGTTTCGAGATGCTGATGGCAATCCACTGTATCCGCAACGACCCGAAATGTTTAGAGCTGAAACAGGCGCTGGCTCAATTCAAACAGGTCGGTATACTGGAAAGATGATTGTGGTACAGAATTTGATGGACGAGATCGCTTATGCTTGGCAAGCTGACTGGTATCGCTCGAAGGTGAAAGATGCGCTAGGTGAACAGTTCGAAGAGAACTACCGACTCTGGTTCATTGACCGCGCATTGCATACTCCACCGGTAGTCACACCGCTCGACTCCCCTCCAGTCGTAACCACACGAGTAATCAACTACGGTGGCGTCCTGCAGCAAGCGCTTCGCGACGTGAGTACATGGGCAGAAAAAGGAGTGGCCCCTCCTGCGAGCACTCCATACAAAGTAGTTGATGGCCAAGTAAAAGTGCCACCTACCGCTGTGGATCGTAAGGGAGTACAGCCTCTGGTCACAGTTGAAGCAAATGGGGGTGTTCGTGCAGATGTCAAGGCCGGGAAGAAGGTCAAGTTCTCAGCTGTTATCGAAGCACCGCCGGATGCCGGTTCGATAGTTGATGTGGAATGGGACTTTGAAGGTGAGGGCGATTTTCCAGTAGTCCAGAAGCTCAAAGACACCAAGAGCAACCGAGTGAAGGTGAAAACGGATTATACCTTCTCCGAGGGCGGTACTTACTTCCCAGCTTGTCGTGTAACATTGCATCGGCAAGGTGATCCCCATACTCCCTATGCACGAGTCCAGAACATCGGTCGAGTGAGGGTCGTTGTGGAAGCAGACAAGAAGAAGGGTGAAGGAAAGGAACTAGTAACAGAATTGAAGAAGACACCAGCTGATTTTCAGAAATTCATGGACGAGTTCGTTGAAAAAATGGTACAACATGTGACTGTGATGCAGGGAACAGAAATCTCCTCCGTTGAAGTTGGACCCAGAACTAATCGTTCAACAAAGTTCCAAATTACTCCCTTTGTTGGAGAAGCATTCTATACGATAAGTTTTGAAGATGTGGATGCAGGTATTGGAGTCTTCTTAGAACTTGAAATTGAAGTCACAGGAGCCTACAAATTGGCTAAGAAGGCTATCCAAAAAGGAACTTCGAAAAGCATTGCTGAAAATACGATAAAGACAATCGATGAGATCCTAGGATGAAATGGTTGGTCGAAATCCAATGGAATCACCCCCACATAACTGGGGGCATCACTTCTTTCGAAAAAGGAGATGAAACGATTCGGGATTCAATGAAGCACTCCCTTCTAGTGTCACACGAATCGACATGATTTACCAAACTATGTCGCGTGCCTTTTTTTGGGGGTTTGTATACGCCGATGCTTAACCAATTCAGGAGATCTTCAGGTGCTTTCTGTTTTCTCTTTGGGTTTCCAAACAATTCCAACTATGGTCACTACTAATGCTACCCCGACATACCCAATTACTAACTCTGAAAATCCACGCGTAACACCGACAATGATTGCAATGATAAGGTTGATGAATCCGATTGCAATAAGTCGCAATTTCCAAGAGTTCATTTTTACACCTCCTTTACCTATTCTGCTTGATCACTTCATGAATCTTTAGTTCGCCTGAGCTTCCTGCCGCTCAACGAATTAATTGTCTCCTCCGGCAGTTTCTGTTTTCCTTTGAGGCTTTACAATAAATCCAACAAGGAGTGCTATTATTCCAATCGCGCATAGTACTAGAAATATAGGATCAAAGCCCCTCCAAATATATAGGATGATGCCTAGAATTGTGACGATTGTTCCACCTATCTTGAATCGTAATGTTAAATTATTAAACCAACTCATTTTTTCACCTTCTCAAATAAAAAGTACTACTTCCATTTTGTCAATATTTCCTCTCTCTTAAACAATTTTGTGCTGAGAAAGAAGAGAGCAACATCAACCACGAAAATGCCACCTGCGATTAAGAGGTAAGTGTAAGAATCAAGAGTTATCAATCCGATCTCGCTAGCGATATAGATAGCCAGAAAGGGAAAGAACATCACAATCCCCAAGTTCATCGCACTCCGCACATCGTTGACTCTTGATGAAACGATAACACTGAACTCTACACTCATTACAATAGCAGCTGGCATCAGAATTAGGAGTATGGCAGCTATATTCCAGTTTGGAAAATAGTAGTAATCCAACATCGGATAAGTCACTATATTCATGCCCGCCATGTAGACTATACCCCCGATGGACATCGCTATCAACGTCGGTATGAATGCGGAAAGGGTCTTTCCGAGCAGAATCTCTCCATCAGTGAGGGGAGTAGCCAGAAGCGGCTCTAAACTCTTCTCAACTTTTTCGCCAACTATAGTGTAAGTAGCAATACTTACAGGAACAAAGGCAGCTCCAATAATAAGAAAGATGGAAAACGCATCTAGTAGCATAGGAATTCGCGGAATTAATGCAGCACCAGTCCTATCTGACGCGTACTGGATGACAACTGGAAAAAGAACTGAGATGAGAACAGGGAAAAGGACGAGTGTATACCACACGTATCTTTTGCGTGAGAAAATCTTGATGTCTCTGACTGCTACAATCCATGCTTTCGATATTCTCATTTATTTTCCTCCACCATCTTCAAATAAACGTCTTCCAATGTTGAACCTGCGACATTAACTGAATTGACATGACCACCTGCTAGCACTATAGCCTCCACAACGGTCCAGTTCGGTTTTTCAGTATCTGATGTATCAAACATTATCTTATTGCCTTCAATAGTAAGATTCGTAGGTGACAGCTTCTGCACAGCTTCTGCAGTTGCATCTGTCACTTGTTCTAATTCGATAACCGTTCGTCTGCCTTTGACTGCGCGTTCAAGGTCTTCAGGAGTGCCTGTCGAAAGGAGCTTCGTGTTCAGAATCGCTATTCTATCACATATTCTTTGTGCTTCATCGAGGTTGTGGGTGTTTAAGAAGATAGTCTTCTTCTCCTTTTTCAGTTCTAAAATAAAATTTCTGACCGTCTTTGCAGCCTCTGGATCTAGGTTTGCTGTTGGCTCATCCATGAATAGTACCTGTGGATCGTGAATCAGAGCACGGGCTATTGCAAGTTTTTGCTTCATACCCTTAGAAAAAGTCCCTACCGGAGTGTTCCTCTTGTCCCAAAGATCTAGCATCTCGAGGAAGCGCTGGATGCTTTCCTTTCTTTGAACATCGGGAAGATCGTATATCTTTCCAAAGAAGTCCAGGTTATCATAGGCACTCAGATTTTCAGAGAGCCCAACATTATCAGGAACCAACCCTATGAGTTTCCTGATTTTCAAGGAATCTTCCTTGTTGCCTATTTCATATCCCGATATCCTAGCATTCCCACTCGTTTTAGAGATCAAACAGCAGAGCATCCGCACGGTGGTGGTCTTTCCCGCGCCATTGGGCCCAAGGAAACCAAAGACCTCGCCTTCATTAACATTCAGAGTGAGATTATCAACAGCGGTAAGATCATCGAATTTTTTAGTGAGGCTTTCAATCTCAATCATAGTATTTCCAAAAACCAATCCGAATCCATCTTATAAAATAATGGATGTGTAACCATTGAAGTTGCATTGAACGAGATGATATCTCACAACAAGAAGTAAGTCGACAATCCTTCTGTAAGATAGCGTTGAAATGAATTACGTCGACAATTGAAACCTCTTTGCGATTCTTGCTCTGAAATTCATCATTAATTGGGAATAATATACACGTCACAATACGATTAGGTGTTTGAAATGGGTGTAGAATACAGGAGAATAAAGACACGCTTGTGCTTACACATCGCATTCATGGAAAAGCAGAAGGTTTGCCAGAAGTATTCACAAGACTCAAACAGGTTGCAGGCGATGCTGCAGCTGGGATTCCAGTCGTAGTACTACACCATCCATTGACTGATGAGAAAGGAATAACGATGGACGTCTGCCTGCCATTAACCAAGCTGGTTGACTGTAGCGATTTTGAAATGATGACCCTAGAGGGTGGAATCGCGGCTATCGCACTTCACAAGGGACCGTATGAAGAAAGAATGAACGCATATCGAGAATTGATACCCAATGTATACAAGCATGGTCATCCAATCCAAGAGAATGGAAGAGAAGCATTTCCAAACCTAGACCTTGAAAATCCTGAGAATACAGTAGTTGAGCTTCAGGTTATGATCATTGATTGGGACAACAGATTGGACCAACATCTTGAGCGAGTATTGGGAGCTGAAAAAAAAAGACTATGTTCTTGGCGGATTCAAAAAATACTGTGCGCTTTTGTTATTCAAATGTGCCTTGTTAAATGATGCCGATGGCAATAGGCAATTATACGCTTAACACACTTATTCGACCGAGGTAATGCAAAAGAATGAACAACATTAATAGCAGTGAAAAGGAGTTGGCACCAGAAGAACGTGAAGAACTACTCAGAGTGTTGAAAGCCCGTTTTGAGAAAAACATGAACCGCCATAAAGGTCTTGAGTGGGCTAAAGTGCAAGCCAAGCTGGAATCTAATTCTGATAAACTGTGGTCACTCAATGAAATGGAAAGAACCGGTGGTGAACCAGATGTTGTTGGTCATGATAAAAAGACGGGCGAATACAGTTTTTATGATTGTTCAGCGGAAAGTCCTATTGGCCGCAGAAATGTTTGTTACGACCGTGAAGGGTTGGAGTCAAGGAAAGCAAATAAACCAAAAAATAACGCCATTGATATGGCAGCAGCCATGGGCATCGAGATTTTAACGGAAGAACAATATCGAGAGTTGCAGAAACTTGGAAATTTCGATACGAAAACTTCGAGCTGGGTGAAAACACCTTCCGATATTAGAAAACTCGGTGGTGCCCTCTTTGTTGATTGCCGCTATGGTAATGTCTTCGTGTATCACAACAGTGCGCCTTCTTACTATGGCGTTAGGGGGTTCCGTGGGTCGCTAAGGGTCTAAATCTTGCCTAAGCATGTTTAGCTATTAAGAGGTATGAAACCATCAAGCATCGCCAATACTCTTACTCGCTCTGGTTCCTGAAGCTCAGAGTGTACAAGATCTAAAACACTCTGAATAGTGATTGCATCCTTCAAGTATGACAGTTGTAAATCGTTGAATCCCGCATCAAGCACAAGGATCTTATCTTTGCCTTCAGTGTTATCCCAAGCTGGCCAATGAGGTAAGTCATCTCCGTTTGGGTTTCCTGTGTTGGCAAAATTGGCCAGATATTTCATGCATAGGTCAGTTAGTTTTTCCCGACCGGGCTGGTTATCCTTGGTGTGGGTCTTTCCAATCAACAGGGCTATGTCAGCTACACCCATTCCCAAAAAGAAAGGAATCTCTGCAGCGTGGTGTGCACCCAAATCTCTGCCTTTTGTCCCAGGAAGAACGCTCACTCCATCATCATCAGGGCTCCCCCAATCAAACCGGTATACGTAGACGGGAACATTGCTACGAGAGGTCATTTTGCTGGCAGGATCATCGACACCATTTGCACGCCATAATAGCGACTGATATCTCCAGACTAAGTCATAATCCTGTGTATGCAATGGTGGATGCTTTCTGAAATACCCAAAGAGTTTCATTTCGTCCTTGGTACAACCAATAATAACTGGAACCTTGTTTGCCCACTCTCCAGATGAAAAAACGGCGTATCCTTTCTCTGGAATTACTAACCCATCAGTGAGGATAGCCCGCCATTGCGCCATTCCAAAATCTATCGTGGGAATACATTTTATGATTGTGAAGGCTGATTTCGAACGAAGGTAGTTGTTAATATCATCATCCTGCATCTTGCTGGTAAGCTGTATAGCTTCTTCTTCATTCGCTGCTTTCCGATCCTTTACAAGGAGTGAAACAAGGAGCCTCTCACTCTGGGCTATTACCTCCTCAGTACTCCCGATTAGCGACAGGCCACTTTCAACAACAGCGCGGTGGAATAGTCCCTTTGCGGGGGGAGAAACCAGGAGCGAAAGTACATTAAAAGCTCCTCCAGATTCACCAGCAACTGTGACGTTGTTTGGGTCTCCACCAAAAGATCTGATGTTGTCTCTTACCCACTCCAAGGATTTTACCAGATCAAGAGTCCCATAATTTCCGCTCTGGTCTTCAGGAGAGCCACTTCCCGTCACTGCAGGGTGCATGAACCAGCCCATTACACCGAGACGGTAGTTGACAGAAACATAGAGCAAGTTTGATTTTCCAGCCACAGCACTACCATAGTAAGAAGAAGTAGCCGATGAACCAATGGAATTTCCTCCTCCGTGGATATACAGATAAACCGGTAGTTCCGTTTCTGAGTTCTTTGGACGCCAGATGTTGAGGTAGAGACAGTCTTCTGAACCTGTAGGACCAAGAATGGGCATTACCTGCGTTGCAGAACTCCCGAATTTTCTTGTCTTGCGTATTCCAACCCATGGAACAGGATCAAGTGGTGCTTTCCATCTTAGTTGTCCTACAGGTGGAGATGCATAGGGGATTCCCTTCCAGCACCATGTGTCTTTGTCAGAATAGCCAGCTACGAAACCGTACTTAGTTTGGACAGTTGCTTCGTTATTCCAATCACCGGGTTCGTAGACATGGTCCGTTGGTTTCGGTGCAAGAAAACGTCTAATGGGCGGAGAAACAGTTCTCTTTATCCAGTTAATCAATCTGATAAAAGGAGAGAATAAAGAAGCCAACTTCATCAGTACACTCATAGGTTCACACCACGTGGATATTTCAATGACTAGACTCTGTGATATTTGTTTTCACTAGATTAGATAGGCGATACCCGTTGAGTGAGGTTTCTGAAGCTCTTCGGTATCTTAAGGAAGGACTTGCTCTAGGAAAAGTAATCATAACTGTGGATCATTGATTCAGATGCTTTCGCGGCAGCAATCGGATTGGGTTCAAGGAAGTCCAAATCAATTGAATAGAATGCTTCAGATGGGCGATGGATAATTAGGCACCTTATTCCAAAATGACACCAATGACCCAATTAAAGGTCGTAAACAAGTCGCAATAGCTTAAATCCTAATTTTATAATAGACACATACCTAATTTTGGGGATTGTTAAATGAGAAACAAACTATTCGCTATTCTAGTAGTAGTAAGTCTGATTGTAGTAAGTAATCCTGGAATTATCTCTACTACATCAGCATGGGATTCTCCTCGTTTCTCAATAGCACAAGCAGCTGATCTTCAATTTACTGCTGATATGGTGCTTGTTTCAGTTGAGCAAGGTGGAAATAACACAGCTAATATTCGAGTTCATAACTATGGAGGAGAAATTGGGTCAGCAAACATTACATTCGCTGGTCTTGAACCTGATGGTATCACGGTCGAACTTAGCGCGACTAATATCGTTGTGTATCCAGGGGACTTCCAAGATGTCATTGCAAATGTAAGTGCCATTGCAGACCTTTGGCCTTTAGGTCCAAGAAGACTTGA
>CAZPWM010000109.1:0-9864 GCA_964590575.1 uncultured archaeon
CCTACAGCGTTAATTTGCTGTAGGGCTGATTGAAATTAAACGAAATATCGAATACCTGAAAAGTTTTAGAGATTGGAACCTCGACATTGGATCACTTAGTGTGACAGAACTACACCGTCATGTTGAGCACAATCTAAAGACAATCAAAGATGAACTGCTGAAAAGCGAGCACAAGCAAGCAGCTTTGAAACATTTTGAAGAACTGGATAATTACATTTCTTAGTTCGACGAATATCAAAAGATTACGCATGGCGCAATGAGACTCTGAATAGTGCCCCTTTACATTCTTGGTCTACTAATTCTATTGTGCCCCCATATGCTTCAACAATTTTCCGGCAAAGATAGAGTCCGTATCCACTCCCAGTTGTCGATGCTCCTTTCTCAAAAAGACGCTTTCTGATTGCCTTTGGCACCCCTGGACCATCATCTGCAACATCTACGATCACTTTTTCGGGTTCACTGGAGATTGTCACTCGAACATGGGCATCGGGACCAACATAATTTACTGAGTTTCTAAAGAGATTTGTCCAAACAAGGGGAAGTAAACGACCTGCAGAAACCTGAATCAACTCATTACCTGAGTTGTTTATTATATCGATTTGTAAGTCCGGATTCATCTTTTTAGCTACTGATGCCACTGCAAGGATGCAATTTGCTAGCTCTTGTTCTGCTATTTCTTTTGTAGATTCGAGCATATCTAGCAATTTGGACATACGTTCTATTGCTGCCTGAATCACCTTCAGGGACTTTTCTTCTTTCTGATTCGATAGAGATTCTAGAATCGATTGATCCACTTGAGTCAATATTACATGTAGATCGCTTCGTAGGTCATGTTGTAGAAGGCTAGTGTAAAGTTCAAGGTCGCGATTGGACTTTTCCAATTCGTTTCTAACAATCTCAATCTCCGGGATGCTAATGATAATACGACGTTCAGAAATATCTCTTGAAATGGAGAGGATTGCTGATTCTCCGTAGTACTGAATCTGATTGCTGTTTACCTCAGTACTTATTTCTCGACCATCTTTCGCACGGAAGGATGTTTGATATAACACGTGTCCCGTAGTCATTATTTCTGCACGGATTTGTGGAAAGTGATTTTCATCAGCACTGATGTCGAAGTCAATAGGATGCAACCTCAATAATTCATCAGGGGTGTATCCTAATTGAGAGGAAAGAGATTCATTCGCGTAGATGATTTGTCCGTTCATTGTGTGGATATGAATGCCATCAGTAACCTGCTCAAGTAATAACCTAGCAGCCAGTTCTCGTTTGATGATTGAATCTATGATGCTTTTCTGTTCTCCGATATCTCTTGCAATAGTGATAGCCTGCGGACTGTTATCGGGAGTGAATAGTGGCGCAATTTGGGCTACTATAACTCTGTTTTGTTCTAATGGCCATAAATATTCAGCATGGAGAGGTTTTGAAGTGCTAAGGACCTGCTTTATGTGCGAAACCGCCATTTCGTTGATAAATGGTATCGCTCCTAGAACATTCTTACCAGTAATTGAATCTGAATAACCAGAACTCTTACACCATTGTTGAACAAGGTCATTAACTGCAACTATATTCAAGTTTTGGTCAACGACATAGATTCCATCGTCAACCTCACCAAACATATGTCTAGCTAACCACTCTGGAATTGTATCTGGGCTTGCTTTCAATTCTAAACCCTCCCAATTGGCTTTGAACTCAGAATTCCATATATTGCTGAAGAAAGTGCTAATGTTCTTCTGGAGCACTCTTTGTTCCTATTTGTGAAAATTATCTGTAATTTTTTCTTAAAAATTTTGTCAAATTTGCAGTTGAAAGACCTGATGAAACTAAAGAAATACTCAAAACACGGTATTATTCTAAATAATGTATGACTTCTGAGATTAGATTTGAAGATTATCTTGCTGTAGAAACTGCAGGCGGAGCAACGTGGCATCCCAAGGGAAAACGTATTGCATTCACATCGAACGCCACAGGTCTATTTCAGATATATTCCTGCGAAATCGAGAAAGGTAAGACTCTTCCCCGTACTCAACTCACAGATGAGGAAGATAGATGCACTGATCCTCAATATCTTTCTGATGGGACTCTTATCTTCACACGTGACCGTGGTGGTGACGAAAATTTCCAGATTGGCCTCATCGAGGAAGATGGAAGCTTGCATTGGCTGACATCAGACCTAGGAGCAAAGCATAGAATCTCTTACGCCTCAGACTCTTACCTTTACTTAAGTGCAAATCTCGCAGATAGAGCCCGACTTGATGTCTACCGATGGAAAATTCCACTCATAGAGAACAAACCTGAACTAATCTATGAACCTGAGCAAGGTATCATAGAGGTTGCAGGAGTTTCATATGACGAAGTCAAGGTACTCATGATGCAGGTTCTCGGCAATACAGACCAGCATCTGCTTTTACTCGATACAAATAGCGGCTATATATTGGACCTAACAGCGGCAATCAGCGGCAATCAACCTATACGATGGGAAGTCATTCGCTGGCTTGACCCAGATAATATTCTCGTTAACACTGATTACAAATCCGACTTCAAACGATTAGCCATAATCACAACAACCGGCGGTTTTACTCCGTTAAACGATCTATCAGAAAATATTCGTTTTGAAGTAGAGGAATATACACACTCTAAAAACTCGATTTGGACCTATTTCATTGAGAATCAAGAGGGGTATAGTACAATTCATCGGGTTAAGTTCTCAAAGGATAAATCATCTGATTTCGAGACCTTATATTTTCCTCTTAGAGGCGTAATTCCAACTGGAGATGCTCGTTCATGGAGCAAAGGATTCCGTCTTTCTAACGACGAACACATGTTAGCTGTGACAGTAAGTTCAGGAGTTCAACCAACCAATGTTTGGGTTCTAAGTATAAAAGAGATGGCGAATTGGAGCGCCAATAAGGTTAGTACATCCGGATTGGACCCCTCTTCATTTGTAGAATCCACTCTTCACCGATTCGAGAGCTATGATGGATTAAGTGTTCCCTATTTCAGATACATACCCAGAGGAAAGATGCCCTCTGATGGTTGGCCTGCGTTATTGATAATTCATGGAGGTCCAGAGGCTCAAATTCGTCCAGACTTCAGTCCAATCATTCAGTTCTATCTCTCGTCTGGATTTGCAGTCATTACTCCTAACATCAGAGGCAGTGCAGGATAT
This sequence comes from uncultured archaeon, assembly GCA_964590575.1. Lineage (GTDB taxonomy): Archaea > Asgardarchaeota > Thorarchaeia > Thorarchaeales > Thorarchaeaceae > SMTZ1-45. The sequence continues at coordinate 3,170 of CAZPWM010000109.1, forward strand.
GGTAGAACATATCTCGATCTTGATAATGTTGAGAAGCGTCTGGACTCCATCAAGGACATCAAACATCTTGCTTTGCATCTCAAATCAGAGGATGATGAGATTGATGGTGATCGACTAGTTATCTATGGAGGTAGCTATGGAGGTTTTGCTGTCCTCTCAGCCATGACTGAACATCCTGAACTCTGGAAGGCAGGAGTGGACATTGTAGGAATCTCGAACTTTGTTACCTTCCTCAAGAACACTGCTGCGTGGAGAAGGTCTCTCCGAGAGTCGGAATATGGCAGTCTTGAGCATGATCTGATAACTCTAGAGAAGGTCAGTCCGATACATAAGATCGACAGGATATCTGCTCCTCTCTTTATCATCCAAGGTGATAATGACGAACGTGTTCCCCTCTCTGAATCAATTCAGATGTATGAGAAGTTGAAAGAGAAAGGACTACCTGTCAAGATGCTGCGGTTTGCAGATGAAGGCCATGGTCTCGCAAAACTTGAGAATCGAATCAAAGCATATTCTGAAGTTGTTAAATGGTTGAATGAGATTGTATAACAAAGATGGAAGAAAATCTTATCTCTCTTCTAACTAGTATGCACACTGGTGCTGGAGGAAAATGCAAGTATTCGATGGGTTCACATCGATAATCATCTTGGCAGTCGCATTAGTGATTTCAACAATTATTGGTTATGCAGGTGCTCGAATTCATATTGGATTATGGGACTACTCTACAAGGAACCCAGCTCTACAGTTGCAAAACCGAAGTGAGTTACTGACACAAATTGCTCAAATTCCGATGTTTATCTTCTGGTATGTTTACTCGATCATGTACCTACAGAGCCTCGTGGTGTTCATTATTGGATACATAGGGTTACCAATTGCCGCTCTCATTGGTATAGGACTTGGAGCAACAAACTTGGAAGATATACCGTTTCACGTTTTTAATTACAATTACAAAATCATCTCTGGAGATGTTAAGAAGAGAAGATACCAATATGAAAGGACATTACCTCCCAAGAAAAGTAGCACTCAGTTTGATAGTACATTACCTAACAAGAAACAAGGTCGACGGTACGAATATTGGAGAGGATATGGGCGATACAACTGATTATGGTTTCGAAAAGCTAAAGAACCGGATAACAACAGAAATTGCAGTTGCGTGATTCGGGAAGTGATAACAAGTGAAAACTTGGAAGGTTGGTTTGGTGATCATATTGCTTATAGTCGGTCTCTTTCTACTATGGTTGTTCTGGAGAATTCTCAATATGGCTCCTGTACCCATAACTTAGGAGCGGGATAGTTTGGATTCAGTCATCCGCAAACTTAGAGAGGATGATACACCCGAACTACTCGAGATTGCGAAAACAACGTGGGAGGGTCATGATCATCTTCCACAAATGCTCGAACACTGGTTGTCAGACAGCAACTGCCATCCTTTTGTCATGGAGATGGATGGTAAGGTCGTATCAGTAGCGACTTTGAAAATCATAGACCAAGGAACGACAGGTTGGATGGAGGGTCTCCGTGTCCATCCAGAATTCAGAGAGAGAGGTCTCGCAGCACAGATGACAAATCATCTTGTTCACACTGCGATTAAGAAGAAACTGTCCAAGATTCGCCTTGTTACAGCATCAGAGAATCCAGCTCCCAGAAAGCTTGCAGAGTCGGTCGGTATGAATGTCATTGGACAGTACAGCGTTTTCTGGAAGAGTTACCGTCGTAACTTCAGATGGACATATGAGACTGACACTGTGAAAAAGATGGAAAAATCAGAGGTCATAGACTTCGCAAAGGCTCACGCTGAGATAGTCCCAAATAGGGTTCTAATCCATCATTGGGATGTTTTCGACATTACTCAACAGAATGTAGATACCATCACAAGCACCTCCGCGGAGTTTTGGTGTGGTAGAGGGAGTAGTGCGAGTTTTTCATCCGGATTTCAACACGATACTCAGCATGGAACTGAATGGTGTTTCACCATCTATGCATCAACATCTGATGGATTTCTCTCAAATATGTCAACACACTTACACTATGCCCGGAGTAAGGATATTAGAAATCTAATGTGCATTCATCCTCCAGAGTTTCAGGAACTGTACAGTGAGGTGAAGTGGTTGAAACGACGGAACCACGGAATCCACCTTCTTCTGTTTGAACGTGTTCTCTAGTTCTATGCACATGACATAGCACTCTTAAGACTCAGACATGTTGCACCGCTTGGACGATTACAATGACTGAGTCAGAGAAAATGAAATGGGACCTCTCCCAACTTGTTGAATTTGATGATCCAGCTTACATCGAGGAACAGATGACTGCTGCAGTTCAGGCAGCTGAAGAATTCCGTGACAAAACTAGAGGTAAGATAGTCAAGTTTACTGCGACCCAATTACTTGAAATGCTCGAGGAACTTGATAGACTAGAGCTAGAGTATGAGGGTCCGATTGTTTATGCAAGACTTGCGTACGCTGCTGATATGAATCAAGAAGTATCAAAACGATTGTATGACAAGTTCAGGAACACATATTCTGCTCTTATGAATGCAACTGCGTTTGTTCCTATTGAATTGGGTCAATTACTCACAGAGTATCCTGAAATCATCAATGATCCTATTTTGGATGAATACAAACACATGCTTGAGAGAATTCAACGCACTATCCCACATATGCTCTCTGAAACTGAGGAGCAGGTAATAATAGCGAAGGATAAGAATGGTATTCGTGCTTGGTCTATGTTACAAGGAGACTGGCTTGCATCACAAACATATGAGATAGAAATCGATGGTGAAATCAAAACCCTGCCTTATGGAGAGATTGTTGGTTTCTACGATCATCCTGATCGGGACTTGAGGAAGAGGGTCCATCAAGCTGTGTATAATGGTCTTAGCAAAGACGAGATTCTGTGGTCTTCCGCGATTAGAGCGATTTTTTCAGACCACCTATCAATGACCGGAATGAGAAAGTGGCCATCCCCAATGACTCAGAGTTTCATCTCAAATGATGTAGATGAGGAAACCATTAATGCGCTCATGGCAACAATCGAGAAGAATGCACCCGTGTATCAGGACTACCTTAGACTCAAAGCCAAAGCTATGGGTCTTGAAAAGCTCGGAAACTGGGATATCATGGCACCACTTCCTGACAGTCCAGAGAGAAAATATACTTGGGATGAGTCCCGCAAGCTCGTAGTTGACGCATATGCTGAGTTTGATGAAGAGAGCGGCAAATGGATTGATGAAATGTTCGAGAGAAGACATATTGATGGTGCTGTTAGAGTGGGGAAGAGATCAGGTGCGTTCTGTGCAACTTGGCATGCTGATAACAGTGCCTACATACTCCAGAGTTTCAATGGAATAACCTCTGATGTATTCACACAAGCACACGAGCTTGGTCATGCCCTTCATGCATACCTAGGAACAAGAGCTCAGAAACCTTCGAATTATGAGTTGGGAAGCTGTGCAGCTGAAACAGGATCAATCTTTGGAGAGCTGTTGCTCACTGAGAAATTACTATCACAGATTGACTCTCAAGAAGAAAGACGCGCGATATTAGGCACAGTTTGTGATGAGTTTGGAGACACCGCCTTCCAAGTATCCACTCGAGTATGGTTTGAGTCCATGTTATATGAAGCACTTGAAAAAGGGAAGTTCCTGGATGGAGAAACTATCTCTGAGTACTGGGTAAAGGCTAGAACGAAGATGTATGCTGACTCTGTAGAATGGCTACCTGAGATGAAGTGGTGGTGGACCTTCAAGTTGCACTTCTATATGGCAAACTACAGGTACTATAATTATCCTTACGTCTATGCTCAGTTATTCGTCTTTGCAATGTACCGACTCTATAAGGAACAGGGCAAGGAGTTCGTTCCCAAATTGAAGGCACTACTCGCTGCTGGTTCAAGTAAGAGTCCTCGAAACCTTGCTGCTGAGATTGGTTTTGACATCACGAAGGAGGAGTTCTGGCAAAAAGGCATCGACCAGTTCAAAGAGTTTGTCGAGCAGTTTGAAGAAACTCTGTAAAAGAAGAGAGGGTTCAGAGCCCTCACTTCAGTCAACTTAGGAACCTTTCTTCTTGAGAATGACAACAATCAAGAGAACCACTATCGCTCCAAGTCCACCAGCGACAAAGAAAATCATAGGTCCTGGTTCTCCATCTGGGATAGTTGATGTTGGAGTGGTGGGTGTTGTTGTTGTGGGTTCTGGAGTCGTCGTCGTTGTTGGTGGTTCTTGTTCCATTACAGTTACAGATACAGAGTCCGAATCAAAGAATCCTACCTGAGAATACACATAGAGTGTGAACGTGTAGAAGCCAACTGCAAGATCATCTAGTTCAATGACAATGGGGGTTACACCATCCCACATGTCTGACAGGTAACCACTTCCGTTCATCAAGACAACATAGTGCGATGGGTATCTTGAGGTGACATTCCACTGAATCACGTCTGATGAAATTCCTCGCCAGAATGTTATATCATCTGGACCCTCAATCTCGGAAATCATGGGTTCCAATGTGGTTGGAAAACCATCAATAGCGCCACCTGCTCCATCAATTTCGTAGTATCCTCCTGAGACATAGTCGCTCCATGCATTACCTGTGTCAAACCCATTGTCCCAATTATTGCCTTCTACATCGTCAATCGCATAGTGATGGGTATTCCATCCAATCTCATTCTGAAGGAAGCGGTTACCATCACTCAGACCCTGTACATAGAAACCGTTTCCATTCGCAAACACGCCATTCCTTGTGAAATTGTTCCGAAAGGAGTACCAGAGATAGAAACCGATTGTGTTATTGTAGGCCACATTTGAGTCTAGGATGCAATCATCAGTGCTCAATAAATAGAAACCATGTTGACTTGCATTCGACACAATGCAGTCCGTGACATTACTATCATCAGAATCTTGCATAAAGACGCCATCAATGGTGGAACAGACCGTCACAGCTTCAAGGGTCGTGTGTGTAGCGTTGTAGAGAAATACACCTACTGTACTCGGTGACTGAATTGTGAAGTTCTGCAATATGCAGAAATCAGAATTTACTATTATCACACCACAGACGCCATCTGTTGTAGAAACATCAGACACAGTGATGTCTTCACAATGGTAGATGATGATTGGAACAGTAGCATCTGTGAATGAAGACCCATAGACTTCCACATGCATCGAATAATTCAGGAATAGCTGACCATAGTCATTCGCGTTGAGCGTAGTGACACTTTCTATCCCTGTTAAGACCCCAAGGGGCTTTCCATTCAAAGTGTTTGACCCAATTTTATGACTCCAGTGAGTAGAGGGTTCACCCTCGATGAGAAGTCCACAATTTATCATCCTATTATCGTCAACATAGATGCCTGATGATTCCTTTAGGTTAATCCCTCCATATACTGCATCAGACACATTGTTGGAAACAATATCACTGTCAATGGACTCCCAGATGAATAGTCCAATCATGCCGCCGCGGAGTTCTATGTTGTTTGAGTCAACAGTTGCATTTGCACAGTTGATCAATCTTACACCATATCCGCTGTGGTGGACATAGTTGTCCTCAATTGTGCAATTATCTGAGAGTGCAACTGCAACCCCATCATTGAAGTTGTCATAGGAAGTGCACCCTATCACTTCGGTGAAGTCACAATCAAAGACCTCAAAGCCGCTGCCTGAATTGTCGTATGAATCACAATTATCAATTGTAAGATGTGGTGAAGTTTCAGCTGAAATTCCAGCAAGCTGTCCGTACATTGTGCAACTGGAGAACTGATTGTTAGGAGAGTCATCTAACTCAAATCCATTCCAGTTGTTATAGTATGACGTACAGTGATAAAAAGCACAGTGTGATGAGCCAATTACTTCGAAACCGATGGTACAATTTCGTGTGGTGACACCCGTGAATGTGCAAGATTGAGAGTATGCCACTACTACTCCACTTGAGTGATTCGAGAATTCCCCATTGTTCACAAAAACAATGGAGCAATTCACGACGAACAACTGACCATATGCAGTTGCGTCATAGTCCTCCAATTGTTCATCAAAAAAGTAAACAACAGGACCATCTGTGACAGTCGTGGATGCAACAGTGTGTTCCCACTCAGCAGGGGTATCTCCAGCAACCTTGAGCCCTCTATCACCAAGAGTCGTTGAAGTGATACTACAGTCTTCAGAGTACTGAAGAAGCAAATCATCAATTCCATTGCTGTTTGAGATACATTTCGGCAAAGTGATGTTTGTGCATAGCTCAACCCTGATTCCATAGTCTTGGTGGTTGTATGTCGTCATGGACTCAACCTGTGAATCATCTACTTGCCTGAGATGCAACCCATCGTGTAGATTGTCATACGCGATATTCTTGACCATTGAGAAATTATCGAGGTCATGGATATAGATTCCAGTCCCCCAGATCTCATGGGCTGTATTCATCACCAGAGAACAGTTTCTTGAACTAGAGAGTTCTATCCCCTTGCCAATGGCATGAGACACATTGTTATGATAAATATAGGTCCCGTCTGAAGAATGAACATACATCTGTGAGCCTGCGTTGTCATAGAGGATGTTATCACTCACAAAGGAAGTTTCACAAGTAGTCAGGCGTATCCCTGAACCAAGGTTACTGAAGACCTCGTTGAAGCTCACAGACGCGTGGTCATTTCCAGAGATCAAAATGCCGAATAATTCGTTATCGTATACAGTGTTTTCACCCACTAAGGTATAA
>CAZPWM010000110.1:0-8256 GCA_964590575.1 uncultured archaeon
TCATCGCTCAGCGAGGACTTTATCTCCTTGAGAGCTTTCTCAAAGTGTTTCATCCTCACTTTGTAAAATGATCCATCGGTCGTAATATCTGCCTTCAGTCATAATATCTGCCATCGGTCGGTACCAAAATCTGCATAGGAAAAAAGGTTCCACGGAACTGTCTGTCTTTACATGCCGTTCCACACATTAGAATGACCATACTTTGAGGAGAGTATGAAAAGCAAGTCCTCATTCTAGGGTCGCGATCAAGTGAGGCGAGACCATGCAATCGCTTCACTGAGCTCCTATGAGTGCTGTTGTCCCCTTTGAATGTTGAACTTTCTCTAGGAACACTTAACTCGAGCATTTGCTCTTCTAATCACTGTGGATAGGTTTGACGAAGCTTGAAGGGATCACTCCAGACGAATCTGTTACTCATAGTATAAGATGTACATACGAGAATCTCTGGGGCGATCTTGTACTAACAAACAAAGGTATTGTCTTCCTCAAAATTATGGGCATGCTAGGGCAAGGTCGTGAACGACTTCATCAGCTTGACTTCGAAAAGATACAGCTCATCCGAACTAAAAAGAAAAAATCAGGAATCTTCAGACACAGTATAGTGATAGATTGTCATTCAGAATCTTCGGAGAATCAAACATATTACTATGCATGTGAAGAGTACAAAGCTGTTCTCTTTCTTGCTTTAGCTGAAAGACAGAAACTCTTCCTTAAGAATCCTAAGGAGAGGTCATCCATCATTAAGAGTCTATCAGAGTTTAAACGCGATGGTGATTTACTTAGGGTAGCTAAGGACCCAACAATGAAACCGTATGTTGTTACATATTTCCTTGAAAAGACAGAAGCCGCGATCCTGAGCCTATTAAGAAATAAATCCGACGTTGATTTATTCGAAGTTGCAGCGAACAAGCAGGTACATTCACTTATAGCTCGTTTGCATGAAACTGATCCTAGGAAAATGCCAATGGATCAAGTGTACTATATAGTCACCGACCTATTAGCTCATCTGATCTCGCGACGTGATCTAGATGGGATACTAACTGGCGTGGGTAGATACGTTTCGAATAAGGCGCTAGACCGAATAAAGGTCCCATTCGAAAATCTAGCTGATTTTGAAACGATTTTTTCTCAATTGAAAGAAAAAGGATTACTGATCTGGACTCTCGAGTGTCCAAATTGCTTCAGGAAAATAAAATATCCAAAGAAAGGCAAAGATATTACTTGCCAATTCTGTGGGAGTCCCATTCTGGCAATAGATGTGTTCAAGGAAGTCAAAGATTTGCTATAGCAACTCTTTACTTTTAATATGTGTATGAGCGAATCAATTGATTAGATCTATACGCAATTATGGTGATAAAAACATCCAAAAAACCAACACCCAAATAGAAGCAAATGTAGCCAGCAAGAAACCTAAAATGCTGGTGTTCTAAAACGGTTGGATTTGAACAAACAATACTGCAGATGTTGCAGATCGATACTAGGAATACTGGATTTATGCTTCTGGCGACGAGTCTTATGATGTTGATGACTTCAGGGCTCGCATTCTTCTATGGCGGGTTAGTTGGTCGGAAGAACGTTCTCACGATTATGATACAGAGCTTTGTTTAACTCTCTGTCGTGACTATCATTTGGTTCATCGCAGGATACTCGCTGTGTTTCAGTGGAGATACATTCGAGATTGTTGGAAACCTAAGATCGCAACGACAACAATGAGTCTCGCATTCTCTCTGATTCTTTTTGATAGTTGCTTCGGATTCTTCTTGCTCTTCTTCTTACTCATTAATCAAACCTCCTAACTACATTGCAGTATGACACCCCTCCTTTTTAGTCGTTTGAAAAATCATTGAATCTTTGAACCCAGAGAAGGAGCTCTGTCAACCTGTCATCGAATGGATACAGACCATGAAATAATCAAAACATAACGGAGTTGACTCTAGATTCGACCAGGAAGAAAGAAAGTTAGAGTTTTAACGGAGTATGAATGGTGGTGAATTATGTTGCAGGATACTGGACGGAGAAGAATGGCAATCACTCTTCTATGTCTGATTGTATCAAGCACTGTTTTCACGAGTTTCTTGATTTTCACCGACTCACATTCCTACAATACTTGGGACTATGAAACTGATGTGGGACCAGCATCGATGGTGATAGTCGGTTCGCAAGGATTAGAATTCATGGATGATATTCTGGCACTACCACAGATCAAAAAAGTTTCATCCCTCATGATATCAGTGGCATCTGTTGTTGCATATCCGCCTGAACATAATGTCACATTCGCTCTTTCAAATACAGATTTTAAAAATGCAAGTGAGTTCTTCCCTCAAGCCCCCGTTGAAGAAGAATTGAACTTGACTGTTAGAGTGGGATGTATTGATGAAACATTTCAGGAAAACTTCCCATCAATCATCAATATTTCAAATGGCAAATTGCCTGAGAGTAACATAGAGATTGCATTTTCAGAAAGGGTTGCAGATCTGTTTCAAGTGACAGTAGGTGATATTGTCAGCTATGAGTATGGTGTGGTTAGTCCGTACTATTCATTTCTCCGTCTTGTAGGAGTCTATGCACAAGATGAGGCGGACACAAGAAGTGGTCAATATTATGCACTTGCAGATGCTGTTATCACTCCAGCACTCATGACTAACGATAGTCGAGAAGATTATGTCTTCTTAGAGGTAGACAGATCAAATTGTCAGCCAATCGTGTCTTCAATAGGAGTTGCATTTCTATCAGAAGTTGAGGAAAATATTAGAGAGATTGAACCGCAGTATGCTATTACTCATCAAACCTCGTTCTATATTGATGATATCCTAGCAAAGGGGATTGTTAGGTACCAAACTTCGCTCTTGGATATGAGATTTGAGCAACTGAATAGAATTCAGGGCTTCATATTCTTCGCCCTAGTTTTTGCTGGATTTGGAGTTAGATATAATATAAAACACAAGAAGCTGGAAATCGAGATGCTGAGAATAAGAGGGGCTTCAGGCATTCAGATTACAATGGCGTTCCTTCGAGAACTTATGGTTCTTGAAGCTCTGTCAATTGGATTTGCTCTGGGGCTTGGTTTCTTGTTGAGTAGGATAGGCTTTACTACTTTAGGTTTCTTTCAATTTGGGCAACTCAGAAATAGCCCGTTTCTGCTTACATCCGATTCTATTATTATCCTGATTGTCCTGAGCATCGCCATTCCAGTGAGCTTGTATTCGATTTTTTATAATAATTCTAAAATCGCGCCTACAGCATCCATAGGTCATGGAGGACTCAAAAGACTAGCAAGGCTGATGCAATTGCTTCGCTGGGACATTTCATTATCTCTGGTTTCACTTGTTATTCTCCTACCGATATGGATGTCAAGTAGTCTTGTTGTTCAAGGTCCAATCTTTGCTATTCTCGTATACGGTTTACCCTTTACCTTTTTCATTGGAATCGCAGGACTGATATCCAGATCATTAAGAATTAGTACAAAATGGCTATCCTCACGACTCAGAAAACCACTGGGAACACTCGCTGCTGGATTAGGAATAAGAAGAATAAGCTGGAATGCTTCAACGTCAGGTGCGACAGTCCTAGTCATTGCCCTAGCACTCAGTCTTGCTTGGAATGGTGCTGTCATTGATGTCACATTACCTAACACAGTTCTAACTCATACGAGATTTGCAATTGGGGGTGATATTGCCTTTCGATTGGAGGAAGATAGTAGGGGTTTATGGAATGATCTACTCGTAAATGTAGAGGAGAATCCAATAGTAGAGGGACTTTCAACAGTCACAACTTATGGACTCTCACTCTCTGCAGAAATCCAAGACCTCGTAAAGTTTGTTGCAATTAACCCATTGGTGTACGCAGGCGTTGGTTATGACTTTCTTGGAAATCCACTGGCGCAATCAAACCTAATGACGTCACTTACTGCATTAGATCATAATCCCACAGGGGTTATTATGACCTCTGATGTTGCTAGGTCATATGGGCTTTCAGAAGGAGACACACTCAGAGCCTTTCGCACCAATGGGTCAGAAATAGAAACGCTCACCTTCAACATACTAGATATTGTAGAATCTCTACCGGACTCTATGGTAGGACCAGATGGCTACCAGCCCCCTCCATCCTCCTCCTCCATAATAGTTGGTCGGGGTCGAATATGGATGCATATTGATTTTGCTGACACTCTATTTTTACAGGATTCCTCATTAATAACGGTTCTATGTGTTCGTACACGCGAGGGCACAAATGGCCAAGAACTTGTGGATGAGATCCTTGGCTCTGATATTGCAGATACCGTTTTGGGGTATGCAATTGCAGGTGTGATTACAGAAAAGTCGTCACATCAAAGTCAGTTTATTTTGGACAGAACCATTGATACATTTCTCATAATTATCGCTTTAGGTTCGGTTCCAGTTGCATTCCTCGTGCACTTCAATGAGCAACTGGAAGATAAAAGAAAGGAATCGGCTCTTTTAAGAACAATTGGAATGAAAACATTGCAATTGCACAAGTTTCAGGTGGTAGAAACGCAGAGCATTATTTTATACAGCATTCTTCTCATTGCTATAGGAGCTCCCATTCTTATAGCAAGCTCCCTGAATGTGACAATGTATACTTCGACGATCGCGTTTTCAGCATTCCCCTCACCCATTCTTCTCTCAATCCCTTGGATTCCATTATTCATTTTAATAACCTATTTGGTTCTATGCGCAGGTGCAGTAGGATTCATACTCTCTTTTCTCAATGCAAAGCTTCCCATTAGCAAAGTAATACGAGATACCTGGGCAGATAGCTGGTACAATAGGGGGCAAACCGAGTGAATGTGTTGAGCCGGCTTGTATCGGATGCACCACAGGTTCTAGCAACACTCCTTATTTTCTCATTATCATCCGGAGTTTTAGGTGGAGTTCTAATCTATATGGATAGTACTGGGCCATATGTGTTGACTGAGATGGTTAATGATGCACCTATTCATATGAGAATGGATTTCACTGATTATTTCTATAATCAAAATCAAGTTACGTCAACTGATATCATTGAAATAATCGAGTCTCAGGATGGAATTCAAAACGTTGAACATTTTTTGGTACTTGATGCTGATTTTGGCGATACTCTTTGGACTTCGTATTACCAAAGGTATGTATACCTGGGTGTCTATGAGTCCTTCTTTGACGAATATTCGAATGTCATACAATTATCTGAGGGAACACCTGCTTTAACAGATGATGCTTGCTACCTAGAAAAAAGCATCTTTGAAGAAAGGAATCTCAATATTGGAGATTCTTATAGCGTATCAGTTGTTGTAGATATACCAAGCTGGAATATAGCGACTTTAGCAAGTCGTGAGTTCACTGTATTAGGTACATTTGAAACTGACCTGTGGGGCTCGACAGAGATTGCAGGTCATGTGTATCCTGATCTTAGGGTGATTCTAACCAAAGATGCACTGCAATCTCAATTTAGTTTTGTTGGAATCGGCGTTAAAAATGGAATCTTTGACCACCTTTGGATAAAGATTGACGATGCGTTCCTTCGGTATTTCGATTCATCGAAGGCGGAAGTGAATCTTCAGAATGTCAGGAAGAAAATAGAACAAAGAACAGCCCCATTAGCGATTATTAGTGAGTACAAAGCTCTAGGTGTTGTGCGTGGCTTCTCAACCTGGCAAGGTAGTATGACTTCAATTGCAATCGCTGTCTCAATACCTACAATAGTGATGGGAATCATCCTTGTTTACTACTCCACCAAGCTTCTCTCAGATGGGCTTCGCCGTGATGTAGGCATGTTGAGAGTCAGAGGAGCTAGCGGACGTCAATCCCTATGGTGGGTTCTTAGCACAACCACATTCACAGGAATAGTGGGAGGAATAGGAGCGATTCTCATAAGTGCATTAGCCGCAGTCTTATCTGGGTCTGCAAAGGAGCTGTTTGTCTTTGATCCATCCACAGAGTTTAGTATCATTCTTCAACCCTCTGCAGTTTTTACTGTTTTTCTTTTCTCGTTTTTCATTGGTTTTATAGCATCAACAGCGTCAACAATCAGAGTACTACTTATGATGCCAACGAAGACACACGATGAGATTGAAACAGAAACATTAGAGCGGGAACAAATGACCAGTCCTCTTGTGGATGTCATCGTTGTACTATTCTCTGGAATCGTATCTATGCAGTTGCTACAACTTCTCGGTCAAGGAATGATTGTAAGCTGGTTGGTCTTAGGACTTGTAATCATGATGGTTGGTTTGTTTGTAGTCTTCTTCACCAGATTCCTGTCTCGTTTCACTGGATTGGTCAAATATCGATTAATGGAAAGGCTTCATTATCCGCAGCTACTTGTAGGTACGAGAGTTGTGGGCAGAACAGCCAAGATGAAGTTGAGTAGTGAAGCGCTCGGGGTGATGTTCATCGCAATGGTCTTTACAGCGGGTACGTTTTCTGCAATCGCCTCAAGCACTGGAGCAATGCAGATACGAAATCTGAGGTCATTTGAAATAGGTGCAGACATCGTTACGCAAGCACAACCATATCAAGAGAATTTCACTCTGGATCTGTTTGATATGATGTCTAGTGTTGAAGGCGTTGAAGAAGCAAGCGCCCTGCTTGAGGTTCATGCGACAGTCCACTACTATACTGTAGGTCCTGTTAATACTGTTCTTCACGACCGGGTGATAAAAGTATACGGAGTACAGCCTAGCAAATGGGCACGTACAGCGTTTCTACTTCCCTACTTCACTGCTGAACTTGGACCTGAAGCTGCTTTGAAGAATGTCGAAGAGGACGAGAGTAATGTCATAACTTCGTTCAAACCTGTGCTTGGCTACAATATAGCTCCAGACGGTCAGTATAGCAAGATATATGGAGATCACTTAGAGATTGACCTTCAAGATGGAATATCCGAAAACTACCTCAATCTAACTATCATAGACATTATGTCTGAAAACGAGGAAATAGATAGCAAGGCGTATATGCCAGGATTTCCTGATGATCAGGATTTCCTCATCATGAATCTAGAATTGCTTCATGAACAGCTGAATTCAACAAGAGTGAGTAGAGTTTATGTTGATATTGAAGAGGGGACAAATTACACTCGAGTGATGGATGACATCAAAAGTATAGCGCCTAATAGCTTCTCTTTCATTCGCTCTTCGTTGCAGGATATTGATGAGGTCTTTGATTCAAAAGGTGCACGCAGTATTTATGGAGTCTATACACTGAATGTTCTTTTCTCTATACTCTATCTGACCTTAGGAATCTCAATCATTGCTGGTAATAAGAACCGTCTGTACAGGAAGCAATTTGCAGTTATTAGAGCAATGGGATCCGATTCCACCACAATTCAGTCAGCAATGCTATTTGATACCCTAATCAATATCGTTTTATCATCTGTGATTGGGGCGCTGGGCGGTCTATTGTTGAGTAATATGGTTCTAGGAACCCCTCTAATGTACATGGGTGTATCAGAAACCTTAGCCTGGAATTATCTGCCTATTTCATTGTCAATACCGTTCATCCAATTGGGAGTAGTTTATTTTATTGGCTATTCATTTCCCTTGATTGCTACGCTCGTTGTTACCAGAAGAAATCTTCGTGGTGGCATCGCTGGAAGGTTGCAGGTCGCTGGCTGATGAGCATATCGAGCTTGGTCTTGATGGACTTGAGGCGGGTGTTCTCAATTTCACACTCGTTGCAAGCGACTGGATTGGAACTGTCACCACCGACTCGGTCCTTCTTGTTGTTAATGAGGCGGATGCCGCGCTCCCTCCACCTGATGGTTTCGCTGATATTCCATTTGCTGAGATACTACTTATTTCAGGAGTGGGCTTTTCAGTTCTTCTCGTGATGGCTTTGGTTTATCTCAAACGCAGAAAATAGGTCTCTTGAGTACTTCAACATGCCCTGAGAGTGATTCTACTGGCAAGAGTTATAGGAATAGGATACGCCAAATGTATATCTATGAAAGATTCGTAGGTCTGGACATTAATTCACTTTTCAGGAGTGGATCGAAATTAAAACGTGTGCTAAGTGCGGAAAAGCAAACGATGTGATGCGGAAGTATTGCACTCGTTGTGGAGCATCGCTTCTAAAGAAGGAAGATGCTGCAATACCAGAATCTGTGGAGGAAGCAGAAGAAGAACCAGTTACAGAAACACCCATTTTCTCTGAAGAACGACATGTTCTTCCTAGCGAAGTTGCCTCCGAGCAGGTCGCAATGGAAAATGATACAGATGAAACCTACGAAGAGATTCGGGAATCCCCCCCTCCCGAAGAGATGAGT
>CAZPWM010000110.1:8266-9831 GCA_964590575.1 uncultured archaeon
AGAAAGAAGAAGAGGCTCCTGAGACTAAAGGGATGGAGTATGACAAAGGTAAGGAAATAGTCAAAGACATTCTTGAGAAGGTCAAAGCCGCAGAGGCTCGTTCAAGGGGCGAGGAAGTCGTACCACCATCAGAAACCGAAGTGGAACCTCCACCAGAGGAAACATTCGAAGAGATGGATGAACCAATCTCCTACGACGAACCAGTGGTTGAAGCTGAAGCAGAAGAACCACTTTTTGAGGAGCCAGAACCCCCAGCTCCAGAGGAGATACCCATAGAAGAGCCCACTCCTTTTGCTCCTAAACCTGACGCTCCACCTTCAGTTTCCATGGCTGTCGATGAGCCTGCAAGAGATGAGAAAGTCCGGATGTTGGAGTCAGACATCAGCGCGTTCTTTATCGAACGTGAGCAGCTCCAGATTGAGCTAGACAAGCTGCGTACTCGTCTTGATGATGAGGTTGAAAGATACCGTACAGTTGCTGAGGTTAAACGAACTCGTGCAGAAAGCATAGAGCGCGAATTGAGTCTTGCGAAGAAAGAGCACAGTGATGCAAGTAAGGAGTTCAAGAACGCTGAGAACCGTCGAAAGAAGGAATTGTCAAACGCCGAGAAGAGAATCCAAGATGTGGATAAGCGCATCAAGAAAGCAAAGGACTCCAAGGAAAAGCGAATTCAGGAACTTGAAAAGGAGCGCCGGAAACGCGAAGAAGAAGCTAATAGAGCCTAGAATCAAAAGAGATGGTGACCACACAACTGCCAACTCTTCATTCTTCTTTTTTCGTTTCCTATAGAAATTTAGCAGGAATTCCAACTGCATGTGTACAGCGGCCATTTCCCTTAAGGAGTGACTCACTTAGCGTAACTTCTACTGGCATATCAAAAATTCCCTCCCAGAGTTGCTTCACCCACCCTCCAGAACAACAGCAGAATGTTGGAGATATCTCATCTATACTACTCTTCACGAGTGAGCAATGGCAATATGCCAGTCGTTTTTCATCCTCAGAGATTGCATTCTTGTATGCCTTGGGGTTGAAGGGAACTTTAGTTACATAGATTACTTTGCCTTTTCGTACAGGATAATCATAGAACGAACCTCCGCCCCAAGATGTATCTTTCCGCATCAGTTCTAGAAGTTCATCGAGATTTCCGAGTCGTTCGAACTCAGCTTTCATCAGCTTGATTCGAGTCTTTGGATAGGAGTGAGGACAGGCGTCAATCAGTATCCGATTTCTCGTTTTTTCATCAACTAGATCATCGAGATTTTCCATAGTGGACTTAATCCATCTTGTACGTTGCTCTTTCGCATGCTTACCCGAGCCAGTAGGTAGATCTTCCCAACCTTTCGCCAAAATCTTTCCTTTTTCTTTTCCTACGTGATTATTCAAACTTTCAGCAAACCTTTGAAACCACTTCATCTTGGACACCTTAATCATTGTAGGTGGTCCGCAGCTTATGTGATATGAATGAAGTTCCTTATTTTCTTTTTAGCTCGTTAGTTCCGAGTATGAAGCTCTGTTGGATATGTAATTTCTATGTCTATACTCTTTAGTAATCTCTCTAGTTGAAT
>CAZPWM010000111.1:0-9520 GCA_964590575.1 uncultured archaeon
TCACGAAGATAGTGGTAAGGCTTTACACGCATTCTCAGGTGGTAATTCAGTCTGCCAACCTTCTTAGTCATGTCCCTGTTAGAAGCAACACGCGCAGCCTCAAGGGCTTGATGACGAATCTGGCATCTCTCGAGACCAATCAGTGACAACTCTACCGCGAAGTCTCCGCTAGTGTTGCCCATGTCAAAGCTGGTCAATCGGCTAGCGGGCTGTCTGTGGATATACCGCGTTCTCACAAATGCGGGGCGATCACATTCTCTGTAGCAATGACCTGGACGTTTTCCCATAATAATCACCAATTGGTCTTTTGGCCTAGTATCTAACCAGAACTACTCGAAACCGCGGGGATTCCAATAAAAGGATTATGGACTGTCTATTGAATAGTTGGAGAAATCTGTTGTTTAGATTTCTTGCTTTCTAGACCTCAAGTTCTAGATAGACAGTTTTACCTCCTGTTCGGAATATCGCAAAACGGCCCTCAATTCTCTCAAATTCTGGGTCTTCTTCCAACTCCCGTATCCATTCAGCGAACTCTCTACTTTGTACCCTTGTGACATTGATAGCCTCTAAACGTGGATGCATAGGACTTAGTTTGATGTCTTGAATCTTCAGTTTGATAAACCTCCAGTATTATCAACATAAGGAACTAGTATTGAAACTACTTTATTCATGAGCTCGACTGGGCCGAGCTGGCTCTACCCTCATCTACGTCTTCTTCTATTTCTCTTCGCTGAAACAGATGGTTTTCCGGTAAGCAAGTTGACCATGCCCTGAACAGAGAAGTGCCTATTGGTATGCTTCAATCCAGCTAAGGCTCCCTTCAGACCTACGGATGTTTTTGCGTAGAATCCCTTTCTAATCCATCTAGTACCCACTGCGTAAGGGCCGTACTTACCCCATCCAAAAGCTAGGAAGTTTTTTCCTCTCTTTACGGACCAGTTTTTCTTCATACTACTAGCTTAGCTTGAATGTAAATAAAGAAGCTGAGTCGTATATGATTCAAACTTGATTCTATACGAGAATAAAATGCTCTATTCTATATCAATTCTGAGAGAGAATCACACTGGCAGGACTAGCGGACTAAGCCGCGTTCCTACACTGATGTGTGACTTCTCGATGATCGGTATCTCAAATAACCGAAGTCAACAGATCATGCATAAAACCAGTTTCATGAACACAAAGATTTAGGCAGCCGTAAAATAAATAGGTGTTCGTATACAAATAGCAATGGATTGATTGCTATGCTCGGAAGCATACTTGTCGTTGTGATTGGTCTAACAATCGTAGCAGCCATAGTTCTCAGCCGAGACACTAGAACAGTCCATGGGACACATGAGCCGATAAAACGTAGAATGGACACCGATTCTCAGAAGCTGTTTTTCTCAAAGACTGATGATAGAGCATTCTTCGATGGAGCATCAGAGGACTACATGGAGGCATATAGACGACTTCGCAATTATTACTCCTGACTATTCCATCCCGTAGGTTGATAAGATGGGGCTCCTGATGGGGAATCGAACAGCTTGCACACTCTTAGTCATGATAGGTTTAATTGTGGCTGTACTAGTCACAACACCCTCAAGCGCGCAATTAGTATGGCAGGATGACTTTGAGGATGGCAATCTGGATGGGTGGACTGTGGCCTTTGGCAATTTCACCATTGAAGATGGCACTCTCATTCTGGAGAACGACACCTTTCCAACTGGAGTGATCTATCATCCCAGCACTGGTGTAGTGGGTTCCTGGAGTTTCAAGATAATAGGTCGAGGCTGGGAGATAGATTTCATTGCCACCGCATGGACTGGGCCAAACATGTATGGATATCGCCTATTCAGAGGTTTTGATCAATTTGGCGAGGCATTCTTTTTTGAGAAGATTCTCAATGATTCTGTAGAACGCCTTGTGTGGTATAGTTACGCCGGACATGAATATAGCAACCAAGTGAATATAACTAGAAACATCGAGGGAGCTTTCGAGGTTTACATTGATGGAGAACTTGTCATAGAGAGTACGGATGCTTCTGTCATGGAATCCTCCTATTTCTGCTATTCTGCCCACGGGAACGGAAGTGCTCTAGACAATGTTGAGGTTGTCACTAAGTTATACACACCTCCCGGATATCCAACAATCTTCCTCGTAGGATTCATTGCTGCAGTAGCTATACTTGTGGTGGTAGGATTCATTTATCGCAAAAGAGTTGTAGTTGTTGAAGGTTGATTGCCACTTTTGTGGACTGAACCGCGTTCCTACGCTGATGTATGAGTTTTCTTCAAGACGCACACTTACAGTGTATCAATAAAATGGTACATACGCACAATATGTAAATATAAACTAATAGAATATATTATTGTGCGTGTAGCTCTGATTGTCACAATAAAGCGCGTGCTTTAAGAGGGGTTACGTGCACATTTTCACCCTTAACCATTACCACCATTCTCCACTCATGATTTTCTGTCAGGCTCATTCTTTCACCTACTTCTTCAGGTCCAAGAACTTCCCATCTCGAATCCGAGCAAGATACTGCCGTCCCCGCATTACCCACATTATCTGATGTCCCTCCTGAGCCTCTTTTCCCCACCGGGATGACTTGAACGGGTTCTGTTCGATGAATGTGAGCTCGTCATATTTCACCAGTCTGACTTTGCTCTTGGACGTCATCTGGATTTGATACTCCACACCAGCTATCTCCACAGATGAGCTATCCTGAAAGATTGCTTCGTATATGAGTAAGGCAATATCCTCAATCTCTTCTGACAAACTGATCAACCTCGTCAATCAATGAAAGACAAAGAACAAAAGCGTTTGCGCGTAACCTCAACCAAATTCGAAAATCGTGAGAGGAAGTGTAGGGATGGGCTATTGGCGGATTGATTGCATCATCATTTTGCTGATTATATTGGGATTGTCCCTAGTTATAGTTGGCCTGCTTTTTGCACCTCAAATTGAACTAGTTCTTGTCCTACTGTATGTGGGTGTGGGTTTTCTCCTGTTTGTGATAGCTATAGCGTTATCTTGGCATCCAGAGAACGGTCACTCACTTACTTAAACACAAGACTTCAATTGAGTTGCCTGCATTCCCGCATGAATGTATGGCTTTTCGATGATCGGTATCTCAAATAACTGAAGCGCCTCACAGCATCGGATCCATCTTACTTCTGTCACGCTTGCTAATGCAGAAGACCGCAAATAAAAAAAGAAATATCATCCCAAAAATTCTAGGGGCTGTCCAATCAATAGTGAAATACCAAGGTCTTATGATGTCAGTAGGAACTACGATAGCAAGAGAGGGTGTTCGACACGTTGGAATCCTTAGGTCAAATCCTCCGCTATACACGTACCCAATGCAGACATAGAGAATCTCACCTTCTTCGACGTCAAATGGGAATGGTTGAAATAGAGTGTTGCAAATCCTGAATGTCATCGTAACGTTGTCATCTAAAGCCTTTTCATCGAATGTATAATTCTTCACTTCAACCCATGATACATTGTTCAATGATAGCAACAACATTACTTGCGAATCAAGATCCGTAGCCTCAGAAATCCTTCCATACCTTGTATATACAACTTCCAAGCATATGGCGAAGAGATTGGTCGATATTGTCGCATTGTCGAGAGTGAGTAAGTCTTCAGGCCCAATAGCGTTTTGAGCACGTAGTCCAGTTCCAACAGTCCACTTTTGATTACTGCACATGACTAATAGAAAAATAATGAGTGAAATCGGGACTACATGTTTACCTCGCAACGAATACCCCGGTACAACATGTTTCCTGAGAATATTCATTTTTTGATTAACAAAGCAATGTACTATTCATCCTCATAATAATCAATAGATTTTCAATGTTACAATGTCCAACCCAATTCCACAAATGTGAATCCGTATAGAATTAGTGAAATGATACACCAATACAAGGCGAACCACAGAATATACCTCAGGGGTTTTCCTCTGGAGATTAAATCATATTTCTCAGTGAATCCAAAGATAGAGACCCTTGGAAGAAGAAATGGGGTTCGTTTACAATAATCAATGTATTCAGTACCAAATTTCGTGACAAGCCCGCGCTCTTCAAAATCAGCAACGACGATTAGCATGAATGCCACGAGCGACCAAGAAAGAATGTCCCCAGGTCTTATTCCACTCCAAGAGGCAGAGTAGCTGATATTAAACAAAGCTAAGGGGAGAAGAAACAGGATAATACCAAGATGCTGTGGATGTCTCACCCAACGATAGGGTCCTGATGTTACAAGTGACACCCCGTCTGAGAACTTACGAGTCATTTCGAATAGAGCGAGAATGAAGAGAATCAATCCCGCAAAAAGCAGTATTCCTTCTATAGTCCATATAGAGAATGCACCTAGTGGACCTCGGTCTGGCACCCAGAGACCGCCCCATATTTGACTGAACGGAAAGATAAATCCTACGAGATACCAAGCGCTATACCACGTAGGCAACAACCACAACATTGGTGTTATGATACCTGCAACAACAGGAAGATATGTGAAAAGAGACGCAATACCAATCATTAGACGCCCAATTATCTTGTTTCGTTGGTTACTTGTCAATTCGCCTCCAACCTCAAGATTCGTTTTGTAATCAATCCACCATAAAGCTTACTAAACCAAGTTCGACCTCTTATGGTACCAATGGAATTCCGGAAAACTCATTTCAAACGAGAATAAAACGCTCTATCCTGAATTAATCTCGAAAAAAAATACACTTGAAGGACTTCCAGTTTGTATTGCGTTGCTCCAAGCATGTGTGATTTCTCGATGTCAAGTATCTCAAATAGCTAGAGTTTAAGATGCATTGATAACCTCTCAGGAATAATATCAAGACAGCGATTTCACAAGACACTAAAAGGGAGTGTTGAATTATGGGAAAGAAAGGAGTTGCAGCAGGTGTTCTGACCTTCTTAGTAGGTCTGGTTTTGTTCGTCGATGATCTTCATGACTTTGTAGCAGGTACAGATTTCCTTCACTTTTTACCTGACTTTGATCCATACCTCATCTTGGGATTCCAGTTGCACCATCTCTACATTGGCATCCTGCTTATACTAATTGGACTAGGCGTAGCCATGAAGTATGATGAGTAGTTATACACCAGTTACTACTCACTCTTCACTCGGGGTTCTGAAACAATCTGGATTGGATTTCCATCCGGGTCCTTGATATTAAAATAGGAAACCATGTTTGGTATATCTGTTATATCATCGGATTTAACACCCTTACTTGTGAGATAGTCCTTCATCTTCTCAATATCTGTGACATCCAATGTCAGTTTGGCAGAACCATGCTTTACCTTGCCATCAGTTAGAAGGTTAAGACCTATCTTTGCACCTTTTACAGGAAGTGCGTATTCTATCCAACCAACTTCGTCACCCATGTCCCAAGCAGTCTTGAATCCTAGAATATCACCATAGAACTTTCTTGCTTTGCTGAAGTCAGTAACAACGTATTGGAAATACACAGAATTCGTACGGTATGGAAGCTTAGCTGTCATTTAATCTATCAGACTCCTAAATAATGTTAACCATTGTTAACATCATGAGATAAGTCTATCGTCTAAGGTAATATTCCCACTATCATGAGGGGAAAGAGGATTGTGGCGTCTCCAATCACAGTCTCGAAGTTCGCTCCTGTCTGTACTTTTTGCCAAGATATACCTTCCACAAGAGGTGCTCCACTTTGACTACCACCCTCAGGTCGATCAAGCGTGATTTGGACAGCCATATCGAGACCTCCCCGTAGAATCGTGGACCCCATAGTGAAGTGCTTCGTGAGACCTCCCCCTAACATGATTGCTCCGGTCTTCTTCTGTTCCGTCACAATATTGCCTAAGATTCTGAGATCCTTCACGAAGTCAAGAGCGAGTGTCTTAGTTGTACTATAGGTATATAGATGGAATCCTAGCATGGAGTCCATCAGGCCCGGTGAGAATATTGGGACATCATGAACAGCAGCCTGTTTAACGAATGAATCATTGTCAACTATTGTTTTGCCGAGTTTTGCGAGAAACTCACTTGGAGCGAGCGTTGTCAGTTCTTCCTTGGTAAGACCATCAAGAAACTTGTAGATACCCTTTTCGAAGAGTTCAAAGTCCTTCTCATGCACAAAGATGTCTGCAATTCGTCCCATTCCAGCTTCCCGAAGTTCAACATCATCCTTTGAGGATGGAACTCTGAAATGGTGACCCCCATATGCCTCGACAAGGTCATGGACAATGTTTGCGCCACTGGTGACAATGGCTTGGATATGTCCTTTCTCTACAAGATGACGTACAATGTTCCGTAGACCTCCAGGAACCATTGGTCCTGACATAGAGAGAAATGTAAAGCAGTCTTTGTCATCGAACATACCCTTTACAATTTCAGTCGCTCTTCCCAGCCTCCCTGCACCAAGAACACCAACATTGCCCATGGCTTTGAGATACTCTGAGATGGTTTTAATTTGAGTAGGATCCACATGGTTGACCTTATCCAATATAGTCACCACCAGCGACCCCTTTGCATGTTGTGATAAGTCATTCTGTCAAGAAGAAATGGTAGAAACGAGTCCAGGTCACTATCCGGGAGGGCAAGACCAGGACCCGTAAATCCAGAACGAATTCAAATTATACAGTGCTATGGAGAATGTTCAGTATTCCCATGCTCTCTTGTATCATCTGATGGACAATTATATAGCGGGGAGTGTTCCGAAAGTAATCATTAGACGCGTACTTCAATACGTTTAAACGCTCAGACATGTGGCATGTCTTATGCAGCAATCTCTCTATAGTGCTCTCTCCTTCGTGATCTTCTTTCAAGGTATATTTATGCAAGGAGTTTGGCTGTACCTGGGTCGGCGTGCTAGGAATATGTATCTTGGAGATATCATGCAGTTTCGAGCACCATCGTCAACGATGTCTAGGTACTATAATTGGCGTGTAACAAGATTCGTCAACGCACTGATAGAGGGTGTTATCTTCCTGATTATTTTGTTAGCTTCGCTGATATTATTATCATTAGCATTAGCTGACTTTTCCGCATTCATAGATGCGACCTTCTATGTAGTGATTGTGATGTTCCTATCGTTCTTGAGTTCCGTGCAGATGGCATGGCGCGTCAAAGAAATCAATGAACGAGAGCGCGGAATTATGACCTCAATTAGTATATCAATCGACAAGATTGGTATTACAAGAGAGTTGGTTGAAAATCTCATGATTCAGGGTTCAATGGGGGATGGAAGAGTGTGGTTTGCTCTTTACAGACTTGCTCAAAGACCAAACCAAGTTGGATGGGCAATTAGGGATGTGCTAATTGAGAAAGACAAAGAGATGAGGAAGATATTCCAAAATCCCAAGAGTGAGAGTGATCCAGCTGTACGTGATAAGGGGCCAGGAATTGAATCCTGAAATAAACACAAAGTCACTTTGCGTGAGAATGACATCTGTATTTTGTATGGTCTTTTATTGATCTATCAGGACAAGATTACGACTCTCATGTTGATCCACAAAGCCTACAAAACTCTCCTGATTGACGGGAAGGGGAGTGAACTTGAAAGAAACGGGTCAGAAGTTTACAAAGTTCAGGTGAAATAGATGGGTCGCTCCAAGGGTACGATAATCAGTGTGAAGGCCCCAATTAAATGGGACTCGATGACTGACAGACAGAAGACTCGTCTCAACCGGATTACTGGAAGAGATAGTAGGGTCATCAGGGCTTATCTCGGAGTGATTGAACATCACGAAGACGAGTTGCTGACAGGTCGAAAACGAACAAGACTTGATGCTTCCAAACTGGATGAACTCACTCTGACTGCATCCAGAGGTAAGGCCAACAGAAATTCTGTTCCGCATGACTTCAAGGTCAGATTTCCAAATATCTCTGCGAATGAATTTCAGGAGTGTCGAGATACTGCTATTGCCATGTGGCAGAGCTACCTTGAGAGGGGTGGTTCAAAACCTCTTAGGACAAAGGGGTATTCCACTCGGAAGATCCCACGATTTGCATTTACTCAACGCTTCAAACTGGTGTATTCACCAGAGCTTCAGATACGGCACTGGTTGAGGCTCAGAGACTCTCTGGACTCGGTTTCAGAAGGACGAGTACGACACGACAGGCTCATGATTCCCCTCTCTATTTCCTCCTATCATCTCAACAGGATGAGAGAGGGAGATGTGAAGACAGTTCGCATCTTCAAGGATTTCCGTCGGAAGTGGTGGGCTATCTTCACTGTGACTCTTGCAGTCGACAGCATTGATACTACTGGAAAGCCATCTGCTGTGTTGTCCATTGACCTTGGGATAAACAAGGCGGCATGTTCAGTCCTGTTAACTAAGAAAGGCTACAGGCACATTCGATACTGGAAGCAGGAAGACAAGCTCCTGCGCATGAAGACACTGGATAGTAGGATTGCATCGCTCCAGCGCGAGAAGACAAAACTCATTGCGGTGGGAAAATTCCCCGACAGAGTGACTGCCCAGCTCAGAGATTTGAGTGGAAAGAGAGAACGTGTCAGCAAGGAGTATGATAGAAAGCTTGTGAGAGACATATCCGACTACATCGGAAAGATGACTGAGCAATATGACCTCTATGTTTCAATTGGTAGACTGAAAGGTATCAGAAATGCCGCCAGAAGAGGTAACTATCGAGGACAAAGGTTCAGAGGGATGATCCACCGCTGGGCCTTTGCCAGGATCAGTGATATGTTGGAACACAAGCTTACGTCCCTCGGTCATGACCCCAAGAGATTCAAGGCGGTCCCTGAACAATGGACCTCTATCATGTGTCACAAATGTGGACACAAGGGACAACGTCCCAGACAGAACCTCTTCATCTGCACCACCTGTGGACTGAAGACGAACGCTGACCTGAATGGTGCTCTCAATATTGGGAAGCGCCTCATTATGCTCATCCCCTCACTGAGAGATGAGAACGGACTAGGGATGTGGCTCACTCCCAGAGATAGGGCCATACTGAAAGCCCGGAGGAAGACTCGTTCTTCTCAAGGGAAGTCCGAACTTCCCCAGAGGACACCAGCCTCGAAGGGGGAGTCCGTGGCTGACTGCTATGACCATATGACTCTCGAGTCGTCTATGAACAGTGAGGACCCTGCCATGGCAAATGCTGTGGGAACACCGACTGCTATCACACCGACTGGTGAGTGTGAGTTATGGCAGCGGACAAAAGCCGGATCCCATCGGAGGAACGATGTTCCAATGAAGAGGGGTAAAACTTGCGACACTCTGAAGGACTCCAATCTTTTGGAAGCTGGTGACAGTGGTCGTGAGAAGGGTGGAACACAGGAGTTTCTTACAGTTCACTCAGAATTGTAAGAGATGGTCTTTCAGTAAGTCTTATATCCGAGTCCTAGGGCGTTCACGAGAATCCCAATGGGAGGAACTCCGCATGTCAAAGAGTGACGTTTTGAAAGGCCGCAGAGGTGTTGTCACAAGCTATCGTAGGGGTAAACACCTACAGCATCCAAATCAAGTGATATTGATATTTGATGAGGTAAAGACCAAGTCTGAAGCTTCAGCACTTGT
>CAZPWM010000112.1:0-9342 GCA_964590575.1 uncultured archaeon
CAGGAGGGATCCCATCCCGATGATGACAGACGATGCTCTTGCTAAGTTTAGCATTTTCTTGAAAATGCTGGATAGTGGTGACACTGGCAAGAGAGGGGTAGAACACAGAAGTTTCTGTTGTTGTGATTAACTCACTTAAACAGGAACTGGGTCAGAAGTTTGTCGTCCTAGCTCCATTTAGCTTATTACTGAGCACAAAATAGTCTAGAACAAGGTGTCGGATTGAAAATCCAAGGTTACTGGTTAGCATCTGGGATTCTAGGAGTTACTGCAGCCTCCATGGGTAGAATTGTAGAGTCTGGTGCTGATGCAGTTGTGACAAAATCAATTGGTCTGGTTCCTCGTAAAGGTCATCCAGGACCAGTGCTCACAACCTCTCATGGGGGCGTCATCAATGCTGTTGGCCTTACAAACCCGGGAATTGATGCATTCATAGAAGAGATGAAAGTTCTAAAAGACAAGAAAGTTTCAGTGGTGCTCAGTATCTTTGGGAATACAGTAGAAGAGATTGTTGAGGTTGCACGGAAAGGCGTGCAACTGAAACCAGCTGCTATTGAACTGAACCTCTCTTGCCCGCATGCAGAGATTGGCCAGATAGCTCACAGTCCAGATTTGACTCGCAAATATGTTTCAGCTGTCAGGGACGAGGTTGAATGCCAAATATTTGCCAAACTCACACCTAATGCTTCAGACATCATTTCAGTTGGGAAAGCTGCTGAAGAAGCCGGTGCCGATGCTGTTGTAGCTATAAACACACTCAAGGGAATGAAGATTGATATCTATCAGATGCGTCCGGTGTTGGGTTACAAAGTAGGAGGTTTATCTGGACCGCCTATCTTCCCTATCGCAGTAAGAAGCGTCTATGATCTGAGTCAAGCCCTTAATATCCCGATAATCGGTGTGGGTGGTGTTTCCTCTTGGGAGGATGCAGTAGAGATGCATCTAGCAGGAGCAAGTGCGATTCAAATTGGTACTGCACTCATTGAAGGACTGGAGGTCTTCTCAAGAATCAAAAAAGGAGTCACGAAATATCTGAAAGAAATGAGAATAGCAAACATATCAAAGATTGTTGGTGCTGCATGGAGGTCTACCATATGACTATGGAGAATCTCATGGGTAACCCGCGGTCTGTGAAGGTTTTCGAAATAGTTCGTGAAACAGAGGATGTAAGCACAGTGATATTCAATATCAAAGACTCTGATTTCAACTTCAAACCTGGTCAGTTCCTCATGGTATGGATTCCTGGAGTTGATGAGGTTCCTATGAGCATTTCATTATGGGAACCACCCAAAGTAGGAATCACCATTCTTCCCATTGGTGAAGCAACAGAATCACTTACCTCTCTTCAACCAAAAGACTGGATTGGTATCAGGGGTCCTTTTGGGTCTTCATTCACTCTTGAATCACAGAAAGCCTTGGTTGTGGGTGGTGGAGTTGGAATGGCACCACTGAGACCGTTGGTATACGCTCTTCTGAAGACCGAAGCAAAAGTGACTATGTTGATTGCAGCCAAGACGAAACAAGAACTCATTTTCTTTAAGGAGTTCTCACAATTGCCAGTTGAAACGTTTACACTGAGAACATCTACTGATGACGGTTCTGAAGGTTTCGAGGGATTGGCTACTGATGCTGCCAAAGAAATCTTGAAAGAAAACGATTTCGATACACTGTATACCTGTGGTCCTGAGCTGATGATGCACGGTCTTTATGGTTTAGCCAAAGACAGGAAGGTGTTGTTTCAAGCGTCACTTGAACGGTTCATGAAGTGTGGTTGCGGGATCTGTGGTACCTGTGCAATGGACCCGACGGGATTCTTAGTTTGTATAGATGGTCCTGTATTCACAGGAAACTATCTTTCGAAAATATCAGAGTTTGGAAAATACCATCGCGATGCAGTAGGTGGGAAGAAGGAATTTTGAATCTAATCTATAGGTCTTGAGCGACCTGCTCTCAGAGTTATAGGGTTACTTGCGGACTCCGATTGTCTGGCCTTTCACGAATCGTTTGACATAATTCCTCTTATTACGTAGTCGGGGAATTGGTGTGTGTCGCTCACGCCCTCTTACTTTAGGTGTGGATTCGCGAACCTTTCCAGCCTTTGTGAGTGAACCGTGTGAACCTGGCATCTTGATTACCTCTGTCAGGAGTTATTTGTGAGTCCGAATTGTTCTCATAAAAAGCTATCCAATTGACCCCCTCTTGTACGACCTTAATAGCCCCGGTCGATACCGGACTACATGACCCAACCACGGCTGCGCTTACTGTTGACGCCTTCCCACATTGAAAACCACACCCCTCTTTATGTCGATGTCGATAGTGCGCGGCTGTGGAATCTTGTTAAGGATGAAACAGTCCATCTTATTCTCAGAAAGCCAGCACTGCTTGAGTTAGCTCGTAGACATGATCTTCAACTCATGGACTACTGTGAGAAACTGCTTGGCTCAGAGGACTATGAGGATTGGCTAATGGGTCTAGACCTTCTGGTGGCTTTGGGAACTCATGACGCCATTGACAGGCTGATTCTTGTGTATGCCCAGTCACTCAATGATGAGAGAAAACATGTTCTCTGCATGGTTGCCAAAATCTTAACAGCGGAGCATGTCAAACCATTCAGTATTATGGTGCGAGAGATTGCCCGTCCGGGAGAGTTGGATGTATCTGGTTGGACGAAGACAGCGATTTCAACATTGAAGGATGTCTGTAAGCGGTTTGGTATTGATGTTTTTGGAGCGGGTGTTGAAGTGGCAGACACGATAGACGCTCCAGTAACTCTGAATCCTGATGAGATATTCACTATTCCGGATAGAAAGTAGTAATTGTTGGCATACATCCTTCTTTCTTTTCTAAATAAAGTACCCACAAAATCTTATAGAATACCTAGCAGAATTACAAGTTTTTTCCAGTACGAAGTATCAAAGTTAGCCCGTGAATAACTTGTGACTGCACATCCAATCCTACGGACTAGTCTTCAGTGATAAGACTATGAGACCTGATATCGAAGGAACAATTGAACCTTGGAATCGATAAAGCGAATCCGTATATGAAACCTAAGAACTCGGTTTTAGCTCTAAAACTCACAAAGATCCTCCACTGAGGATCTGAGTTTCTTTATTCGTCCAATCTATCTGTTAGAATAATGATTTATCACACAGAGAGCAATTCTAAAATGGAATGTCTGCTCAATTGACTGTATCTGCTTGGGAGTTTTCTATATGCACTCAGGCAACAGTATAGATGTAATAGTATGGACTGCACCCGATGATTGTGAGAGTGGAATTCTCAGAATCCTGAACAAAAAACTCCTAATTGAGCTTGAATCAGGCAAGAAGATAACCAGCCCCTCAAATTTTGACATTCAGTATGCCATCAATGCACATAGGTTTGACGCAAATATTAGGATAATATTCAATCCTGTTTTCATTGTTTCTAGACAATATTCGCCCTATGCAGGTCAAGTTGTGGAGGGAGTTTTTCCGCCTTCATCTTCTGGGTTCTATGGTAGGATGAGAATAGGTGAAAAAGATGCAGATTTCATAGTCCAAGAGATTCTGGATAGTGAGAAATTCTTCCTTATTATTGGCAATCTTCAGACAGGAGATATTTTTGACACGATCACAATACATCCGTATGAGGCTGAAGCTCTTCAGATATTTGACAATTATGAGCTGCAACAGTTATGGGATTTAAGTTTCTGGCCTGCTGATATAGATTCGGTGAAAGAAGATATATTCAATATTCTTGATGAACCATCACTTTCTTGGACTGAGGTTTCGAGGTTAGTGGAGGACATATCAATTCCTGATTTAACAATTGGAAAGACAATGAGAGAAACATTGACTCAATTGATCCCATCCTCGTTTCCAGATGACATTCGTAACGAATTGATGACTTTTCTTGCATTCATTTCAAAAGATGTCACTATGAAGGAAGATCCAATTGACTTTTACTTCCGCACTTACCCCTTGAGGATGCTTGGAGCACTGATTCGGGGTCATTTGAGATGTATCATAGATAAGAGGGCTTGGCCATCTTATGTCAAATTAATGATTCAGGCATCAAGAGGCCATCTTCAACCTCCGATTAAGCCGCTAGATGAGCAATCAAAAGATGTACCATGGAACATATTATGGAACAAGTTATTCGAGATTTATCCAAGCTGGTTGGACATCTCAATTAATTCTGCAAAAGAGTTAAACAAATCCGGGAAGATTTTGCTTCGATTGCCATCTACTAAATCAAGCGCCCGGAAATCTCGAAAACTATGGAAAACACGTCTAGCTGCTTTATCATATGGGTTAAGGGTACAAGGAAATGTAGATGTTGAATCAATTGGACTCACTGATCTTTTGTATCTAGGTGCTGCCTATCGATGGCCACATCGTCATATGAAGTTCATTTCAAGGCTTGGACCTCTAAGTGAGAGTCCTCAGCATTTACAAATCATGACGATGCCCAACTCTTCAGTAGAGCGTGTCAAGAGGTTCCTACCAAGCACCATGAAGATAACTTGGTCAACACGTGTGGTGAATCTGGATTTGTTTAATGCCACATCTGGGAATTGGGAGATACCATCTGATCGGATTATTGATTCAACAACAAGAGGAAGTTCTCTGAAAAAACTAATTAATCGATTTGGAAGTAAGGAAAAAGTAGATGCATATCAAATGTCTATTGAAGATGCTAAAGTCACAGGATTGATTTCAGATGGAATTTTCCTGTCTGACTTTGAACATCAAGGATACTTTGACTTTTGGGGGTTAAGTAAGAAGAAATTCCAATCCGTTTTGTCAAATCTAGTCAAACATAATGTGATAAAACTGGCCTATGATGTACTCGATGGACGTCTTGTGTCTGTTGCTACTATTGTACAAGGAAGCGCAAAACATCTTACATCACTAGCTGATGCATTCCTTCGCTACACTCCAACCTCTCTAGTGTTTCTCAATGAGGACGGTGACAGAGGTGTCTTTCTCTCTAGATTAACTGAGGAATCCGCTTTTGAGATAGCGTCTAAGTTGCCTGGACAAGGTTTGCAAAATAGTCTGAACATACGATGTATGAGACCGATGGCATTTCGTAGTTTTACTTACAATCTATATTATCGTCTTCTCAAAGATAATGGTTCTTGGGACGATGATGTTACCGCATTCCTCTCTCAAGCCCGTTCAAAACGTAAGGAGATGTCAGAGAGTAATGCTTAAAACCAAATGTGAAAATCGAACGAATTGATGGCGGCCATAGAGGATCGGGTTCACCTGAACTCAGCCGAACTCAGAAGTTAAGCCGATTCTCGTCATGGGAAATGTGCACTGCGCGAGCGTGCGACAAGCCCATGAGCTGCCACATTTTCATTCTTCTCTGTCAACTGTTAATACAAAAATGTAGAGATAGAAGTCATTAAAAGAACAACGAACGAGGTCGAAGTTGATATAGATGCAGCTAGATGGAACGAACGAATTTAGTTGGATATTCAATCTTGCATTCATTGCCTTCATCATGATCTTCAGCCTTTATGGGGCGAAGTTTCAGATGTGGCAGTGGTTGAAGCAGATTGAAACAGGCTTACATGAATTGAAACGAATGTTCATCGAGTCCCGACAGACTGCTATTGATACATTCAAAGAATTTGGTAAGTCTGAGGAAGAAGTAGCTAAAGATTTGGATAGATGGATGGACTATTTCACAATCATGCCTGTTGATTTAGACCCAGCGGGCATCTTAAAGCGACTTGACCATCTTTTGGATGAACGTAGAGATCGTTTTCAAGAGTTTGTAGCTGACATAGCTCCTGAGTCAACAACTACCATGAACCAGAACCTAGAGAACACACTAGAGGTCACTCAGGTCCTTGGACTCATCTTCAGAGTAGTCAGACACTTCTATCTTCTTGGTAAAAAGACTGGCAGTCAGATTATGATTATGCAGATTCAAATGCAGATGCCAGACCTACTCAGACTTGCAAAGGCATACTTTGAGGCTCTTAGCGCATTTTCAGAGGGTAAACCAATTGGAGATGGGATTGGACCCTTAGTTGTCACAAAGTTTGCCAGAGAATATGGTGGCACTCAAGAGAATTACAACCATGAGATCTCCCGTGAGGTTGGATACTACAAGATTGAAGCAGAAGGACGTACTGTTTATGCT
This sequence comes from uncultured archaeon, assembly GCA_964590575.1. Classification (GTDB taxonomy): domain Archaea; phylum Asgardarchaeota; class Thorarchaeia; order Thorarchaeales; family Thorarchaeaceae; genus SMTZ1-45. The sequence continues at coordinate 6,145 of CAZPWM010000112.1, forward strand.
ATGAGGGCGACTGGTCCTGGTGGTACAGTAGGAAAGCCTGGGCTTGCAGTGAAGACCCTAGTAGACAAGTTTGGGGATAAATTAACTCGGATTATTACAATAGATGCTGCATTGAAACTTGAGGGTGAGGAGCTCGGAAGGGTTTCTGAAGGAACTGGTGCTGCCATTGGTGATTTGGGACCTGAGAAACACGCGATGGAACAGGCTGCAACAGAGCGAGGAATCGGCATAGAAGCTATTGTCATCAAGGAAGACGAGGCTGCAGCTGTTGGAGTTATGGACAAACGCATTCTAGATTCAGTTCCAGAGGTTATTGAACGAATAAAGAAATCAATCCTCAAGCGTACAAAACCTGGGGATAGTGTGATTCTTGCAGGGGTTGGAAACACGATAGGAATTGGTCTGTGAGGTGTATGCGTTGGGAATTGCTAGTAGAGTTATTGGAATTGTTTTCACTGCTGCAGGGTTTTACATCCTGTGGTGGGGAATGGGTACAACCGATTCACTATCATTCGTCTGGTCTATTGGTGGTATGTTTGTAATGGCAATGGGATTTGCATTGTTGACTTCTGGAAGACAGCAAAAAGAAGTAAAACCACCACCGCCAACAGTCACAGAAATCAGATGTAATAGTTGTGATTTCAAGGAGATTCGAGACTTCCAGAAAGGGGACTACATCTTGAAGGCTGTCGAGACTACGTGTCCTAAATGTCAGAGTGCCATGACCATTGAAGGAGTATACATTGTGAGAGAAGAACCAGAGGACAAGGATAAAATCTAGTTCATCTGGGTCAATACTATGGGGCCATCCTCTGAGATGTAGACTGTATGTTCGGTCTGACTCACTGGACGTCCCTTCTTTTCTATCTGCATTGGAAAGCCACGCAATGCCCGAGATTTTAGCAGTATTTTAATCTCCTCAACTATATCGACATCCTTGTTGGATGCACCAATCCAACGTATAGCAAAAGGGAGAGGACCATACTTATCGCGAAGGTATGTTCTTAGTTTCTCAGTAGTGCCTTCTAACGACTCGTCAAGCCCAGTGTTCGCAAGAATGTACACGTATTCGCTATCGATCACAGTCCCTGTTCCACTAGTGGCAAATGGTTCAATAGCATAGTATTCTCCTACTTCTACAGTACCGACTCCCTTTTTCTTGACATTAGGGACAAGTTTCCCTGCATGAAGTCTATACTTTTTGAGATTGTGGCCAGATAGGTTCTTTATGGGTTTTAGGCCATATTCTTTAATCACTCTTTCAATCGTGTGTCCAACATCTCCCAGCTCAATACCTGGCTGCATCAGTTCAATAGCTTCAGATAAGGCATCATCTGTTGCAGAAACAAAACCCTCTAGTGTTCCATCAATGTCTATCGTTCGTGCTGTATCAGCGATATACCCGTCAACATGCACACCCACATCAAGCTTCACAAGTCCGAATTCCGGAACTTCACTCTTGTCGCCTTTTGGTGAAGTACTGTGAGCTGCTATATGATTAATAGAAATATTTAGGGGGAAAGCAGGTGTACCACCATATTCCTTAATCTTCTTCTCAGCCAACACACAGATTTTGATTAATCTTTTTCCAGGTTCTATCTCAGTGCTAATCTCGCTCAACACGCGTGCTGCAATTTTTCCTGATGCTATAGCAGAAGGGTGTAGACTCGTGCTCACAATATCACCTTGAATGGAAAATGTAAAGCTAGTACTCTTAAGCGGTTCCATGCGCGCTAGACTTATTCATCATCTCGACGGGTTGATACAATCGCACCGGTCGATCCTACAAAAATACTATGTTCAAATTGTGATACCATTCCGTTCTTACCCTCAAACAATACTGCATAGCCATGGATAACGCCAGCTCGCTGTAGATTATTAATCGCTGCTGTCACATCTATATTGCCAATCTTGGAGTGAAGCCATCTTCCAGCCCAAGGTAGACTTCCAAATTGTTGACGCGCCATATTCCGTACCCTTAAGGTAGTACTGTCAAGTTTCTTCTTGTTCTTCAAATCATTTGAGAAAATATATGCTCTCGGTCCACTCTTGATTGTACCATTACCATCTGTAGCAAATGGTTCTATTGCATAGGTTTCTCCAAGATGCATCTTTGCAGTCAGTTTCATTCCGACGTTGGGTACATTCTTTCCAGCATGAAGATTCCACGGTTTTAATTGATGTCCAGAGAGCTGGTGGATTGGTTTGAGACCATAGCGTTTAATCGTCTGCTCAATTGCTTTTCCAACATCACCTAAGGAAACATCAGGAGTCACAGTATCAATTGCTGACTCCAAAGCCTCCCGAGCAGCCTCAACAAACTTCTCGAAAGAACCATCCAAATCAACTGTTAGTGCTGTGTCGGAGATGTATCCATTCACATGAGCACCGAGGTCAATCTTAACGAGACCCTTGTCTGGAAACGTCTTTGTGTCATTATGGGGGCTGGTGTAGTGTGCAGCTTCATCGTTGATTGATATGTTGCAAGGAAAAGCAAGTCCAGTTGCACCAGATTCGAGTATTTTCTTCTCCGCTAGTTGACAGATTTTCAATACTTTGACCCTAGGACGAATCATAGGAGCTACAAAACTCAACGCATGTGCGGCAATCTTTCCTGCCTTCATGAAATCTGGATGGGGCTTTGGGTCCATGAATTGTCACTATCTTTTCGTTAGCGTTGCTATGTATTAACTTTCAGATTGGGGAGGATTAATGTGGTTAATGACAAAACATAGAAGTGATGAGTAACGACATCAAGCTTGGAGAAACTAAATCATGAAAGTCACATATCTAGGTCATGCATCATTCAAGATAGAAGAGGACGGTAAGACGGTCTTCGTTGACCCATGGCTCACTGGTCCAACCTCACCAATAACAGTCGATGATGTGGATAAGGCCGATATCGTACTTGTCACGCACGACCATGGTGACCATGGATATACAGAAGCATTAGAAATCTGTAAGAACACTGGAGCCACATTTGTAGCCATCAATGAACTTGCACATAAGGCCGGGTCTCAAGGTGTTGATAATATTCACACACTCAATATTGGTGGAAGTGTGAATATTGGGGGTGTGGTCGTGACTCTTGTGCAGGCATTCCATTCATCAGGTGTGGGAGCGCCTACGGGGTTCATCGTCAGATTCCCAAGTAGTTCGTTCTATCATGCAGGAGATACTGGTGTGTTTTCTTCTATG
>CAZPWM010000113.1:0-9248 GCA_964590575.1 uncultured archaeon
TGTTCGAATATGTCCAAGAGAGAGAGGTCAGCAAACGACTGGAACCTAGAACATTGGTGTATGTCATAACTGTAGGAGAATGTGAAAGCTTCAACTCTCAAACACTCACAGAACGTGGTGAAAATCAGCTCATGGAAATGGCTCGGTCAAGAGTTGCAACGGGAGTTAGGATTCTCTATTCAGCTACAAATAAACTTGCAACAAAATCAGCTGATGTGCTAGCAAAAGAATTTGAATCTAAAATTAAAAAAATGGACTGTCTAGATATAGTGAATTTTGGCGAAGGTTCAGACGACTTGGATTCACTTAGTGAAACACTCAAAAAGATGTGGCAAGATGAAACCTTTCTTCCAGAGAAAGGAGAATCATTTACAGAAGCCAAAACTCGGCTTGGTACATGTATGGGATCGATAATAACAAAACATCAGGATGATGTAGTAGCAGTCATTGTTGACCCATTAATGGCAGGTCTCTTTCATTCTCATGTGACCGCGTTACCAGTTGATATCAGTGAGTGGCATTCAACAGGCTATGCAGCATGTACAACATATGAATACTCTAGAGGGTGGAGTGTCGCTATGCCCCCCGATAATAGTTATCTAAGCGAGCCCACTACCGTCAGACACACGCTTCCAGAAGAATTGCTTGATTGAATTTCTGAAAAAAAGAGAGAAGAACCGGACCAATGGTCCGGTTTTCCAAAGATTAACTACCTTCGTCTATAGAGCATACAGACAACAACGACTAGAGCTACAAAGCCTCCAACAATCAAATAGAGAGTCAAAGCATCCACATCACCAGGAGTGTATGGGATTGTTGGTCCTGAGCTCTGGTAATTGCTAGTATAGGCGACGAATACGGGATCGCAGATGATCTCATGACCACCCCAGTGCTCATAACCAGATGTCATGAAGAGCATTGAAGCTTCAACATTCCAATTGGCTACAGATGAACCAGATGCGGATTCGTATATAACGCTGAACACTCCAATCGGTACAGTGGATGAACCAGATGTGTGCACAACTGTGTGGCCATCACCACCCCATGTATAATCCAATCCGCCCATGGTTACTCTTGCATATGGACTATTTTCGTCACCATAGTTGTAGTAGGAGGCTTCTAGACTGGCACCATTGGTATCAGTCACAGGTCGGTCACCAGCGGTATATCTTGTAGCTGTTCCAGTTCCAAGAATACCAAAGAAGTTCACTGCTAAGCTGCGTCCTTCTAAAACCGTGTTGTCAAAGTCATGCAGGGTCCAGTCTCCAAAGCGTTGATCCACCTTGAATGAAACAGCATTGTTCCATTTAGTAGAATCTTCAGCATCGTAGTCCACCATATCGACTTCAAAACTGATGTCGAATGACATCTCGTCTACGGTTGCCTTTGTCACCCAGTAGTCGAAATTGGTTGCATTGAGGCCAACGGCACCTTCGTACGACTGTCTGAAGTCCCAAGCACCTCTCAATGCAGATGAATGCTCCACTGTGAGCGGATAGATTGTTACTTCAACGTCATAGATAGACACTCCAAATTCAACCACAGTATCTGGGCTGACCACTACATTCCCGGTATCATTTGTAGCTCCAAACGGTCTCCGAAGTACGACACTAGCAACATCGTCAATCAATACAAGGTGTGTTACTTCATCAGTGACCACCTGCCCATTCAGAAGTGAGAAGTCAGGAGCACTAGGTGTTGGTCCAAAACCATCATTGAAGATTAGAAGTCCAGCATACTCAGCACGGAATCGAGCGAGAGTAGCCTGAGTCTCAGAGATGCCAACCCAGAAGGTCTGTCTTGTCCCCCAAGCAAACCAAGTGTTGGTCCACTTTCCATCTTCAAGGCTAGGTATCCGACTTGCATTAAGTGTTTGGTTCTTCGACATCCAGGACACATACTCGTAACCTGGTACGGGAATGTCATTATCCATGTCCGCCCACAATGTATCTTGGATGATTGCCATCTCACTTGCGTCAACTGAACTACCATCGGTGTGATACCAATAGAAGGTCTCGTTGGCATTGAACCACAATTCCTGCTTCAATACACCCATCCAGTTCTCTGACCAGAACTCATCACCATTATCACCAGGTGTGGGGTCAAAACCAACACCGACAAACATGCCATTAACAGTTATGTTTCCCCAATCCTCCCAGTAGCCGGTACGTTTGACATAGTATTGGTCGTCTACTGTATAGATATTGCCATCAAGGTCAATTGCACCATCTTCAGTTACAGTCCAGATAGGTAGCGTATATGTATAAACATCTCCAAGACGAAGATGCCTTGGACTCCAGAGGGTATCTCTTGAAAGGTCAACAACTGTGGATTGGTTAGTCCATGCAGCAACAACTGCATCGTATTCTGTATTATTCAGTTCACCAGAAGAAAGTAACCACCACGGGTATCCCCAGGTGTTATTACCAGGATCCCAGATTCTAACATTACTTAGTTGTCCAACCTTAACAGCTGCTTCATCAATGACCATCGAAAGCGCGTCGGTGTCGAAACTGAATTGAATCTGAAGGGTTGTTAAATCATCTTGGATGTCGAGTTCATAACTAGATATAGTAACATGATCGACGAGTTGCGACACATTCCACAGAAGTCCTCCGCCTTTTTGGAACATAGTCACGTTGTATAGAGATCTTTCAATTGGCATTCCAGTTATGAAGTCAATACCAATCGTATGTTTGATATCAACACGCCAATAATTTGTGTCATTGGCATCCATAAAAGAACCCTTCACTTCTAAAGTGAAGTACCTCAATTCCTGCGTAGCATTGAACAAACCTCCAGATTCATAGACATAAGAACCATTAATCTCATTTCTATTCCTATGAATGAACATTGTGAGATTGAGCATCTCATTTTGTTGAGCTATGTCAGCAATCATTCCCGCTTCATTAAAGACGAATGCTTCTATGAAATCCATTCTAAATGAGAGTTTCATTGTTTCTCGGTCACGAATCTCAGGACGAGCGTAGATTGGTTGACCATCAGTGTCCAAGACTGTGACCAATGACATCACAGGTTGTATTGTTCCCCCAAAACCGAAGCTCTGATCAAGATCGGTTTCATTGGTGAAATAACCTCCCCATTGGATTCGATGACGTCCGTCGAAAATTCCACTTTGGTTTATGTCCTGCACAAAATACCTAGATATATCGATTGTTGAATTCTCAATGACTGTCAAGAAGGGGAAATGCATCGAAACTCCTCCACCAAGATCAATCAAATCCCATGTAAGATTAAGATAACCCCCTATTATGTAAGCATCTGTAGCGTTAACCTTCAGAGCCATCACAGGCCAAAGATCAACCTCAATGTTGGTCTTTTTCGCATCTTTATCAAAGAGAACTGCATTACTATCCTCTAAGCCTTCTAAGGTCTCCCAAGTTGCTACAATGTGATAGGATTCATCCCAGGTCAATTGAGTAAATGGGATCAAAGTTTCGCCAATCCCAACATTAGACATCATCCGTACAGTGAAAGTATCATTCACATCTGCATAATGAAGGATACGACCATCCTCACCCACAATATCACCGTAGTAGTAATTTGGTAACGAAAAGTCTGTTGGAATTACTGGAGTACCAAAACCTATCGGGGGACTCACATAGGCGCCTCTATCAGCTGCAACTAACCAGTTTGCTGCAATGGGACGCCCATCTATGTCAACCACTTGCATTCCAGTAAAGAAGACTTGTGGTAGAATCGGTGCTTCATAGGTGATGGCAAAGACTACGTGATAATAGTCAGCACCCTCAGTAAAATCAGAGAGGAGTGAATCAAGGGTTATGAAACTAGAGGGTTTCGGTTCTTCAACACCAGGAATGTAGCGATAAGCTACACTGTTCCATCGGTCTGAACTAACATTGTACTCTAAATCGAAGAATGCCGATCTCTCACTTCTACCGTCTCCCCAGAATTGTATTGCATCCAAGTTGGTTGCCAGAAATGACTTGGGTATTGTGATATCGACGAGGAGATCATCTCCAACAGCGACTCTATAGTTGTTGTCTGCGATGTCAGTCATGTTATTGGCATAAGCTATCCATATACGCGGCTGAGGACCAAATATCCAGTTTGATTGTTCTTCCGAATGTTCAAACTGGGTCACATTGTCCTCTTCCACAATCCATGCAACACCCATCAATGGGTTTGCTGGAGTTTGTGCGATGGCTGGAGCAACTGTTACTGCAAAACTTACGACCAACAGTGCGATTAGCCCAATTGTGTTTACTCGTTTCATATTGTCCACCTCACCAAAAGCCAAGCGTGCGGCACGTTTCTTTCATAGAGAGTGGTGTGCTTAAGATCAGATGCTGGCTCTTGATTTCTTGGTGTATCATCAAAGGTTCTTTCCTAGTTACCTCTGATGGAAAACCCGACGAACTGCAAATAATATCCTACAGAATTGCATATAATGTATTATGGATGAATCATCTATAGCTCATCGAAGTAGACTCTGAGGAGCTCAGCAACACTTCGTGCTCGAGAAACGCAACCTCTGTCTCTATGTGGTTTTGAGCCATCAAACATGTCGGAAACAGTGCCTAGGCACCCCCGTCGAACAGCATTTAGAACGGGTCGAAAGATACTCTTCTCAGCCTTTGCCTTGTTTGTGTCTGTCCGACCATTAACATTGAGCCATGCAGTAATATATGGGCCGATGAGCCAAGGATGTACGGAGCCCTGATGAGTCGCAGCAGCTCGACTCTTTGGACCACCTGTATATGCTCTTGCATATCGTCGATCAGATGGAGATAGTGTTCGCAAACCAAATGGGGTCAGTAGTTCTTTAGTGACTACCTTAAGAACAGAATTAGCTTGAATATCATCTAGTAAAGGATACGGCAGACTCAGTGCAAAAATCTGGTTAGGTCTGATCGAATCATCATTCATTTCATCTGTGACAACATCATAGAGATAACCAAGTTCCTCATTCCAGAAGGTCTGCTGGAAAGCTTCACGAATCCATGACGCAACAGCCCTGAATTCGTATGGATCTCTTCCCACTAGGTCGCACATATCACCCATTGCCATTAAAGCATTGAACCAGAGTGCATTTACTTCAACACACTTGCCGATTCTCGGAGTCGCACACCAGTCACCTATGTGCTCGTTCATCCAAGATACTTCAACTCCCTCTATTCCGGATATTATCAGACCATCATGATCTTCATGTATATTATACTTGGTTCCAATTCTGTATGCAGCAATAATGGATTCCATTGTTTCCCAAATGATTCCTCGCAGAAACTCAACATCGTTTGTGCTCTCAATGTATTTGCGTACAGTCATTATGAACCACAATGATGCATCAACAGAGTCATACTCTGGTTGAATTCCTCGATCCGGAAAATCATTGGGGACTAATCCATATCTTGAATGTCTAGCATAATTAGTCAGAATAGCCCGAGCATCTTGGAACCGGCCAATCGACATTGTGAGTCCAGGTAAGGCAACAAGGGCATCTAAGCCAATGTCAACTAGTTCATGATAACCCGCAATCACAGATCGCATTTTGGTCGATGCTCGATCAACAATAAAGGTGTCAGCATCTAAGATGAGCCATTCTATATCCTCATCTCTTTCTTTTGAGGACATGGCATAGGCGCGATCATTCAATATTTTCCTACGTCGTAGCTCCTCAAATCTTAGTTTTGCAAAATCCTTTCTCTCCGCTTTAGCTAGTGAACCAAGACGTTTCATCAAGTCTTTTCGATTAGGGGCAACCGCAAAGAGGAAGGATAGGAAATGTTCACCAGGTTCAAGGATTGTATGAAATACACCCGGTATTATCATCTCTTCTTCATGAGGAAGTCCCATAGCTTTATCCTTTCTGTAAATCTGTGGTTCTGTCACCCTAATCTCACTTGGCATAAAATCAGCATCAGGAGTATATGCATACATCCAAGGACTTCGTGAACGGTCATCAAAGGACAGGTACGAATGATCATCTAAGATCTCTACCTGTGGAGTATAATCGAGGTGAGGAGGTCGAGCGTGGAGTTCTCTGCAGGTTTGGACGGGAGTCACTGTGAAAACGGTTTCATCAGTGTTAGTGATCTCATAGTTTACCACAGTAAGATTTCGTCGATAGGCCATAAACACGGTCTTCTCAAGTTCAACACAGCCGGTCTTATAGACCATCTGTGGCAATGGGTTTAGCTCGAACCGTTTCAGGTATCGGTAGCCTCGATGCGTTACAGCACTCTTTGTCTGTTCAGTACTCAGATTGCATTCTCCTTCCTTGTTTACTAAGGCTTCATCAAGTCTAGAAAGAGTCAACCATCGATCCACAGGGGGACTAAGTGAAGAAACAAGTAAACCATGGAAACTCCGGACGTTAAGACCGACAATCGTGGAAGAAGTATAACCCCCTAGTCCATTGGCATATAGCCATTCGAATGTGACTGCTCTATTGAGTCGTAGGTCAGCATCTTCCAGAGTGATCACTGTGGGTTTCCATCCAGATTCTGAACGTACATCAGTTATCAAAAAATGTACACTTTAAGGGTTGTGTCACATTAACTAAGTTCAGATAGTCATCTCCATAAGGGAGATAGTAGTTCGAAATCTCCGATTCCGGAGCGATGTTGAATGACGAACCACGATTATGGAAAATCCAAAGGAGAGGAGTCCATAGTCGAACCTTGGGTAGAAGAGAAGCTACGATTTGGGTTGAGTGGAAATCTCCGACGTCTTGCCATTGTCACAGGAATTGCACAATTCTCCATGAGTGTGTGGATTTGGCAATTCGGAATCTTTCTTGAGGCGAGTGTTAGCCAACTCTGGCAGATTGGCCTTACCTTTTCAATCGGTACCTTCGCGATGATTATTGGATACGCACTCTCGGGAACAATAGCAGATTATATTGGTAGAAAGAATTCAATGATATTTGGATTCATTCCAATGTTTGCAGGACTAATCGCACTTCGTTTCTTTCCAGTCTGGCCTTTGATACCCCTCGAATATGGCTTAGTCGAGATGGGCTGGGCATTCATCATCATCATGACAAGTGCAATACCTGCAGATGTAATTGCAATGACTAGTGGTGCCAATGCAGCTCGAACTTTCAATATGGTACTCCTACCAGCATTCTTGGTTGACGGATTGAGTCCAGTACTTGCTGGAGTTCTTCTTAGTGCAGGGTATGTAGCTGGTGATCTTCACCTATTAGCAGCTGTGGGAGCCCTAATAGCAATTCTAGCCACTTACAGCGGAGTGAGAGAATCGCTTGGTAAAGACATCATTGAGAAAGCTAAATCAGGTTCAGTAATCACACTGAGAGGGCTCGGTCGAAATTTCTGGATTTTTTCTGCAGGGATGGCAGGTTTTGTCCTTGTGATGAACTCTGCATTTCCCTATATGGGGAACTTGGTTGTAAACGAATGGGGAGTAACTGAATCATTCTACGCCTATGCATGGAGCGCATGGTCAATTGCTTGTGTCATTCTCATGTACAGTGTGGGTTCTGCGACTGACCGAAATATCAGGGTAGCTCTGATTGTAGGTACGTTTGCAACCGCAGTTATCGTAGGTTTGTTTTCCTATGGTTCCACTGTTCTAGACCTTATCATTCTAAACATCCTATTAGCTGCACCAATTGTAATATGGAGTGGAGCTGAAAAGACATTGGCTGTGAATGGGGTCAATAATGAGATGAAAGGGCGTGCACTTGGGACTTATCAATTCATGATGAGCTCGGCACGATTATTTGGTCAATTCATTGGATCTATGCTGTGGGATTTCTTTGGCAGCTTAAAAGTAGTCTTTAGTATTGCTAGTATTGGAGGGATGATATTAGTAGTAGGTCTTACATATGCACTTATGTCACTAAAACTTGAATACAGAGGAGAGTCCCTCACTCGCTAGTACCGAGTAATCTTCTTATCTTAGTTTGAGGAGTAAAGAGTGACAGGAGTCTCGAGGGAGTACTATGGATGACGATGAATCATCATTCATTGGTCGCCGATTACGACAGACAGGAAACTTGCTATTAAGCGGAGCGCAGAAGCAAGTAGGCGACTATCGCTCAAAATTCGAGGGACTCAAAGGTACCTATGATGCGTTTCTATCCAAGCTTCTTGTGTCATACTCAGGGGAAAAATTCGACACATCTTTTGTTGACAAGTTCTTTGGAAAACGTAACCTGACCTTTGCTGGAATTGATGGCACCATCCTAAAGTATGATGTTTTTGATCTCGTTGTGTTCTTTGCAGGCGCGTATAGTGCGCATGGTGAAATAAATATCGCAAATTCAGGGGAAGCGAAAATTACCTACGATGAAAAATATTTGGAACGGGGTATAGGAGTCTCCAGCGTGCTGCCAGTATACATTTCCGAGATTCCGCTAATTGATCAGACCCTTCTTATCAGGGGCGATGACGGACTAGTAGATAGTTCCTTTACATTCACGGATGCATGGGTCATAGACAACTCTGCTTTTGCTGATTTCCTGATGGGATTATCAGAATTTTACTTAGGATACAGTTTGGTGAGTTCTGAGAATCCAGTAGATATCCTCCTCTTTGATAGAGTGTTTTCTTCAGAGATTGCATCATTCTATGCAGAGACCTCAGATTTCAGATTGAGTTTGGATCATGAGTGTGGTCTAATTGGGTATAAGATAGATGGTAAACCATTCACGAAGACCGAGTGGGTATATGCAAGAAAGTTGTTCGGCAACTTGGAGTTTGGTACGCCTCCTGCACGAGGAGAGTTTCTTTTACCCAGAATCATTATGGAACTGGCGCGTGAATCAGGCAATTCATTGACTCGTGAGGAAATTGCGTATAAACTTGGACTTACTGATGAGTTCCACCTATCCAGATTGGATAAGGAACTCGAAAAGGGGATTCGAGGTTCAGGAGAAGCAGAGGGAGCAATCCTTCGAAAAGACAAACACTTCATTCTGAAACCTCAATTTCGTGATATCAAGGAACGACTCAGGAAGCTAGTAGAAGAAGTATGCGGACGCATGTTTTCTCCTGACTCTAATGTGTCTTACGAAGACCGGTTCAAAATTGGAGGCCGCTGGATTACAACTAATGATCTTGCCTTCCTCAGTCTAGTATCACTGTATATGACCATTGAACAGTGTTGGAAAAATCGGATTATGATGATTGGAGTGGCAAAAGATACATCAGCCAGAGATCTCAAACGACAAGTGATTCCTGTCCTTAACCATGTGGGACGCTTCACAGGGGGGTTTGGTGATAAGGGGCAAGATACCC
>CAZPWM010000114.1:0-9216 GCA_964590575.1 uncultured archaeon
GTAGACCCTGTGAACACACCAGCAGTTAGACTCTATGAACGATTTGGATTCAAGAAACTCTCAAAGACTGCACGATTTTCATGGAAACCCAGTTGACCGAAAAGTAACCTTACTATCGACGTTTGATTATCAAGACTACTGCTAGGATTATGATTACTACGCCAACAGATGCTGCGAGTATGAGGTAAGAATCCGGCGGAATAACTGGAGTACTAGTTGTGCTAGTCGTATCCGTTGTGGTAGTTCCAGTAGGTTCTGTCGTTATTGGAGGGAGTTCGGTCACGTTCAGTGTGTTACCCAAATAGAAGTCTTTCATCATATTGTAGATGTCAGTGTTATCAATAAGAATGTCCTCTGTCAAATTTGAGAACACATCACCAGTGGCATAGAGGGGTACAGGCCAATCAGTATGATAGGAGGCCGTCCAATCGACTGTGATATTATTGACACGTTCTGCTCTGAGTGTCCGTCTATCTGTTTCAGAAACAAGGTCTCCAGGGAGTTCTGAGTTAAGATTATGACTCAGAACAACCAAGCCTTCTGTTTCATGGTCTGCAGTTACTATGAGAATAGTGTTGTTGTGAGCTTCAACATAATCCAAAGCAATATCTACAGCATTGTCAAAGGCTATCGTATCAAGAGCATTTCGGACATTGTCCTCGTCATGAGCTGCAAGATCGATTCGACCACCTTCAACCATCAAGAAAAATCCATCTGAATCTTGTGAGAGTAGTTCAATAGATTTGTTAGTCATCTCTGCTATAGATGGTTGCAGGGAATAATCCCGATCATATTCATAGTCCATGTGAACATCAGCGAAGAGGCCAAACACTCGTCCAGAAGTAATACTAGCCAATTCAGTTCGATTGTATACCACAGAATACCCGTTAGTAATCATAGTAGAAATCTGGCTACTATCGAAATAATCCAAGCCTCCACCAAGAAGTACGTCAACATTTGCCTCTTCTACAATCTGTCGTGCAATCTCATCGAAATTATATCGACTATCTGTATGCGTCATGAAGCATGCAGGGGTAGCATCTACGAGACGACATGTGGAAATAACGCCTGTAGACTTGTTCTTTGTTTGTGCAAACTCCAAAATCGTTTCAAGATCTACTAATGATGTGCTTTTTGCTACATATCCATTGTTAGTCTTGATTCCTGTAGCAATCGCAGTACCTGCGGCGGCTGAGTCAGTCACTGCAGCATTTGCGGAATGTGTAGTGACACTAGTATTCCAATCCGAATCTTGCATTTTCAGCGACCCGTATTCTCCAACTTCAACGAGACGAGCGAGTTCTACATGCTCATAGCCCATTCCATCACCAATCATCAGAATAATGCTAAGTGGTCCATCTGCAGAAGGAGTGGATTCACGCACCAGTTGTACCTGTGTAATAGGCGCTGATGGAATTGATAGGAATGACACAACTAGCAGGATAACTAGTAGTCGTGATGAAGTGGTCATGGCGCTCATGATGCAATCAACTCATGGCACAATATGTATAATATAAGCATTCAGGAGTTAACAATTATCCCAAGCCTTCATATTTCGGTTCGTCGCGTTAAGCAGTGTTCATTATGAAGGTAATCGGAGTCGATGTAGGAGGCACTTTTACTGATGTGATTCTGGTATGTACAGAGTCGGGTCAACACCATGTCCACAAGGTTCCATCGACACCGGAGAGTCAAGACATTGCAGTCACCAAGGGAGTGACTGAAATTCTAAAAAAGCATGGTGTAAATCCTCAAGATGTTAATCTAGTTGTGCACGGTACTACGGTAGCCACCAATGCCATGCTTGAAAGAAAAGGTGCCAAGGTTGTATTGCTTACTACAGAGGGTTTAGAAGATGTACTTGAGATAGGTAGACAAAATCGAGAGGATATCTATAGTCTTCAAGCTAGACGAGCCGAACCACTTGTGGCTCGAGAAGATAGATTTGGTGTTAGTGAACGTCTCGACTCTGAGGGCAATGTTGTCCTGGAATTGAATGATTCGACCATTAAGAGTGCGATTTCGAAAGTATCCAATAGAAGACCCGATTCAGTAGCAATCTCCTTGCTCTTCTCATTTCACAATCAGGATCACGAAAAAAAACTACTCCAAGCCCTCTCTACTTCAGGTCTATACGCTGTAGCATCCTCAGATGTTCTTCCTGAGTTCAGAGAGTTTGAACGCACATCCACAACTGTTCTAGAAGCATATCTGGGGCCGCTAGTGATTGGGTATCTGCAGCGTCTTGATTCGTCATTATCGAAGATTTGCCCAAAGAGTAGATTGACAGTAATGCAATCCAATGGAGGGACTATGCTCGCATCCCAAGTTCGAGGGAGAGCAATTGGTCTTGCCATATCAGGTCTTGCAGGCGGCGCAATTGGAGGCTGGGAGATTGCAAAACAATGGAAGGTCCCTAGAGCGATAACGTTAGACATGGGGGGTACAAGCTGTGATATCAGTGCAATCCTTGGAGCCATCGTAGTGCGACCTGATAATGAGGTTGGGGGACTACCTCTTAGGATGCCATCAGTCGATGTGAAAACCATTGGGGCAGGAGGAGGTTCCATTGCATGGATAGATGATGTAGGAGTTCTCCATGTGGGGCCACAGAGTGCAGGGGCTCGACCAGGTCCTGCAGCCTATGGGAAGGGAGGAAAAGACGCAACCGTCACTGATGCGAATCTTATTCTCGGACGTTTAAATCCAGAATATTTCTTGGGAGGTAATGTAAAGTTAGACCTGAAAAAAGCACAGAATTCAGTGTCAGAGTTATCATCAATCCTCGGGCTATCGCTTGAGGAAACTGCCCTCGGTATTATCAGAATTTCAACAGCCAATATGGTACAAGCAATTCGTGAAGTCACAGTGGAGAGAGGCACTGATCCTAGGAGTTTCGTCTTGGTTCCATTTGGAGGCGCAGGTCCTACTCAAGCCATAGATATCGCAGAAGACCTCGCCATCAATCGAATTCTAGTCCCTCCGCACCCTGGAATAACATCAGCACTGGGATTGGTGTGCACAGATCTTCGAGTAGACCTAATGAAGACTGTTCTAATGTCAGCACAAAAGGAGAATCAAGAATCCTTATTGTCAACTTATGCAATTCTAGCAGATGAAGCTGAAAGTAGACTTGTCAGTCAGGGAGCATCCAAGGAGAATATTCGATTCAGATGGAATCTCGATATGAGGTATAGAGGACAATCTCATGAGCTTAGTATCGATATTCCAAAGAACCATCAAGAGAAGATTGTTGAGATGTCAATCAGCAGTTTCGAACACGTTCATGATGAGTCATTTGGCTACAAGATGATTGACCGAGATATTGAATGGGTCACTGCAAGAATTGTTGCGGAGTCTACTTCAGGTAAGTTCAGACCACTCAAGCATTCTGTGAATCGAATGGCCCAACCAATCAGTCGAAGACAAGTGTTGATAGAAGATGGATCAAAGGTTTCAGCAGATGTGTATCGTCGTTGGGAACTTGCCGCAGGACAGGTTGTAAATGGTCCATCAATCGTTGAACAACTGGACACAACGACCTATGTTGGTCCAAGTTGGTCAGCCACCCAGGAAAAAGACGGTGTTCTTTGGATGAGGAGGGAGAAGAAATGATACAAGACCCAATCTCTTTCGAGGTCATAAAGAACGCTCTCATATCAAGCTCCAGAGAGATGAGTCAAGCCCTTCGTCGAACAGCTTTCAGTCCTAATATCAAGGAACGAAGAGACTGTAGTTGTGCACTGTTTGATGGAAGTGGACGACTCATAGCTCAATCAAAGGACATCCCGGTTCACCTTGGAGCCATGCCAATGTCTGTAAAGGCATGTATCAAAAATCTTGACAAAGGTCTTGTTGAGGGTTCAATGGCTCTCGTGAATGACCCCTACTCTGGAGGTTCCCACCTTCCGGATTTGACAATGGTTGCACCTGTATATTCAGCAGGAAGAAGAGTCGCCTTCACAGCAAACCGTGCGCATCATGCAGATATAGGAGGTGTGAGCCCTGGGTCAATGCCGGGTTTGTCCACCTCGATTCATGAAGAAGGTATCATAATCAAACCACGAATTGTTGTTGAAGGCGGTGTGTTGCAACAAGATACGATTGCAGACATTCTTACTAGCACACGAACACCAGATGAGAGGATTGGGGATCTATCCGCGCAAGTAGCTGCGAATCTTGTTGGTGCCAAACGCCTTGAAGAGGTGGCTTTGACTCATGGATGGTCATCTCTACTTAGAACTTTTACAGAGCTCAGGGATTATTCCACGATAAGAATGAAACAAGCGCTCTCGCAATATCAAGGGCAACACGCGAGTTTCACAGATATGCTGGACAGCGACGGAGCAGGTGGGTGGGAAATACCCATTTCGATAAATCTGGAAATCACATCTGAAGGGGTAAAGGTAGATTTCCAAGGGACCTCGGAACAGGTAAACGGAAATGTGAATTGTCCAATAGCATCCACATTATCTTCGGTATACTATGTCTTCATTTCATTATTTGGAAGAGATATTCCTGTCAACGAAGGGTGTTGGAATGTCATAGAAGTCGATGTTCCTGAAGGCTCGCTTTTGAATCCAATATATCCAGCAGCTGTATCAGCAGGAAATGTAGAAACGTCACAAAGAATTGTGGATGTTACACTAGGAGCACTTGCAAAGATTGTTCCAGATTTGGTCCCCGCAGCCAGTCAAGGCACAATGAATAACTTGACTGTTGGAGGAATGGATCCACGAACTGGAAAATCATTCTCATTCTATGAAACTATTGGCGGTGGTTCTGGTGCATCTAAAGGAAATTCAGGTATAAGTGGAATCCATACTCACATGACAAACACATTGAACACCCCAATCGAATCTCTTGAAACCGAATATCCACTACGTGTACGAAAATACTCCATCAGAAGAGGGACTGGGGGTAGGGGTCAATGGCAGGGTGGTGATGGTATCATCAGAGAGATAGAGCTCCTCGCTGATGACTGTACAATCTCAATTCAATCTGAGAGAAGGAATCTAAGACCTTGGGGGCTCAATGATGGAGAGGGTGGAGAATCGGGAAAGAACGCGTTAATCTATGATGGCAGACTCCATTCGATTGAAGCAAAATCCACTGTTGTAGCTCCAAAAGGATCTATAGTACGAATTGAAACACCTGGTGGAGGAGGTTGGGGACCCCCTCCATCAGTGAAAAAATAAACTTGGTTTATACAGCTACGGACACAGACCCATCAACTGCATTTATCTTCAGAGTTTGCTCCTTCGCTCCAGCTGTGACCTTCACATAATAGATTGGCACATAATAGCCCTCTAATGTCTTGAATGTCAAAGTGTGAGAGGATATGCGTTTTGCACCTGAGGGTTTCTGCCCAGCCATCTTGGATACTGCTTTGACAACTTTTTCAAGGCTGTTGAACGCTCCAGGTGATATTTTGTTCTTACTAATCCAAGCTGCACTAGCAGCTTTCTTGCCAGGACCCTTCAAAAGTTTCTCAAGGGCTCGTGCAGGACCTCCAGTCCGTCCATCAAGAATCATTCCATCATTCCTCTTAATCTCGAATAGCTCAATAATTTCAAGATTGATGGAATGAAAATCACCTTTCTTCTTGGGTGCGTAGATATCCTTTCCAACCAAGGCGCCTTTAACTTGCTCAGTCACACCAATCTCTTGTGGTCGGAGCCGCAGGAATTGGATTTCAAGAGCAGCATCATATGAGCAATAGAAATCATATTTGATGGTTGGTTTGCTCACCTTGATATCACTAGAAAGTACACCTAGAATGTCAGCTCCATCCGAACCAGCGACCTTCGCTGCTTTCTCGGACGTTACCTTCGTACCGAAATAGTAGAGTTTCTTCTTCTTATCATCAACCTTCATTGTTGCATTGGCACCAGTCACCTTGAACATAGCAGGTGATAGCGTTGCGCTCTTTGCCTTCGCTTTTGCCTTTTTCTTCGCCATGAGGAATCACTGTCTTGAAAGTGTACCTTAGAGTATAAGGCCTCTTTGGCCGCATTTGATGAAGAGCTCAAACATTATTTATGAGCAAAAGCTGCCTTAATTGGATCTCCAATCTCGAAGATTCTAGCGAAACCGACCCTTTCGAACTGAACGAAAGTCCCTTCAGTAAATTCTCTCATACCTGGTTCTCCAAGACCAGTAACAACAGATCCATCAATTAATGTGAGATTCACTGGAACACTATTCAATTTTGGAATCCAATGGATAATTGGACCATTGACCTTACGGACTTCATCTACATCTACACTATGTAACTTCGCAGATAATGGTCGCAAATTCTCAAGTGTGAAGTTCGCAAGATCCTTCAGACGGAAGATACTTCCCTTCTTCATCTTCTCGAGATCGTATTGGGCAATTCCAAACACAGCCTTTCCATCTCTCACACCAATAGGAATTGCTCTGACGCCTTGTTCAGGAAAGTCAGGATGAATCGGGACTTTAGCAATGGTGATGTCAGATGTGATGCCCCTAGCTTCTATCCAGAGGGGGTCTCTCACAAAGAACGCACGTGGAGTATCAGCATCCCTCAATTTTCGGTTCTCTGAATATACTGATTTCATAGATATCGAAATGTCAACTATGCTAAGACCAAGGTCAAGCATTACTTTTCTGAGCGCTCTTTGGTCAATTCCGCGTTTGTCAAGGGACTGCATGCTCCAAGTTCGAGGGTCATCCCACCCAGTGTAGGTGCCATCACGAACCTCTCTGCTGGATTTGCTCTTGCTTAGGGTAGCGTCTTCAAACTTCAAGCGTCCATAATAGATCAGTTCAGGTTGTTGCCAGCCATAGAGACTCCAGATGTGTTGCTCTACCTTACCCTCTTTTACTAGGTCCTTTCCACGAATGATATGAGAGATACCCAGCTCATGGTCATCGATGCCCCACGAATATTCGAGCAGGGGCCAGACTCGATACTTGCTCCCAACGCGAGGATGTTCGGTTTCGGATATCCGAAGGATCACATGATCACGCATTGCTGGATCAGGGTTGTCCATTCCAGTTTTAATGCGTACTGCTGCTGCTCTCTCAGGATAAGTTCCATCAAGCATCTTTTCCCATCGTGCTAGATTGTCCTCAACACTAAGGAATTGACATGCGCAGGGTATTCCCTTGACCTTATGTTCAGTCCGCCAAATATTGGCAACACAGTCGCAAACATATGCCTCTTTGCGTTGTATCAGGTCTACAGCGTACTTGTAGAAAAGATCCAATCTGTCAGACTTGTAAACGGTCCTATGCCATTTGACATCCAGATACTCCAAACCCTCAGATATCAAATCAAAAGCTTCGGGTTCAACTATTTTCTCAGTAGAACCAATGGTATCATCAAAGACAAGAATAAGCTCGCCATTGTATCTCTTGACATAGTAGTCATTTAAAATTACCATCCGTGCATTTCCAACATGAAGTGGACCTGAAGGAAATGGAGCAAGACGCATAACGACCTTCGACCACTTATCTACGTTGGGTAGTTCGGGGAGTTCTTTTTCCTCAGATGGTTCTACAGCATCAGGGATTTCCAAGAGTTCAGGAGCTATCTGTTTCAACTCAGAAGTCTGATCATCCAATGACATCTTTGAAATCTCATCAACAAGCTTCTGAACAAGATCCTTGACTTTACCTGCACGAGACCGTAGATCAGGTCGAGATCCAAGGAGCGCACTCATGACAGATTTCACGCTTGGTTTGCCCTCATACTTTACGGCATTATCCAACACAACCTTGCGGATTTCTAGCTCTAAATCATCCAATCGAAACAACTCTATTGGGTACATCTTTGAATATCATTTAACTTTGACTAGAGAAACATATTCTAACGGGATTCTACTAGAGAGAATGCACTATGGAGACGCTTATTTAGACAATATGGGCTGGCGTAAGAGTGAGAAACAGCGTTTAGGTGCTACAATCGTGTCTGAGCTTAAATGTTGCAAGAGATGTCCAGCCTTCGCTACATGTACAACAAAGGGCGAATGTTGTCCTGAATGTGAATGGTTTGACCCTATTGATAACGTGTGTATGGCGGTCCCTGAAAAGACAAAAGAAGAGCCACTAAAGAGTGAAGAGATAGAACCGAGTAAAGATGATGCTGAGGTAGACCCGGTCACATTCTTGTGGGAAGATGACGATGATGATGATGACCTCAGTGGCCTTCCACCTGAACGAGATACTTCTGATGATGAGGACGATGATGATGAGGACAGTTTTGGTTTCGATGATGATGACGATTGGTAGTAACCTTCAAAGACCAAGACTATAAAGATACATCAAAGCTGCTGCTATCATCAGTAGTAAAGTTGCATTTCCTACCAGCCAATTACGAGCATTCTTTTTGCTTATCTTAATTTGGCCTAATGGTTTCAACCCAGTAGGGGCTTTGTGATCTGGATCTGAAGCAATCCAGAGAATCTCAAGTGGATTCGCATCTCCAGGAAAAATATCAAGGTAGAGATGGGATGAGTACCCTAGAAGAACTAGTGCAGTGAGGTAGTATTCAATCTCTGCACCATCTCCAAGAATAGTGCCAGTTCTTGTTGCTACATTAATCAGTGTCAAAAGTACAGCAAACAGAGGGATTATGGCTGAGTGAAAGATGATATTTCGATGTCGTGAAATTCCAAGGAAAGGTATGTCCCAATCAGGTATCAATGCACCTGCAACAGTGAGAAGAGCCCCAATGAAAATTGAGATGTTACCGATAATTTCCACACCACTGTACCACTGGTATACAAGCGTACCAATAAGAGAACCTATACAGAAGGTGACAAAGAACATTGCACCCACGGCACCCCTATTGCTTGAAGTTCGTGCACTCATATCTTTGTTCGGTGCTTTATAGTAAAGAATCGGAACACAAACAACACTTGTTACAATTCCACCAATGAGATAGAATTCTAATAACTCAGTAAGAGTCCCTAGATCAGAAAGCCATACACTGAATGCAAATATCAAAGAGTAGAGACCAACAAAGAGTGCAAAAGCAAATACGATATGCGCCACACGATTCATTCTTCAAACCCCTTCTGACTGTGAAGAGGATGTGTGTCCTGTGTCTTATTTCTTTCCCCCTCTCAAACCCGGGAACCAATATTGAGTGCTCTTGGAATAACTACGTTGCTCCTTTGCTACACCATTCTTCACCAGAAGTTCAAGGGCATTTCTCACTCGTTCCTCCTTCCAACTCAACCCCACAAC
>CAZPWM010000115.1:0-7218 GCA_964590575.1 uncultured archaeon
TGGTCCATGTGATAGTACCATGCATAGAGCCCCTCAGGCGCAACCACAACATCCGGTCTCTGCTGTTTGAGATATCTGGCTATGTGATCAACGAACTCTCTGGTCAGAGTCACGAAACCATCGATGTATCCAAGGTAGTCTATGTTCTCTCTTGGAATTCCATGAATGGCACAGGCATTGGCTAACTCGTTCTCTCTAATTTTGACCAGGGGGTCACCCTTGAGATGGTCATACTGTGGTCCAGGGAGCCCAAACTCCCCTTTCGTGACCGATGCTATCCTAATCTCGTGCCCTCTTCGAGCCAAGTGATGCAAGAGATGTGGACAGTTTATCTCAAGGTCATCAGGGTGCGCCTGAAAGAAGACATACTTTGTCACAGTCACTCCACCCTAACCGCTCTACTTCCATCTCAAGCTGCTGTAGTTATGTTGGGTCACTCTTCCAAGATTTTCAAGGATGCTCCTTGTCCCTTCAGTTCGTTCAACCTCTTCAAGCTCCTCTACTGTAACAGCTCTTCCTTCCTTGGCCGAGAGATACGCGAGAAGGGTGACTGCAACAGCTGCTCGAGACTGGGCAGGAGTGAACTCAGGATCAGTGTTATTGATTATACTTTCAGCAAAGTGAGTGTCTTCACAACGAGCAGATATCAGGTAGTACTTGGGATATGGGCCATGCTCCACCTCAGGACTGTAGAAGGCTCCCTTCTGCGCTGCATCCTCATGTGATGAGAATATCTGAACAGGATGTTCCCATGCATGATCTTCTAGTATTGTGCCTTGGGTCCCGTGCAGCTCAAGCCTATTGGTTAGCGGATGTACAGTGATTGACGATAGGTCTACTGTTACCATAGCTCCATGTTTGTAACGAAGTAGGACTATTGCATTGTCCTCTCCCTTCTCAGGAGGTGAGTTTAGTGCCTTTCCCAACCAGCACTGTGCGGAGTCTACCTCTCCCAACATCCAATTGAGTGTTGAGAATTTATGGACACCTTGGTCTGCAACCACACCCCCACCTCCCTTCTCATACGTGAAGTGCCAGGACTTCAGGTCGAGGAACTGCTCATGAGGGCAGAATGCCCCCTCATATGCTCGACCAAGGAATACATCTCCAATCAGGTCGTTGTCGAGTGCGTCTTTGATGAGCTGGTGCGCAGGGAGAAAACGATGGTTCTCAGCCACCATGAGCTTGACCCCTGCTTGTTTCGTGGCTGAAACCATCTCGTCACACTCCTCAAGCGTGGTCGCCATGGGTTTCTCACAGAGAATGTGCTTTCCTGCCTCTGCGGAAGCCTTTGTGAGCTGAGCATGCAGATTGTGTGGAGCAGCGATTAGCACGGCATCAAAGTCACTCTGCAGAAACTTGTCAAAATCCGTGAATGGGGTCAACCCATGCCTCTTTGAGAAGCTTTGCACAGCTTTTTCACTCACATCATAAGCTGCAACATAATGTACTCTCGAGTCTTCGAGTCTTTTGAAAGGGAGAACATGGAATGAGGCCGCGTTACCACATCCAATCACTCCTAACCTCACGCGATCCATGGTATAATACTAGACAAACTGTAGCATAAGGCTTGCCTTTGCCTGAGGGATGAGAATCCTTAAGACGTGCTTAGAGATATGGAGTGGATTACAATAGAGCAGGGATTACTCATGTCGTATCTCTATGGTGTCCTCCTCGCTATCGCTTCAGGGATAAGCAATAATGTGGGGACCCTTCTTCAGAAGAAGGTGGTCAATGATCTACCCTCTGAGGCAAAGGAGCAGCGGTTCTTTCGGTCCTTGGTGAAGAAACCTTTGTGGCTTGCTGGGCTCCTTTTTCAGCTCGCCATAGGGACTGTCTTCTTCATGCTGGCTCAGGTCTATATTGGACCCGCGCTGATACCCGGACTCATGGCAGTGGGACTCATTGTCCTCGCAATCGGGTCAGTGAAGCTCATTGGTGAGTCGTTGACTCGTACAGAGGTCATTGGAATCGCCCTGATAATGGGAGCAATCTTCACCATTGCATTTAGTGGTTTGGTTATCGATATCGTAGTCTTCGATTTTCTAGAGACCGGATTCCTGATACGAATTGCGCTCTTTACCTCTGCAATTATAGTGATGATACTTGTTCTTGAGGCCTCACACCGTAGGTGGACGAGGATACGAGCAGTGGCAAGAGCACTAATGTCAGGGCTATTCATCGCGATGACTAACTACTGGATAGCAATCCTAATGGGAACGATTGTGCATGTCTTTGATGGGACATTCGTTCTTCTAGAATTGGTGCTCTTCGCAATCTCTGCCATTATCCTGGTCTTGGATAATATATTCGCGCTTGGAACATTGCAGAGTGCATTTCTATCTGGACAGGCGAATCTGATCATCCCAATACAGCAGGTACCAATTCAGATCATCCCAGGGTTTGTCTTCCTTCTGATATTCTTCTTATCGCCTCCAACTGTACTATCACTTGTCCTCTTCTTCATTGGGGTGACCTTGGTAGTAACGAGTTCATTCATCCTTGGGAGACGTCAAGTCGCACTTGAATCGATTAAGTGAGGGACGTTGCTGAGAGAAGTCAACAACTCATTGAGAGTTTGCGAAGACCTAATTAACCCGTAACAGAGTACGACGTGCAGCATTTCCGCAGAAGGGAGATATAGCGTGGCCAAGAAAAATGAGATAATGGAGGCTCTTCAAAGATGGGTCGAACTACTTGAGAACGATGCGGCTGTGGCAGAGCAATTTGAAGGGTTCAAGAAGACCTTCTTGATAATTATTGAAGATTTAGGCTTCTCCGTCCAGATGATCTTCGATGGAACAAATAAGGCGCAACTTGTAGAGGGTGCTGTGGATAATCCCGAGATGAGCCTCACCGTTGAGTCTGACCTGCTCCTTGGAATCTGCAATGGGGAAATTGACCCGATGGAGACCTTCATGATGGGTGAATTGAAACTGAGCGGGAATATGGCAGATCTCCAGAAGCTTGAGGTGTTCATGGACTTGTTCGATGAATGAGATGGGGGATTCCCATGAAACCAATTGGGTTCGATAAGAAACGTGCAACTGAAATTCTTGACTCACTGGATATTGATGTTCTTGTAGCTTCCACAGGTGTGAATGTGTTCTATGCGACAGGCCTTCCCACCCTGCATGTAGCACACAACCCCATCCTTTGGGTGCTGAAGAACCAGTTTCCGTATGTCGCACTCATCCGAAGGGATGGTGAGGTCAGCCTCTTCTATTGGTTGGTCTTTGCTAGCCTTGACAAGTTTTCGTGGGTTGAGGATGCGACAGGTACCATATCACCACAGCAAACGATGAAACTGGTATCTGACAAACTAGTAGAATGGGGCGTGGAGAGCGGAAAGACTGTAGGGCTGGAATCATTGATGCCACGGTACCAAGCGGACCATCTGATATCCAAATTCCCTAGTGTGAAGTTCGTCGATGGGGATGACGCATTCCTCAGGATGCGCCTTGTGAAGTCAAAGGAAGAGCAGGATAGAATAAAGAGGTCAACCGCCATTGCGGAGAAAGCAATAGAGCAGATCATTGAGGGGGTCTATGACGGCATAACAGACTATGACCTGCTCAAGATTGCGCGGAGGACCATTGTAGATGAAGGTGCAGAGGGATGGGACCACCTGACTATCGGGATTGGTTCTGCAGACCCCGAAGCCCCGGGTGTAGGCACTGTGATGAGGAGGGGTGACATCACACGTCTGGATATCGGAGCTGTCTGGAAGGGGTATGTGTCTGATGTCAGTCGACATGTTGTGATCGGAGAGATTCCAGAGGGTGCTGATGAGGTCGTTGAGCGGATGGTCAAGGTGCAGGACTTCTGTGTCGAACAGATAAGACCAGGAGCAGATCCCAGCGAGGTCTATAAGGCTGCAATGAAGTTCCATAAGTCCCTCAGCCCTAGCCTAAAACCACACATCACATGTCACAGTATAGGTCTCGAGTGCGAGGAAACGCAGATCTTCTCTCGGATGGGCAAAGCGGACTTCCCATTTGAGGAGGGGATGGTCATGGACATCGAGGTCTGGCAGAACTTCAAAGACCTGGGTCTGGTTGGTATTGAAGACTGCTATCGTGTCACCAAGGAGGGCTGCGAACGCATCTCAAGTCTGGACAAGGAGATATTCGTTAGAGGAGGTTGAAAGAGATGAGAGTAAAGGATAAAGTCGTCATTCTAACAGGAGCCGCATCGGGCATCGGCCGAGCAACAGCCATTCTCTTCGGGAAAGAGGGGGCAACTCAGGTCCTGTCGGATATAGATGAGAAAGGCCTGAAGGAGACTCACGACCTGATGAAGAGGGGAAAAGAACGAGCTGAGATCATGCGAGTCGATGTGACGAACTCAGCACAGGTGAAGAAGATGATTGACCATACCTACAATAAGTATGGTCGGATTGATGTGCTTGTGGTGAACGCGGGTGTGGTCAGGGTTGGCCCGGTAGAAGATTTCCCTGATGAGGACTATGACCTTCTGATTGATGTCAATCTGAAAGGTACGTACTATAGCTGTAAACATGCCATCCCATACCTGAAGATGCAGAGATCTGGGTCAGTGATCACTCTTGCCTCTGTTGCAGCTCATATAGGACAGGTCAACCATGCCAACTATTGCTCCACCAAGGCAGGAATTCTAGGATTCACGCGGGCTCTTGCCCTTGACCTTGCACCTTATGGAGTCAGAGTGAACAGTGTTTCACCAGGAGCCACCGACACTCCGATGTTGGTTAGCGATGTCACAAAGCAGGCAAGAGAGAGAGGGGTGGACTACGAAGTAGTGAAGAAGGAGTTTGAAGAGGAGGGCGTCCTCAAACGCTGGGCTACAGCAGACGAGGTCGCAACTGGAATCCTATTTCTAGCAAGCCATGAGTCGTCATACATGACAGGTTCAGACCTACGGATTGATGGTGGCTGGACTGCTCGTTGACCTAGGTCTCAGACGGTCATGCCTCCGTCCACGGAAAGACTGATACCCGTAGCAAACTCTGCAAGAGTGAGATAGAGAATACCCTCGGCTATTTCTTCAGATGTCCCAAATCGTCCCATCGGTTGCCGCGCAATGAACTGCTGTCTGGCTGATGCAGGGTCTGGGAACTGTGAAAGACGATGGGCCAGTGATGGTGTATCTATGGTCCCGGGGCATATACAATTCACTCGTATTCCGTCATCCATATAATCCGCAGCCATCGCCTTTGTCAAAGAAACAACTGCACCCTTTGATGCACTATAGGCAGCACGATTCTTCACACCCTTCAATGCAAGGACTGATGAGGTGTTGACAATGACTCCGCGTGTCTTCTTGAGGTGCGGGATCGCATACTTTGAGAGAAGATAGACCCCTCGCACGTTCACTGCCATGGTTCGCTCCCAGTCCTCTAGACTCATTTCGTCGACCGGGCCGGGTAAGACGATTCCGGCATTATTGACCAAAATGTCGAGCTTTCCGTATTTTTCGACTGCGGTATCCACAATCCTTTGAGCCGCCCGCACATCTGAAACATCTCCCTGCACGAAAGTTGCCTTTCCTTTGTTCGTCGTTATACTTGCCACTACCTTTGACGCTGAATCGCTGATAGAGTTGCACACCACGCTCGCGCCTTCAGCGACAAACAGTCGAGCTGTGGCTTCACCAATTCCAGCCCCAGCACCGGTCACAATGGCGACCTTTCCTTCAAGTCTCATCATATTAACCTCCAAGATTCTGTGTCACAGACCTAAGATCTTTCTTGCTTCAGAGGGGTCTGCAACCTCACGCCCAGTTTCCTTCGCGACGTTCACCATCTGCGAGACTATCTCAGCATTATTCTTCGCAGGCACATCAGGTCTGATGAAAGGATAATCTTCAGTTCCTACTCGCACATTGCCACCGCTCTGAACCGAAGCCAGCGCAATGGCCGCCTGTTCAGGACCCATCACACTCACCGAGTAAGCGCAGTTTTCGGGCATGTATTTTACACGATGCATGAACTCATCAACCGTTGGTGGAGACCAAGTACCCCCGGGCCACCCAAAGAAGAGCGTGAGTATGTGCGGTGGGTCAACTAAACGCTTTTCGATCAGATACCTTAGGTTCCAGTACGACCCAGTGTGCCACACCTCCCATTCAGGCGCAATCTTTGTTTTTCGGCACTTAACGCAGTATGCCTCAAGCTCCTCCAAGGGATGAAGTTGGTGGACCACCAGGTCAGTGAAATGCTCATCATGATGGTTGAGTATGATGCTGAGCATATCGGGACGGGCGTCGAACATTGCATCCCGTTCCTCAAGGGGATAGCTCGACATGCCAGCTTGGATTATGACATCACTTCTCTCCCGTATCCGCTGAACGGTCTCAGACTCCTCGCCCAGTGGAAGATGAACATGTGCTACTGCTGCACCAGCCTCGGCACATTGGACCACGTCATCAACCAGTGCTTCTGTGGAGAGAGTCCAGTTCTTCACATGAGGGAAAATCCATGAGTTTGCTGTGGTTGCTGTGATTACGAGTTTTTCATCTTTCATGCCTGCCAACCAAATCTTGGAAGAGTCTACTGAGTAATAAAATGTAGCTAAAATATGCCAGAACTTGCACCTATCACTGAGAGGACTTCTCAAAGATAAGACGAACATCTCTTATATTAACCAGACTCTTGAAAATCATATTCACTCAAGAAAAGTGGTGCTACTTAGTTATGCAAGAGGGGTTTCTAGATAAGGCCAAGCGGATGCTCTCCATCCTTGTCGAGCCCCATCCATCAATACAGGGGATACGGAAACGGCAGCAGTTTCGTCTCCTCTCATCTTTTCTTCTCCTCGCAATCCCAATATTCGCCTTCTCTCAGTTCACCAGTGAACTTATCTTATTCAGCACACCCATCTTTCTCTCGGCAATTCTCCTTGCGTTTCTCCTCTACTTGGGGACGAGAACAAGATACTATGATGTGGTCCTGTTTCTTGCGCTTTCAGCTATCACTGTGTTGCCAATAACCGTCTTTCTGTTTGGAGCCAGCTGGCAACCATATGATCTGCCTCGCCTGATGGTGTGGATTCTTGTGGCCCTCATAGCGGGGACTCTACTCTCCCGAACCTACATCGTCATCATCCAGAGCATCGTGATGATATCTCTCATGACATTCATTGTGACTGTTGTGTTTGGCATACCATTCGAAGAGATTGACAATCAAATTGGGACTGTTATCATTGTCACCTTCTTCATTCTGGTTGCATCCTACACCTT
>CAZPWM010000115.1:7228-9165 GCA_964590575.1 uncultured archaeon
GAGCGATATGTAGGACAGGTAGAACAACGGACAAAGGAAATGGACAGACAACAGAGAGAGCTCGAGGTCTACACACAGCTGATGAGACATGACCTACGCAACGACCTGCAAGCCCTTCTAGGCTCGATAGAGCTTGCTGAGATGTTCATGGACCTGAATACAGAGAGGGCCAAGGAGAACCTGACTCAATCATTGAGCCTAGGCAACAGGATGGTGCATCTCCTCCATGTCTTCTCCCTGCCACTTATACTGCCCAGGACAGACCTGGTGGAGCACATCAAGGAGGTCGCCGATGAGGCTCAGTACACGCATCCAGACCTGAAGATCGAGATCTTCAGTGAGAGTGAGGTGAGCAGGACCACATTCACCACGAGCAGACTCCTTCCAATGGTCTGGCAGAACATCTTCAGGAACGCGGCCCAGTATGCGGGGGACAGCCCCACCGTGCGGGTTGACATTGCGCTAGATGAGAATGACTTTGTGATTACTATCAGTGACAATGGACCGGGCATCCCTGAGAACAAGAGGGAGAGCCTGTTCAAGCGTGGTACTCGTTCTGAGTCAGAGGAGAGCGGTCTGGGACTGTATCTCTCTAAACTGGTCTTGGAGTCTCATGGTGGTACGATTGAACTAGTTGATAGTCCTGACCGAGCTGGCACAGAGTTCGTCATCAGAATACCTTCTTCCTCTTCTTAATTCATCAGTACAATATCGACCAAGACCAAATCTACTGACCATTGCTGTCACTGTAATGATTAGCTGAACTTCCAAATCAGCTCAAACTACATCCTTAGCTGGACTAGTACAACTCAAAAGAATGTTGAAAAAATTAATAAAGTAAAAGACTAGTCAAATATTTGTGGGTTGGTCTTGGAGTCTGGAGAGAGTCTGCATCATGCCTCTGAACGTCGAGCGATGTACATTGTCACAGATGCTGTATTTGGGCTAGCCATTGGACTAGCAGCGTTCAGCCTTACTGAGTATGAAATTACAGTGATAGAAGATGTCTACTTTGCCATAGGTTTCTTCTTTCTGACATTCTTCTTCATCAGCCTCTTCTGGATGTGGGTGCGTCGTTTCTTTGATGACTATCCTGTTCGAGGTGGTGGGGTGACAGGTATACTCTATATGCTGTGTTTCCTTGTTGCCATCCTACCCTTCATAATGCGCCTTTTCTTCTCCAGTATGTTTGGAGGCGGTGAGGAGATCGCTCTCTTCGCGCAGACATGGCTGTATCCATTAGACATGGGCATCATCAGCATGCTAGTCTGCACATTACATATACTGTTCATGAAACAGGGAAGAAATACAGTGCCTTGGTCAGAGTATACGCACATGGCAAAGGATGGATTCTCGGCTTTTATCATCGGAGGTGGATTTCTCCTCACTGCAATTACCCCGATCGATCAAACATTGGGAGATCTGCTTTGGTTCCTCGCTCCATATGTCATAGCAGACATACCAGCTAAGATTGGAGTGTGGTTTATTCTAATCATACTTGCAATCCCCGTCTACATTGTCATAGAACTGGGCTTAAGGAGAATGCAACGATCATATGAATATCCTGAATAACAGTCCGCTCTAAGAAGTTCTACTACGAGAACTCTACCAACTGAAAA
Source organism: uncultured archaeon (assembly GCA_964590575.1). Classification (GTDB taxonomy): domain Archaea; phylum Asgardarchaeota; class Thorarchaeia; order Thorarchaeales; family Thorarchaeaceae; genus SMTZ1-45. The sequence goes on from CAZPWM010000115.1 coordinate 8,848, forward strand.
GTATGCATTCAGATGTTTAGTGCAGTGGCCGCAACTGCCCTGCAGATCTTTGCAAGGAAATCAAAGTCTAGTTTATCGATGGTGTCTGCACGAGTGTGGTAGTAAGCATAGCGGAAATTGGCACCATCAGTGAGTAAAAGGGCTGGAATGTTCTCTCTCCAGAAAGGGGCGTGGTCGGACCGCAAAATGTCACGCATACCATGTGCAGCCTCTTCATAAGTGATGTCACTCTGAAGGCATGCATAGGGCAACTGGATTGCATCATGTCGGCACTGTGTACAGAACTGCTCAGCTAGGTCCCTTGAGTTGCGGTCTCGT
>CAZPWM010000116.1:0-8627 GCA_964590575.1 uncultured archaeon
AACCGTTTCTTTCCAGTGTCATCACCCTCTCTGTAGAACTTGTTTACTACAAAGCCTACAATCACAACTCGCCTGAGTTCTACCCCAAAGGGAGACACTACATGCGGACCGTTGTCATCGGAGTAGAACCCGTTGGTGATGTCAGAGATGGATGCTCTGACTGCTGTCATTCGTTCTTTCATTTGAGTCATTCACCTTTGCTGTAATACTGCCTCGTTGTGTCACTATATATCCATCACGGAAGCTAGAAGAAATCCGAAAGTGAGCTCTGATGAGTTGAACCCCGAAGTTCTTCAAGAGCGCTTGTCAATCGCTCTAATGACTTTTGCACTCGAGACTCACTGAAATCATGTTCTAAACATAAAATCCTGTGCAATTCATCAGCCTGAGGACTGGACCATTCTGGAACTGGAGTCTTTATCTGTGGAGGGTTGATAAAAATCTCTCGGATTTCATTGTACGGAATGTCTTGAAGCTCTTTGTATTTTTCCTTATCTTTTGGATTCTTAGATACCTTGAAGGCAGATTCAACATCCTCTAGAGACCCATGTTTCTTCACAAGCTTCAGTGCTGTCTTCGGACCGAATCCAGTTACATTATCGTTGTAGTCCGTTCCAATTAGAATTGCAACATCAATCAACTGCTTCCGAGTAACTTCTAACAAACGGAGGTTTTCGTCAAGATCTATCAACTCAGGTGATATCATTGTGTATGTCTTTGAGGACCCGCCCCGGCGTCTTCCTGAGATGGATAGATTCCTAATCATTCGAGGACAATTATAGAGCAACGAATCATTGTCTTGACTTGCGCTTGCCCACACCAATCCATCACGAGCCATCTGTGCGGCAAGAGCTTCTCCCTCAGATGGTGCTTGAATAACAGGAATTCCTAATGCAGTGAGCAAACTCTTGCTTTCCTCAATCATTGGAGTGGTTAGTCTGGAACTTCCTTTTGCAGCTTTCAGCGCATCTTCGATTCTACCTTCAGATTTAGCTATTTTCCATTCCGCATATGCAGCCTCGCGGATTTCTCTTCTCTTTTGAACTTCATCAGCCTTCAGCGTTGGAGCTTCGCCATCGAACACATACACAGGATAGATTCCGTTCTCTAGTAGGTTTATGTTGCGATAGAATAACCCACTTAGATGACTTGTAACTCGTCCTTGCCTGTCAGATAATGGAGTTCCATCGGGTTGTCTTATGCTTGAAAGAAATGCATAGATTGTGTTAAACGCGTCAATGGCTAGTTTCTTTCCTGACAGATCAGAGAGTGAAATGGCCGTTGCATTAACAATGTCTCCGAGTTTTGTACCCATTCAATCCGCTCCTTTATCATTCATACATTCTAATACATCTCAAGAATATATGCTTCAGGATGGTACTTACACTCCAACAGATTTATAACAAATATCGGAGCACGCCCCCCAAAACTGATGCCCTAGGTATCAGTAACCTTCTGGTGATAATTTGGCAAGTATGAGAGCTATCAGGTGTACTTCGTGTCACGCTTCTGTTTCTCCACAGGAGAACGGCGTGAAGTTCAAATGTCCATCATGTGGTGAGTTTACCATCTGGCGGTGTGAACCTTGCAGACGATTTTCTAATAGATACACCTGTCCTAATTGTGGATTCGAGGGACCATAATCAAATAGGGAGATGAAATGCTTTGGCAAGAGTAGTTATGACCCTTCGGATTATGCCTGAGGATGTTGAAGTTGATTTGGATGATCTGCTTGAAAAAATCAAGAATGTTATTCCAGAAGGGACCGATATAGGAGCTACAGAAACCCAACCAGTGGCCTTTGGTCTCAAGGCACTTAGAATGAATCTTGCAAGAGATGAGTCTATGGGTGGTACTGATGACATCGAAGAGGCAATAAGCACTATTGAGGGAGTATCTCAAGTCGAAGTCGAAAGAGTATCAAGGATGTAGTAGGCGCGCAATCCACATGTTCTTAACTCACCTAGAGCCATATAACATGCACTAGAAGCTCATATAGCAATACAACCATGTTCTATATCGGATTATATTGGTAGACAAAGAAACATTGAATAGCAGAAGCAAGACGGATTTCGATGATTTGACATATTCCGTCCGGTTTCTCATACTATAATAATGATTCAGGAGGATGCTTCAAAGAAATGGTCGAAATTATCCTTAAGGTCGCAGAGGCTGAACATAGAGATATTGGTAGGTTCATAGTCCGTATTGACGCTGTTTCAATGGAGAAGCTGGGTGTAAGAACAGGCGACATCATCCAAATTAAAGGAAAGAGGGCAACTGCAGCTATTGCATGGCCTGCTTATCAAGGTGACAAAGGTAGAGAAATCATTCGGATGGACGGTCGAATCAGACGAAACGCAGGTGTAAGTCTTAGCGAGAAAGTAACAGTTACTAGAGCTAATGAAGAGCCTGCAAAGAATGTAACACTTGCACCGACGTCGGTACCAATCCGTCCTGAGCCCCGCTTCGAGGAGTTTGTGAAGAGAAAACTCTTGAATTGTCCTGTGACAACCCAAGATACTGTATTCATTCCAATTCTTGGAAGAGCTATACCCTTCAAAGTAACATCAATCAAACCAAATGGCACAGTTGTAGTTCAGCATTCTACAATACTAGCTATCGCAGAGAAACCAACAGGAGATGTTATTGGCACTGCCCAGGTGACCTATGAAGAGATAGGTGGATGTTCGGATGCCATTCAAAGGATTAGAGAAATGGTAGAGCTCCCAATGAAACATCCCGAGATTTTCAAGAGACTAGGGATTGATCCGCCTCGAGGTCTCATTTTGCATGGACCACCAGGTACAGGGAAGACTCTGTTGGCAAAGGCAGTTGCTAGTGAGTCTGAGGCAAACTTTGTACATATTAATGGCCCGGAAATCATGTCTAAATTCTACGGCGAATCTGAACAGAAACTAAGAAAGATTTTCGAAGAAGCGGAAGAGAACGCTCCAAGTATCATATTCATTGACGAACTGGATGCAATAGCACCCAAGAGAGAAGATGTACAAGGCGAAGTCGAGAGAAGAGTGGTTGCACAGCTCCTTGCAACTATGGATGGTCTCAAAGCAAGAGGACAAGTTGTTGTAATTGGTGCAACCAACCGTGTGAATGCTCTTGACCCTGCTCTTCGACGTCCAGGTAGATTCGACCGAGAGCTTGAGATTGGCGTCCCCGACGAAACGGGAAGACTGGAAGTGCTTCTTATCCATTCGAGGGGAATGCCATTGACCACGGAAGGGGATGGGACTGTAAACTTGCAAAATCTCGCAAAAATCACCCACGGATTTGTAGGTGCAGATCTTCAAGCACTATGCAGAGAATCTGCGATGAAGGCTCTAAGAAGGTACCTTCCACAAATGGACCTGGAAACAGAGGAAATTCCTCAGGATGTTCTGGACATACTTGAGGTTAATAATGGTGATTTCGTTGAGGCTTTGAAAGAAATCCAACCATCTGCCGTGAGAGAAGTATTCATTGAAATCCCTGATGTGAAATGGAGTGATATCGGAGGATTGGATAAAGCAAAACAAGAACTTGTTGAAGTTGTTGAATGGCCTCTCAAGAGACCCGAGTCTTTCCGTAGACTTGGCATCACACCACCCAAGGGAGTCTTGGTTTTTGGACCACCAGGATGTGGAAAAACCCTCCTTGCAAGAGCTGTAGCGACTGAGAGTGAAGCAAACTTCATCAGCGTGAAGGGACCTGAACTCATATCAAAGTGGGTCGGAGAGAGTGAGAAAGCCATTCGAGAGATTTTCAGGAAAGCAAGAACCGCTGCGCCTGCGATTATTTTCTTTGATGAGATAGATGCCTTAGCACCTACAAGAGGGGCAGGGGGAGATGGTCCTGGTGCAGTTCATAATCAGAGAGTGATCAGCCAACTCTTGACAGAGATGGATGGATTAGAATCGATGAAGGATATAGTTGTCATTGCTGCAACAAACCGTCCGGAATTGATTGACAAAGCACTCTTGAGAACTGGTAGATTTGATAGATTCGTATACGTTGACGCACCAGACGCTGATAGTAGGAAGGCAATATTTGAGATCTATACTGCAAGTATGCCTCTAGCCGATGAAGTGAAAAAACAGATTGGCAAACTCGTTGAGATGACAGAGAATTATGTCGGTGGTGATATCGAAGCAATCTGCAGAGAGGCAGGGATGAGAGCTCTGAGAGATGACATGGAAACTGAAGTTGTTACTTGGAAACATTTCGAAGAAGCTGTCAATTCGGTCCATTCCTCAGTGACTAAAGAGATGTTAGAACGCTACAGAAAGATGGATCAGACTTTGCGTAGAGCCACTGAGGTAGACTCTGCAATTCATGCGATATACGGTTAACAGATGAAGGTGAGATGAAGTTGGCTCCATGGAACGCAATGCCTATGACCAATCTGATTGTGGATGTAGTAAAGAAACGACGAGGGGTAATCCTTGATGACGAGCTCGTGAGAGCACTTAAGAAAGAGCTTGGAACAGAACCGAGTGAGGCTGAACTCAATGCGGCCTTGCTGCAGCTTGAGATAAATGGACTTGTTCATGTTAGCCAAATAACCAAAACAAAGCGTCGAATTGAAATCATCACTGAAGGAGCAACATTCCTGGCAGTAGATGAAGACTAAGGCCTCAGGGGTAATCCCAATGAAAGGAAAAAGAGTCCTTGCAGCGGGAAAGTTCGATATTCTGCATCTTGGACATATCTCCTATCTAGAACAAGCAAAAGAGCTAGCTGGAGAAAATGGAGAGTTAGTGGTGGTCGTTGCACTTGACAAGAGTGTTTTCAAGGAACGTGGTGCTCCACCTGTATTTCCACAAGAGCAGAGACGAAAAATTGTTGAATCATTGAAATTTGTTGATAGAGCCGTAATGGGTCTAGATACCGATGATCATACAACTATTGTTTCAGAAATTAAGCCAGATATCATTGCTCTGGGGTATGATCAATACACAGATATCAGCGCATTGGAAGCACACTTTGTAAACACAGGGTTAAAGACTAAGATTGTGAGGTTAGAGAAACGTACTGCAGATGGACTCTGTTCCTCCACATTAATCAGAGAACGTATAATCAACTATTATCGGGAGAACGGAACACCTCGCTAGAAGGTCAGATGATAAGTTCTCCCCGTGCTTCAGCTTCTCGAATAAGCTCAATCTTTCGGTCTCTGCGATCAAATTCCCATTTCCATGCCACATATGTAATTCCTGCAAGAATCGCAATTAAGACCACACCAAGGATAGTACCTTCTCTTAAGGGAAAGTGTCCTACGAAATCAATTAAGGGACCTGGATTGGAACCAAAATATGGCCAATTACAGACCAGACCAAATGCGTAGAGAAAACCAACCACTGCTAATTCTTTCATGTACCCAGTAGCTTGTTCATCCTCGTCAAAGAGCAACACAACAGCTGAGAGCCAGTATAGATACCAAGGCATAACCCACCGAAAGATAAAGAGTATACCGGGTAAAAGATAGAGGTAGAAGGGTTTGAGCTCGAGTAATTTCAATCTAATAGATTTCCCTTCGAGATCTTTCTTTGCAGGTAAATATAGTCGGATGGTCAGAAGCATGAAGAGCGCATAGATAATCACTGGAATCGCTGCAGGTAGCCACCAACCGTATGTGACTGGGTCAGCTGCTAAATTGGGTGTTTCCCATGTCAATCCTGGAAACATGGGGTTCACTACATAGATACTATAACTGGATGTATTGAGAAAGTGCGAAATAAGAGATTCAAAACTGGCGCCAAAGAATGATGGAATCACGGAAACAAACATCGATGTAATAAACCATATTGATGAAGCTGGGTTAGCGAGGAAAAGCACCGGGAAGACTACAACGGAGTAAACCTTTGTCTGTACGCTTAACCCAAGTGTAAACATTGCTTTACCATGCTGCTTTTCTTGCCAAAGAACCAGTGATATTAATAATAAGCAGTCTACGAGTGGTTCAAGTTTACCCCCACCAGCAGACATGACGAGCCCGTATACAAAGTACCCAGCAAAGAACATTCGCGCCCAGAATTTAGTCTGTAGTTTGTCTTTCAGCAGTATTGCCAACAAGACCAAGTTTAGATTGAAGACTAGTACTAATAAGAAATTGAGCCATAACGGTTGTAACCCTCCAGCTCCGGGGAACAACCATGTAGCAATTGCGAAGAAAATCAATCCAAAGACTGGATACTCGTAGGCTACTCCACTCAAATAGGAGGGTAACACATGTAGACCATCGTCGTATGGGTAGCCTAAATCCGCCATGTCTTCAGCGAGACTTGTATCATTCATTGTGTAAACGCCAAATCCATAGAGCCAGAAAGCTTCACCATACATCTCATTTCGATTACGGTCTCTCTGAATAACTAGAACATCAGCAATAGGTATAGCGATCAGTGAAATCACGAGAGTGAGCACGAGGTACTTGCGATACCTGTAGATGTGCAGACTAATCGCTGATAACATTTCATGCTCTACCGAGGTTTCTGACAAGCGCTGAGATAATAACCTTACTGTTACAAGGAAGCAGTTCCTGTACCGATTATTAAATTAAAGAGCATCGTTCACTATGTGAGATAAGTTGGACAAGGCCAATTGTCACATTTGAGGCAGTTTGTGCACTTTTTTTCATCAACTGAGATCTTGCCGGTGTTTAATGAGAGCGCACCATGGTCACATTGGGGAACACATGAACCACATTCTTGGCAAAAGACCGCTCTCCTTACTGCGCGCTCCATTTTCTCGGTCAACCGTTCCACTGCTCTCTCATCATTTCCTCTGACAACCACTGAACCAGAGCTAAATAGAGTAATGCTATTCTCACCAGATTGTGTCCTTAAAACACCCATTTCTTCAGACAGTCTAGTTTTGCCAAATATTGGAAAGACTTTTGATACTCGGTTCAAATCAATGCCTGAAGAGAAGGCACCTTCAAGACTAAAACCTGACTTTGTACAAGGGGAAATCCCTTTTGTTACCTGAAGTCCAAGACTTTCTCCAGGACTCGATCTGTCAGGCTCTATATCAAGACCGAGTTGGTTGACTAGTTCCATCTGACCCTTAGGGAGCTTCTTCCATCTCCAGAAACCCATCTCGATCCATTCATTCGGAAATCCATGCTTTTCAGCCCAATCATGCATTTTTGACTTCCATTTTTCGTAATACTTGGGATGAGTTTCTCGCAGACTCTCTAGCTCAGCTAAAGGGGATGAAGGACAAAGATAACAGCCCATCCTATGATATCCTTCGTTGTACAATGGATTATAGTCAGCTTTCTCTCTAAAGATGTATAACCAAACCTCTAGTGCGTTCCAATTTTGAATTGGGTTAGCAGAAATCTGTCCTGGAACCCAGGGATTTTCTGTCACACGTGGTTCAATAGACCGCTGAAATGATTCGAGCTTCCTTTGACCCATAAAACTCAGTGTTTCTCCACCAAGTTCCTCTGCGATTGAGGTGGCTGCTGGACCAAGCTTCAAGACCTTACAGCACCATCGAAAATCGCGAGCTGGAGGACCAAAAATATCTACAGACTCCCAGAATTGTTCTCCTGCATCTTGTCCAATAATTGGAACCTTTCGTGTCTTTGCAAAATCCTTGATGTGCTCAATTGTTTCTGGGAGTTCTATACCCGTGTCCATAAAAAAGATGGGAGGACTAGATTCTATTGCCTTCTCCACAACCAAATAAGTTGCAAGTGAGTCCTTTCCACCACTGAAACCTACAACAATGGGGATGTCTTGTTTTGCAACAGTCCGTTTGATGAAAGATATAGCTTCCATCTCTATGGCCTCTAAGTCATTAGAATTGGATTCTACAACTTCCTCCCAAGTAGAGGTTTTCGGATTGTCTGAGGGTGGAGAAGGGTCCTGAACCTCACGGATTTTCACAGCAAACCCTTTCTTTGCCTTAGCCATTTCTTCTCCAGTCATTCGAGATATGCCAGAAGCTACGACAGCACCAGTTGAATCTGCTAACCATACCTCATCATCAACCTGAATACTCGAGTCGCATCCTGCTATCCCAGGGACCATTAGGTTGGCTCCGTCTTTCAGATATTTTAGAACTCCATCGTGCAATGTGACCCATTTCTGCTTACTCACAATGCCTATTCTACGAGCTCCCTCAATAGACAAGAGAAAAGTATAGTCTCGTTTTGGGATTTCAAACCTTAACCGGCCGATAATATAACCATCAACGATAATCTCATACATCGCATCAAGCGAAGAAACCTTGTTTATCACGATGGTTTTATCGGAGGGTAGAAGTTTTAGTCCAACTCCTTCACCGAATTGAGCGTCAATTGCTTTCTTCGCTCTTGCCAGATGACCTTCCATGGCAGGGAATGGGTCTCCTGGAGGAGAGATCTCAACCTTCCTTGACATTGTTCCACATAAGCTGCATTCAGTGAGTGCAATCCTAGGAATATTACATGTGTCACACCAATAGAACCTAATTTTTGCCAGATACGGAGCGTGGCCTCTTCGAAATTTCCTACGCCTTCTATTGTCTCTAACCAGTTGAGTCCATCTCCATATCTTCTGATGGAGTAACTCGGGAAGGCTATTTCAAGAAACCGGAATGTCCAATTTTCGCAACGTTTCGTTAGTTGGTCGACCCTCGTT
>CAZPWM010000117.1:0-8459 GCA_964590575.1 uncultured archaeon
CTTACTTCACAGACCTTTGAAAGTGTGGTTTATGAATCAATAGTGACATTGGGTCCAAGTTTGCAGTCGTCACCAATCAGACAGTCTGAAGCAATCAAGACAGGACCCTCGAGAGAGGTGCCTTTCCCAAAGACAATGTTTGATTTTAACGTTAGAATATCACCGACTTCAACACTATCTCCTGATGGGACAAATATGGATTCAGGTTCTCGGAATCCTCCTAGTTGAAGGAAGTATTGATTTGCAGCAAGAAGATCTGAGAGTGTGTCAATATCAAACCAATGATGATTTACGTGATAGCATCTCACAGGATGACCTTTCTCGATGAACTGTTCCAGCAGCTGCGTTACTTTTCTCTTTCCCTCACCAAGCGCCGATATACAATGTTCTCTGATACGAGTGTTTGCTATGAATAGCATAGCACTACGTACAATATTCATCGAGTCGGACCCAACATTTCCGATACCAGTTAACAGATTGTTTCCACTTACTGTAACCGGTGTACCTGATTCTGTATTGGAGCCAACAGCAAGGATCATGCTGTCTTGACCCTCAACTTCGTCATGGAGCGTCCGAATTCCTACCATACTAGCAGGTTCTATCATCGCATCCACTGGTGAAAGGAGAAAATCTCCATCAAAGGTGTTAATCGCTGTGAGAAATGTCTGAAGTGGACCAATCTCATAGTCTGATACATGAACAACGCTTGCTTTAATTTTAGATTTTGCAATAAAATCCTCAATCATGGAACCTTTCCAGCCGACTGCAATTACTATATCATCGATTCCAAATTTGTTGTAACGATCCAGAGCCCACTCCAATAGTGTTTTGCCTGCAAGGATAACAAGCGCTTTGGGTATCTCATTTGTCAAAGGGCGCATACGTTCTCCTTTGCCAGCTGCAAGAATCACTCCGTGGATGAGAATTCCTCCTTAGAAAAACCTTGTAACGGAAGTGCCATATGTATGTTTGCAGGGATGAATGTGGGATCACCATTGAGAACCGAGATTATGAGAATTGAGGACACAGAAAGATGCGATAGTGTCATCGAGCGAGCTGCAGAAGTCATTGCGGCAGGAGGCATTATTGTGTATCCAACTGATACCAGTTATGGTCTCGGATGTGATCCTAGAAACCATGACTCGCTAGAAAGACTCATTGCAGTAAAACGGCGTGACCGACGACTTGGATTTCCACTATTGTTCGCAGATGATACCCAGTGTGAATTATACCATGATTTTCAAATCTTGGAGCGCGTCATTGTGAAGGTATTTTGGCCCGGTGCTCTCACACTGATTGTGGAACCACGACCAGATGTTCCTACTCACATCACTGCTGGAAGGAGTACCATAGCAATACGAGTTCCGAACCATATTGTTCCGAGAGGAATTGCTAATAGAATCGGAGGACCGATTGTGGGGACAAGTGCTAACCGAAGTGGCGGACCGAATCCATTCAACCTATCTGTTGCATTGGAGCAACTTGGTGATGAGGTTGATTTGTATATAGATGGTGGACCCTCACCAGCGAATGAAAACTCGACCATTATTGGGGTTGAAGAGGAAGTAACTGGAGAAGCACCTCTTAACATCAAGGTATACAGAGAGGGAGCACTACCCATCACAGAAATTGAGGCAAATTTGAAAGTTGACTCTGATGCAATGAGGTTTTGGAGTACGCGAATCATTTACGCGGACATGTGAGGCGAGAAAGACTGCCCGAATACAATCTACTTGTGGCTTGTCCTAGAGATCGTGAACGTGCTGCAATATCTGAAATCAGATATTTCATCGGAGATTTATTGGAAGACACAGAAATCATGATATCTCAAACGCCTATTTCTGGGCTGCTAGCTTGCAAGACATCACTCGACCCCTTTGAGGTCATCCAACGCCTCAAAGAATTTGCTGTTGAAAATCCCTACCAGTTCCGGTTCGCAATTCGCTTCACACCTTTTGAAGAATGCGTTGAGTCAGAGATGGATAAAATTGTGGAAGCCGCAGAGAAACTACTTCCGAAAATAGGAGAGGAAGAGAGCTTTCGGGTGACTGTTAGACGTCGGCATACTGAACTTGAAAACATGGATGTTGTAACAGCAGTTGCAGCTGTTATTCCAAGAAAAGTCAATCTGGATTCCCCCGACAAGACTGTGCTTGTAGAGATAGTTGGGGAGTGGACCGGAATTTCAATTCTCAATGAGAAAGATGATGTTTTATCAATAATGACAATGCGCGATGACATGTACTAGTCATTATTGATTCAATTGTCGAATGCTACGAGAGAAACTCTACTCGCTAAGCATCGGGAGAGAGCTGCAAGCTGTGATTCTAATTCATCAGAGTCTGAGATTGCTACAACTTCTTTGTCGTCAATCTGATAGTGGCGCTTTATCCGTTCTATTCTTTCACTTGTGGCTGTAAATGCTGGAACGACCTCGTTTCCGATCTTCTTCGCCAAATCTTGCATTGATTGTTTTACAACTGAGGGATCAGTTCCCACCATTACAACAGCTATCTCATTAAGGCCGTCATAAACTCCTAATTCATCAAGAGCTCGTCCAATCTGTCGTTGAGCAGAAGCAAAGACAATGATTTCAACATCTAAACTACGGGAGAGCATGTATTCTCCTCGTTTCGCATTGATGGCATTCTGTGCTGCTGAGAGTAGATGAGTTTCATTGGCAATCAAGAGCCCATTCAGTAGTTGAACTGTCAAAGAATCAGTAGAAAACGACTTAGCAAGTTGAATCAACTCGTCTTGTTTCAGATGATTAGAATTATGAATCTCTGCAATTCCAATGACCTCGCCATTGTCTTCATTCTCAAGTTGCTCAATCCGCAATGAGTTGACCTCACATCAAAGGCGTTTTATGAAGTAGTCCGTGATAGTTGGTTCGAATCCAACCTCGAACACAAGTTTGTCACGAATATCTTTCATCGTGAGTGAATTATCCTCAGACTTGAAAATCTTAACTAGAGCAATAATTGACTCACGAGTTTCCCAAGGATAAACAGTCCAACTTGTTGTTTCGACCATGAAGTAATCTGGTTTCACTCTTGATGATGGTTTGTAATGGAGCACTGCAGAACGAACAGTTGCTACACCGAGGTCCTTTACATGGTCTATAGCATGATGCAATGTATCACCAGTGTCTACGACCTCATCAACAAGGAGCAGGTTCTTATTCTTCATAGAGCCAGTCAGGGGTTGCGTGATTCGTGGTTCCTTGCCTTTTGCACCCACGTCAGAATAATACTCAATGCGGATGTTCTGCAGTGTGTTTGCATAGAGTACGTCAGAGAGGATTCGTGCCGGAATCCACCCCCCTCTCGCAATCCCCACAATAACATCCGGAATGAATCCACTATCCACAATTCTTTCAGATAATTGAAGAGTAAGGTTATACACGTCACTCCAGCTAAGAATCAGATAATCCATCTTGTGGTACCCCTATTCTGCCTTGTGGATTTCGAACGCCTATCCCTAATTAATTAGTCTGATTTATTGCATCACAATCTAAATCAGTAAGCCTGCATCTATAGGTGTAGTGGCAATAATGAAACCTGACCTTCTTCTGACTAATATTGGCCAAGTAGCCACGCTAGAGGGACACAGCAAAGCTCCAAAGACTGGAAAACAGATGAATGAGGTTTCCATCATCGAAAATGGCGCCATTGCTATCAAAGATGGAATAATTCTAGCTGTTGGACCAACCAAGGAGATTCTGTCACAAGTTACTGAAGAGCCAAACTTACCAACGATAGACTTTCCAGGCATGCTTGCTACACCCGGTTTCATCGACAGTCACACGCATCTTGTCTTCGGGGGATCGAGAGAGAACGACTTTGCATTGAAGCTCGCAGGAAAATCCTATCTGGAGATTCTAGAGGCGGGAGGAGGGATTCTGAATACTCTTCGATCTACAAGAGCAGCAAGACCAGATGAGTTAGTTGGGAATGCATTCTCCTATGCTGAAGGTATGCTAAGTATGGGTACCACTACAATAGAAGCAAAGAGTGGATACGGTCTTGACACAGAGAATGAACTGAAGATGCTAAAAGCAGTGCATGATTTGAGAGGAAAACTACCAACAAACCTAGTATCGACCTTCATGGGAGCTCATGCTGTACCTCCAGAGTATGAAGAGAAGACCGATGCTTATGTAGACCTAATCATTGACGAGATGATTCCAATCGTAGTAGAAAGGGGACTAGCAGAGTTCTGCGATGTTTTTTGCGAGCAGGGGGTGTTTGACATCGAGCAGTCTCGGAAAATCCTTCTTGCAGCAAAGGGCAAAGGAATGAGTCTCAAAGTTCATGCTGATGAAATCGTTCAGCTTGGAGGAGCAGCTCTTGCTGCTGAAGTGGGTGCAGTTTCTGCAGACCACCTGTTGAAGGCTTCCGATGATGGACTCGAATCTATGCGAAAATCTGGCACGATAGCCACACTCCTACCTGCAACAGCTTTCAGTCTTGATACGGATTACGCGGATGCCCGCAAGATGATTGAGATGGAAGTACCAGTTGCACTCGCCACTGATTTCAACCCAAACTGCGCAAATGAATCACTCTTCTTCACCATTGCTCTGTCTTGCTACAAGATGAAGATGCAACCGAGAGAAGGGCTTTCAGCTGTCACTATTAATGCAGCGCATGCATTAAATCGAGGTGCAACCCATGGAAGTATAGAAGTCGGTAAGGTTGCAGATATACTCGTTCTTGAATGTCCCAATCCAGAGTACCTTGCTTGGAGGTTTGGAGTGAACCTAGTTCACACTGTCATCTCAAATGGTCAAGTGATTCATACAAAACTAGGTCCTTAGTTCTCATAGAGGGGTCCTGTGATTGATTCGACCGAGGCGATAATATCGCCAGATTTCATTAGATCTCGTATTTTTGCTATGTCTGGAGAAAGAGGGCGATCATCCTCTAGTTTAGTCACTACATTCCTGATTGTCCTATATGCCGCTCTAAGGGGTTCTGAGGGTTTCAAAGGAGCGAGATAATCGATGCCTTGACAGGCGCACATGTACTCAATCGCTATAACATTCTTTGCGTTCTCGAGTATGCTTGCGGCTTTTCGTGCAGCTATTGTACCCATGCTAACATGATCCTCTTGGTCTGCACTTGTAGGAATTGAGTCAACGCTTGCAGGATGAGCGAGCACCTTATTCTCTGAGACCAATGCTGCAGCAGTATATTGAGCTATCATCATACCGGACTCAAGACCACCTTCAGTTGTAAGAAATGCCGGTAGTTCACTAAGATGGGGGTTGACCAAACGATTGATTCGTCTCTCGGAGATGCTTGCAATCTCAGATATTGCGATCCCTAGAAAGTCCATGGCTAGAGCGACAGGTTGTCCATGAAAATTACCTCCTGATATCACATCTCCTTCGTCACCAAATACTAGAGGATTATCTGTCGCTGAGTTAATCTCGGTTTCTAAGACGCTGTATGCATATCTTATGGCATCCAATGAGGCACCCAGAACCTGAGGTATGCAGCGTAGTGAGTATGCATCTTGCACTTTTCCACAATCAGCGTGAGACTGATTGATTTCGCTATCAAGGAGTATCTTCCTTTGAGCTGATGCAACATCTGTTTGTCCCTCATGAGGACGAAGAGCATGTATCCTTTCATCAGATGCCATTCGAGTTCCACGGAGAGCCTCAAGACTCATCGATGATGCGATGGATGCATCGTGAACCAATTTCAATGCATCAAAAATCGTCAGACTACCTACAGCACTCATGGGTTGGGTTCCGTTGATCAGCGCAACTCCTTCTTTGGCTTGTAACACAACGGGTTTGATTCCTGCCTTACGAAGTGCCTCTCTGCCGTTTACGATTTTTCCTGACTGATAGGCTTCGCCTTCTCCAATGAGAACTAGGGCCATATGTGCTAAAGGAGCCAAATCACCACTTGAACCGACCGAGCCTTGTTGTGGAATAACGGGAACAACATCCTTGTTTATCATCTCAATGAGGGTTTCGATGACCTCTACGCGAACTCCTGAGTAGCCCTTCACCAGTGCATTAGCTCTGAGAAGCATTATGCCCCGAACCACTTCGTGGGAGAATGGAGGTCCAACACCTGCGCTATGACTACGGATTAAGTTAACCTGAAGACGAGCTAAATCCTCTTTGTTGACGGACACATGCGCGAGGTCTCCAAAACCAGTATTAACTCCGTAGATGATTTTCCCCTCTTTTATTGCAGTTTCCACTACAGCTCTACTACTCTTGATTCGAGGAATCGATGATTCGTGTAAAATAACTGGTTCATTATGACGTGCGACCTGCACAACATCTTCTATAGTGAGACTCTCACCATCCACCGAAACCGGCATTGTATCCACCAAAGCCAAACATAATCAATAGCCAATATGAATTGGTTACTGTCGGGAGAGATTCGTGGAAGCTCACTTTAGTAGTTATCGTTGAATTTACGAGTTTTGGGTCTACACGATTTTTTCCGTATAGTATTCCACTTTCGCACCATTTTCCAGCATGAAGCTTTTGTTGCAATTCTGACAGACGACAGACCCATCGTCTTGCACTTGATTTTGCTTATAGAGATAGAAAGCACTACAGAAAGGACATCTTGAACCTTTGTAACTGATGTGTTTACGATTAATCTCCCAGCCCTTTCTTCCAGCTAAACTTACTAGTTGCTCCGAAAATGTAGATTCAGCTGCAGTTTGTGAACCGAGGTCAATGCGCAAAAGACCATTACGACCACCACTACAAACAACTGTTACTTCACATTCACGCGGTTCCTTATAGTACTGCACAATAATGGTAATAGATTGTTCACTCATGGTTCTGATAGCGAGCTCTGATTGAATGAAGACAGCATTTATCATATCTGTATTTTCCCAAACTTTCTCAAGTTTGTTAGAGTAACTACTATGGAGTCGTGAGAGTAGAACGTCTATCTCAAGATTCCGGATTACAAATGTGTCCATATCTATTTCACTTCAAGTAGTAGTTGTCTTGAGTGAACTTAACCTTTGGTAGAGAAGTTGTGTAGTGAGGTGTTGTGCTACGTTCCCTTGAGGGTTTTCTCTACCAATTTCTCTACCATGCCCTTCTCGGGAATAAATGGAAGGGAAATATGACCTTTGTTTCCAAGTCGTTCATTCCATTCTATGACTGTTTCAATTGCATGATCATTTCGTGCCCATGCGCGACGTGCAACACCACCCATCACATCCCAATCAAGAGATGACCGAATAATACTGTCAACACGTTCACTGCCATCCAGAACCAAACCAAAGCCTCCATTGATTGCTTTGCCTGTGCCAACTCCGCCACCATTAGAAAGTACACAGAGGGTCATTCCACGTGCTGCGTTTCCAGCCCAGCATTGATGAGCCATATCACTCATGATATTGCTACCGTCAAGAATGTTTGCGGTCTCTCTGAAAGGAGAATCAGTCCCGCCAGTGTCATGATGGTCTCTTCCCAACATGATGGGACCTACTTTCTTCTCTCGAACCATCTTATTGAATGAAAGAGCAATATCTACACGCCCAACAGCGTCAGCATACAAAATACGCGCTTGAGAGCCCACCACAAGAGCGTTCTTCTCAGCGTCTCGAATCCAGTTGTAGTTGTCACGGTCTTGACCCCGTCGATTAGGATTGATTCGTGACATTGCCATCTGATCTGTTGCAGCAAGGTCTTCGTGTTTTCCGCTTAAGCATACCCAACGGAATGGACCATACCCGTAATCAAAGCAGATCGGCCCCATTATGTCTTCAACGTATGAAGGAAAGATGAAACCATCAGATGTGTTCTGACCATTCTTGGCTATTCTCTTGACTCCAGCATCAAACACAGCCTTCATGAAGCTGTTTCCATAGTCCCAGAAATGGGTCCCCCGTTTTGTCATAGTTTCAATTAGTTCGAACTGCTTGCGTAGGGATTTATCGACCATTTCATTGAATCTTTCGCGGTTTGTCCGGAGGAGATTACGACCTTCTTCGAATGTTAATCCATCAGGTGTGTATCCACCACCATAGACGTCGTGACATGAGGTTTGATCTGAGGCTAGTTCAATCTTGATGTCATTCTGTACAATGTATTCCCAAAGATTAACAATATTTCCATAATACCCAATTGAAATTGGTTCGCCATTGGTACGAAACTCATCTACCCAGCTGAATATCTCGTCAGGGTCTGAGGAGTATCTACCTAACCAACCCTGTTCACTGCGTGTTTCTATGCGGCTCTTATCGACCTCCGCAATAATTCCAATTCCTCCAGCAATCTCAACAGCTTTAGCTTGAGCGCCACTCATACCACCGAGACCAGAGGTCAGGAAAACCTTTCCACTCAAATCCCCATTATCAGGGATTCCGAGATACATCCTTCCTGCATTCATGAGAGTGATGTATGTGCCATGAACTATTCCTTGAGGGCCAATATACATCCAACCACCAGCTGTCATTTG
>CAZPWM010000118.1:0-3151 GCA_964590575.1 uncultured archaeon
CATATCAAGAGTAATCTTCAGTGCATTTTTCATAACATCGTTTGTTACAACCTCTGCACCATAAAAAAGGACAAGAGCTCTTTCTGTATCATTTGTTATCATTGTGCGTTCTGAGTCGTGGGTCGCGTAGCCAAAGCAGACAATCTTCTCTTCATCAGCAACAACAATCTCACGTCCTCGACAAATTATTGTCTTGCCTCCAATCCTCTGAAAAACTTCACCATTGAATGCTGAACGAATAACCAAGTCACCCTTCAGCTTTATTGCGTCAATAAGACCTATGGGAATCTTGTGATATGCTGAAGCCAGGTTGATTATGTCAACAATATCAGAAATTCGCCATAGGTTCATACCCTTGAGAACCCTGCGTAAAACAGCTTCACTGGATACACGAAGTTTTGTTGGGTCCATGCCGAAAGTCCAATATAGGTCGCGATATGATCGAAAGATAGGATCATCTTTTGCCTCCTCAAGGGTCATCTGAGACCGTATCTCCTCGAAGGTTTCACGCTCATATTCCTCGAATGAAGAACCGGATTGGCCAACTTTCAGTTCTTCAAGAATGACCATGGCAACATTTAGTCGAGGTCTATCTAGTTCAAAACGGATTGTTGGAACTTCTTTGCGGGTCATGATTTTCCAATCCACTAGCTACCCTTTGAGTATTTTGAACAGTCTAGATTATCGAAATAATCTCATCCAGAGTTTCCACAGTTATCGTGGGTGTTGTGTCCAAGTCACCAGACTCAAAGTCTACAATATTATCTACGTCTCGCCTAATCAAAATTGTAGTCACTCCTGCGGCATTACCGCCAGCAATATCGGACTTTGGATTATCACCAATCATTACAGCATCAGATATGTCATGACCCAGGGATTTTACTGCTTCAACAAAGATCTCGGGTAATGGCTTTCCAACAACAACGGTTTCAACTCCAGTAGCATGCTCGATTGCAGCTACGATAGAACGTTCACCAATGAACGTGTTCTCAGATCCCAGATAGATTCCAAGATAATCTCGGCTACCACTAATGCAAATTAGAGATGCCCCATCCTTGACCATTTTCGTAGCGAAGTTTAGCTCCTCGAATGTCATCCCCCGATCCGCTCCAACAGCCACGAAATCAATTGGAGGGTTATTAGTGACATCAAGTCCCCTTGCGACGAAATCCTCTTGTGCTCCACCTTCACCAATCACAAAACATCGTGCACCTGGAGTCCTATTATGGACATAAGCTGCCGCAGCTGCTCCGGCGGTGAATACACGTTCTACTGGAATCTCAAAACCCGCCTCAGAAAGTGCTTGGTTCACTTGTCTTGATGAAAGACGACCAACATTAGTGAGAATGGCTAGCTCGTACCCTTTCTCTTTTAGCGCATTCCAAAGTTTTAATGCATCGTCAAAGGGGGCGGGATGTTCGATATCATGAATGAGTGTATTGTCAATGTCAAAAATCCAGAGCTTCTTGTCGCTTAGGTTCATGGTATTAACTCCACGAACTGGTAAGTATGACCAGCAAGAAAAAACTACCTACTCGTTAATGAGAAGTGGGATAACGCAGATGAAACGGAACGATTTGCTACCTTCCGTGTTGTCGTAGCCATGAGGTAAGTTAGAGGGAACGAAAATGACATCATCTTTCTTTGCAACCAAACCCTCGATATCACCAAGAACCTTTGCTTCGCCTTCAAGAACAAAAATTTCATGTTCCTCAGGGTGCGAATGAAGGGGTATTATACCTCCAGGTCTTATATCAAAGTGACGCATAGCATATGTCTTGGCTCCGGACTGTCTACCAACAAGCCAGCGCATCGTGACGTTCTTGCTACCATTAAAGTCCACAGGATTTTCTTCTTTTTCCTTGAAGTTTATGACGTACAACTCGGAATGATCCTCCAAATAGAGCCAATCTATTGAAAGTGACTTCCTCCAAAGCTGATATTAGTATTAGGTTATAGACTAGTAAGGAAATCTGCAACCAATACTAAACAACACAGAAAGCTTAATCTTCAATAACTTAGATGACCAGCCATTACGTGCGAGGAAAGACATCCTCTTGCCCGAGGAGATTACATTGAGCGAAGAAGATACCTACGTCAGAGCAAAGCTTACAGAAATCAATGGGGCTATTGAAAGACTCACTCAGATGTTAAACAGAATGATTGAGGTCATCTCAACTATTACTGAGGTTCAAGAGAACACAGCAGAGCTCACGCTTGCAGTTAACGCCAACACGGAACGTCTTGATGAGATCATGCGCATGGTCATGCACCTAGAAACTCAGGCACCAGCAGTTGTTGCTGGAGCAGGCAAACCAAGCCTAGCTGACAAAGGATCCATTTCTAATATCCAAGCTGTACTAGACACGCTTGAAACTCAGATACGAGAAGGCGTGATTGCTAGCGATCTGTCACAAAAAATCAGTGAAACCGCAGATATTCTGGAAGGAAAGGGAGTAGGCGGAGCTGTGACTGTTAAGATGCAAAGATGGACCAGAATTCTTAGAACATATGGAAGAGTTGACACTATAAGTCCAGCAGACCTTGCAAAACTCCGAACAGATATCAAAGAATGGAGTAAAGAAATCTCAAAGATGAGATAGACAACTACTGCAACTTAACGAACAATGACTGCTCGTTTGGATTGATTTATAGAAAAAGAATATTGAAAATAGTCGAAAAACTCATTTCGCGCGTGAACAGTGAACACTTAATAATCAACAGAAAAGACTCTATTACAGTTCCTCAGCCGAGAAAATATGAGGTGCACACAATGTCAATACCAGATGACTGGGAGAGTCGAGTCCAAGAAATAATCAATGGATTCCCCTCGCCCCACCGGGAAGATATACTTGAGCAATGGAATAAGTGGGTCGAGTCAAATCCTGAAAACCCTCTTTACCAAAGCTGGGCAGACCACGCTTCAATAATTGACGACCAAGAAGCACTATACACTGAAAGACGTGTTTTTCTAAAGAAGGTAACAAACGAACTAAGAGAAATGGAGATTCCACTTACAAGGTGGCAGAAAGTTGCAAAAACCCTTGCGGCTGTTGCAAGTGTGTTCTTGGTCATATTCCTTGCGCTATCAAGAGTAGTTAGAGTCACAGAATAACCTCAGCAATCTCTCACTCGCTACCAAAGAGCAGCC
>CAZPWM010000118.1:3161-8454 GCA_964590575.1 uncultured archaeon
CAACTTATATTAGCCACAAGTGGACATTCTGTTGGGAAAAATGGAGAGCTTCTACGAGTCTATACCAGAATCCATGGCAAATTTGCTTCTTGATGCAGTCAAAGAAGTGAAGAAATCAAAGAGAGTACTCGCATTTTCGCACATTGATGCAGATGGCATCTCTGCTCTCGCAATCATCACGATAATGCTCGAAAAGGAAAAGAAAGAGTTTGAATGGAAAAATGTTCACCAGATTAACTCTGAATCCATAGTTCAGATAGAAGAAGACATTCGTAAGTACAAACCAGACCTGGTGATTTTTAGTGACTTTGGGACAGGGCAGATAGAATTAGTGAAGAAGCATGTGGTCAATATTGAGAGTGTTAACTCGGTAATCATACTGGACCACCACCTACCTCCTGATGATGTAGCAGATTCTGTACTAGATGATATACCGTTCAAGCTGATAGAGGTCAACCCTTGTCAACATGGGATAAGTGGGAGTTATGATCTATCAGGAGCAGGAATAGCGTTTCTTCTTGCGCTCTTTGTTTCACAAGATAACATCGACCTCTCTGAACTAGCTATAGTGGGAGCAACCGGAGACCTTCAGGACTACTATGGACGAGGTTTTGTTGGTCTCAACAGAGAGATACTAGAATTAGGTGAAGCATCTGGATTTCTTGAAGTGATGAGAGACCTCACCTTCTTTGGTATTCACACGCGACCACTTCCGTATCTTCTTCAATATGCAACGGACCCCTATCTTCCTGGTTTAACGGGAGCTGAAGAGGCATGCTATGCGTTCTTTCAGGATCTTGGCATTGATATGAGGACAGGAGAAGAGTGGAGGACATGGGTAGATCTCGAGGCTAGCGAGAAACAACAAGCCATCCAAGGGATTATTCAAGTTGTCCTAGAACATTATAATGACCCCCGAGTTGCTCAAGGGATAATTGGTGACACCATTGTCCTCACACAGCGGCCACCTAAGACAGAATTGCGAAGTGCAAAGGAATTCTCAACCCTACTCAATGCATGTGGAAGAAATAAACGCCCAGAGGTTGGTGTGAGAGTTTGCATGAGAGACGCAGAAGCATTTGACGAGGGAAGATCCCTTCTTCAACAACATCGCGCCAACTTAGCTAGTGCGCTTCGCCGTCTGGAGGAAGATGGGTACGCAGAATGGCAGGGAATGTATGTCGTTAATGATCCACAGACGCCTGATACCATAATTGGTATTGTCATTGGGATGGCACAGGGATCTATGATTATCCCTATTGATAGACCAGTTATTGGAATTAGTACGAATACAACCGATGATAGCCCTCTGGCCAAGTTATCAGGTAGAGCTCACAAAAAACTCATCGATAGAGGTGTAAATCTCAAAGATGTCTTTGTAGAAGTAGCAGGTATTCTTAACGAGAAAAATAAGACGCTCATTGCTGAAGCAGGGGGGCACCCTATGGCAGCAGGAGCATTCATTCAGAAATCGCACCTAGATGAATTTTTGAAACTTACATCAAGTAGGTTAGCAAAGACTCTAGGACTATAAGACTAAATAAAAAAGATCAGTGGGGGAATTAACCCCCCAGTTATCCTCATGAGAACTAATAGTCCTCAGATGTTAGTGATGCGCCAATAATGCCAGGTATGAAGAGAAGCCCAAATGCCACTCCAAGATCTATAGCGATGTTTCTCGCAATATTGAGCATGTCAGCAACATCAGTTGGGTTTCCTGTAAGTGTAAGCACATAGTAGCCTAAGAAGAATAGTACCATAGCAAATATTGAAACAAAGAGCATTCGTACGCCACTCTTTGAAATAAGACCTGCTATGAATCCAGCAACACCAAGTGCTACTAGCGGTGAGTAAATCGCACTTGTTGTAGCCAAAGTGTATGGGAATAGCAGCCCTCCGAAGAGCAATGCGCCTATTGCCATCAGCTGATTAGTGATGTCACCACCACCAATGATAGCCTGAATTGTTGCTATATCAAGACCAACTATTTGGAAAGCCCCGATAACGACCGCAGTCACTAGACATACGAGTAAAGCAATTATTGTTCTAAACATTGTATTTCTACACGTCCTTAGGTCTGATAAGACTCACTCTCTTAAGAATGTGCGATGGCTTTTATAGTTCGTGGCAACATCGATAAGTGATATATCGCTGTATAATATCTGGGTCTTATCCTTCATTCATTAATCCGAGGATTCTCTCACGTACAGAGAGTATGAGATCCACAATTCGCTTGTCAGCCATGTCAGAGGGAAGATTATCTGGATGAAACCAACCAACTTCACCATCTTCTGTTTCTGGTCTTGTATCCGAAGTTAGTGCTCTTGCTAAGAAATGGTTAATCAGAAAATGAAACTCTATTTGTCCTGAGGTGTCTAGTGTAATCAAGTCAACAGTACTCACAAATTCAATTATTTCACATATAACGCCTGTTTCCTCTTCAATCTCGCGAAGTACAGAAGCTTCTTGAGTTTCACCTAGTTCGACTCCACCACCAGGAATACTCCAGAGACCCTTACCTGGGTCGTTATCACGCCTTGCTAGAAGTAATCCATTTGACCCTACAACAATAGCTCCAACACCAGGAATTGGAAATTGAGGGTATCTTCTGTCTTTCATATAAGGCATCTCATCAATTAACTGCAAGACCAGTAGGCATGTTGATTTTAACACCGCAATTTGGGCAAACAATAGCTTGATAGACATCAAATCCAACTGTCGAATCGTATGGAGGTCTTGCCTCATTCCCGCATACGCCGCATAAGATTTTAACATACCCCCGCAACTCGAAAACAACCCGCCAAGCATTTCGCGCGTGTTCTAGTTTTCCTTGTTTATCGTACTCGAGGGCTAATGCCACCCAGGGTGCGGCAGCACCAGGATCAGCCTGAGTCCATCGGACAAGGCATTCGATATACTTTTCATTCATATCAAGAAGAGGATACACTCCACAAAGACCTCTCCAAGATTCAGGGTCTCTTCCTAACTCTGCCTCAGCTCGTTCGAGGTACATCTTACATGTTTCAACATCACGAGCCAGATGAGCAAGTACAGCAAGTCGTGAGAGTGCCTCGATATTATCTGGGTCCAGATCCAAAACACGCTGGAAACATTCTTTTGCACCATCATGTTCACCAGATTTGAATCGAAGTTCACCCAATAGAATCCGTGCCCGATAATCCTCTGAATCGACAATATTTGCGTGTCCAACGAAGGGGGCGGCTTCGAAGATTCGCTCCTGAATGAGTAAGAGGTAGGCATAATTGGAAACAGCAGCCATGAGGTCAGGATTTAATCGATGCACTTTTGCCCACTCGTTAGTAGCAGCAGTGAAGTCACCCAACCTGTAAAGGGATAATGCATAGAGCCCAATCAATCCCAATTCATCTGGGAATATGTCCAGTGCTTGTTGGAGATATTCCATTGCTTCTCTATACTCATGTTTGTTGTACAGGATCCGTGCTAGGTCAAGCCAGACTTCAGGCTCTGAAGAATCAAGTCTGTGAGCCTCTCGAATCTTATCCTCAGCATAGTCGATTTTCCCAAGAGCCCATAGGGCTCTTCCTAGAAACAGCTCAACCACACAATGCTGCTCGACAAGTTCCTCGGCCTGCTCAAGAACTTTGACAGCTTCTGCAGGCATTTCAGCCTGAACATATGCCATACCCAGACATACAAGGGCATCGACATCTTCATCATCTTCTTCAACTACAGGCTCAAGTGCATCAATTGCATCTTGAGGTCGTCCCTCCTCAAGAGCTTTCATTGCTGATTTGATGATTTTCTCAAACACTTCTGTTCGAACCTTCTCAGTTAGAATTGACGACTAGCCAAGTGTACTGTGTCTTGCTTGGCATGCTGTGGTTCACATCTGTATTATAAGTAGGATGTGATATGGCAAAAAACGATGACCGATAGAAGGTATGCAACTCCATTCACAATACTCCATGCAGCAAGTCTTCTTGGACAGAAGGCTCGGTTGAATAAATTCAAACAGGCAATCCAAGTAGTTGTAAAGGACGGGGACTATGTTGTTGATATTGGAACAGGATCGGGAATCCTCGCGATTCTTGCTGCAAGGGCAGGAGCAAGCCATGTAACTGCAATAGATGTAAATCCAGAGGCTCTGAGTTATGCGAAGAAAGCTGCACAAATGAATGGAGTAGAGCAGGTTATCGAGTTCATTGAAGGGGATTTCTCAGAGTTCGTTCCAGAGGATAGAGCTGACGTGGCAATCTGTGAGATGCTCTCATCGATAATGTTGATTGAGCAACAGATACCAGCAAGTCTTCATGCCGTAGAGAAAGTTCTGAAGCCGGGAGGTGTGTTGCTACCTCAAGAAGTCACAGTGTATGTTGTGCCCGTTGAATGTATGGAAAGTTGGGAGAGATTCCAATATGAGGATCTTCGATTCCCACGAGTTGTTCAGACCGCAACTCGAGATACAACAAGAGACCTGGCCGAAATACAAATCCTAGAGAACTTTGATCTTATGAATCTGAGAGAAGATGTCGCAGTTGACAAGAAGTTATATTTCTCAACTTTAGATAGCGGAACGATACACGGACTTGTAGGAGTGTTCGAATCACGACTCTTTGGAGATATTCAACTCAAGATGGAAGATGGATGGAAACAGCTATTCATTCCATTGATTCAACCAATTGAAGTTGCAGTAGGAGATGTCTTCTCTATTAGGATATCCTATAGACCAGGCATCTATGACTCACTCTCAATTGATGTTTTATAGATTCAGCCTGATGCCTTTCGTTCCATACGTTGCGACCTGTCTAACTCAAAGACCACTGGATTCTTTGGGTCTGGGCACGCATGAAGTTCTTTACAGTGATCCTCAGCCCAGGGGAAGTAAGCGTTATGCATCATTGCATAGACAACTGGTAACATTGTGAAAAGAGCATTCACACAAATATCGCCTTTCACACCAAAATGATCAAACTCGATGACATCTCCCACTTTGTGACCAATTGCGCAATATCCCTCTTGACTTATCACTCGAGCTATAACTTTCCGGGGTTCTTTACCAATACATTTCTCCTCATTCGACATGGTGGTTCAAGACGAAACTACCAGTTTGTTCCCTATTACTGTTCCGAGTAAATCGCATATGAACATCTTTTTATCATAGTCCGCAAGAAGTCGTTACCTCGGTGGCTGACTATTATGGAGCTCAAGGGTCCACTATGTTATGTACTTGATATGGACGATATCTATAACTACGCTTACCAAACTGCAACTAAGATAAAGAACGATGGATGGAAACCAGACGCTATCGTTG
>CAZPWM010000119.1:0-8447 GCA_964590575.1 uncultured archaeon
ATCCAGCGGATACCTCCTGATAAGCACCCTCCGTCGTTGGAAAATCAGATGACCAGGTTCTACCGGTCACTACAATGTTACCAGCTGCGTCAACCGCGATTCCCTCACCTATATCCTCTGAACTACCACCAATGAATGTAGACGCAATGATTGTTTGGCCATCAGATGAGAGTTTTGTCACGCAAGCATCGACCCCTCCAGATTTTGTGTCATTCAACCCATTAAGTGCAGGGAAATCAAACGAACTAGTCCGTCCAACAAGAACTAGATTATTATCAGCATCCACTCGTGCATCCCAGCACCTATCAGTTTGATTACCACCGATGTATGTCACATAATATGGATATCCGGTTGAGTTGAATTTTGACGCGAAGAAGTCATTTGTTCCTCCACCGAAGTCTTGTTGCACCGCGTTTAGCATATTGATATCATCAGACTCTGTATCTCCAGCAAGGATGATATTACCTAGACTGTCCACATCAACACCGAGACCTAAATCATCTCCAGTGCCTCCCAGAAATGTACTGAACTGCAATGTACCATCTTGCGACACCTTTGTCAGATATGCATCAAAACCCCCACCATGGATGTTTTGGTAGGCACCACCGGTAATCGGATATCCCCAACTCGCAACCCCGCTGAATATGAAATTATACGCATGATCAACAGTCATTGACCAAGCTCGATCATCACCAATACTGCCTAAGTAACTGAACATCTGTAATGTGGATCCATCTGCACTGAGTCTGGCGACGAATGCATCAGCATCTCCCCCACCGTATGTTTCTTGATGGACTCCAAAGGTTCCTAAACCAACCGTGTTTGTCCACCCACTGAAGAGATAATTACCTGAAGCATCGAACTCCATACCATAGATCCAGTCTTCACCGGTCCCCCCAAAATAGGTCCCAAATAGAACTGTTCCATTTGGAGCTATCTTGAAGATGAAACCATCAGTCAAGCCAAGAGGTGACTCATGAAGTGCTCCAGTTGTGGTTGGAAGTCCAGAACTCTGAGTTGTACCAGCCACAATCATGTTATTATCAACATCAACATTAATAGCTGTGACATGTTCATACCCCGTTCCTCCCAAATAGCTACAAAAGAAGAGATCACCTGTTGGGCTAAACTTTGCAATGAAAGCATCCCAGTCCCCGCCTACGTTTTCTGATTGAAAGGCATTGTCTGTGACAGGGAGGTTGGATGATTGGGTCTGTCCAATAAGGATTGTATTCCCCTCGTTGTCAAACGCTACCTTCGTTGCATCTTCAAAGCTTGTACCTCCAAAAAAGGTAATGTAATCAGAGGTCTGCGAGAGATCGAAATTATTCGCATCTACTTGGACGGGTGCAATTGAAATCAAACTGAAGAAGAATAAACAACACATCAATAGTGGTATAACCTTTCTTTCCTGTATCACCATAAACCTATCTCCAAGTCTGTGTGACAATCATATCACATCTTTCGCATAATAAAAGACAGCAGGTTAGCGCAGCGCAAGTTGAATCGTTACGAATATCAACTTCCTTTTCATACCCTTATCGTCCCTCCTCGAAACCTCAGAATGTACGTGCGACCACTTTGATATCAGTTCTCAGTGGGTTCTGGGATATATTCTATAGTGTTGATTGCTACAAGAGGACCCAGTGGCATTGGAGTAACAAAAGCGTGCCAATTAATAATTCCAGAAAATGGGATGGTGAAAATTGTCCAGCAAACAATTACAACAACATAGATCAAAATCCCCTTTACTGCATCAATACGACCATCTGCTAGTAGGACTGTAGTATATGATGTGAGAAATGTTAAGACTAAGAAAGGTGTGAGGATAAGAAGAGCTAACCATGGTATCCAAAAGATCATGGAAAATGAGAGCATCGCAAATAGAGCAGGTGTCGCCATGACAATTAGGAGATATGATGCTGATGGGGGAGGCGGCCATGGTCCTGTATATGGCAAAGGTTCGAGAACCATACCTGAGCAGAAATAGCACAGGAAGAAGATTATTGCAGCCCATTTGTGTGTTGGTCTTATTTGATAACCAATGATGAAAAGAACAAGTTGGAGAAGAATGAATGGAGATAGAAACATCATGAAATTCATGATAATGATAAATAGTGGATAGAATGACTGATTCATCCAGAGAAAGAAATATAGAATAACAAAGAGAGGACCAATCCAACTGAGCTCTCGGGGTACATCCACTTCACAACGACTTCCCTCAATCTATGGTATATAATCACACCAATTTTACTTCAATCTAATTCTAGAACAATTATTTGGTTCAGGCAATCTTAGGTCAACACTTAAAACCTAGACATTTCGGCCAGAGCAATAGTTCACATCAGCTATTGAGGGTTGATAGAATGAAACGGATACTTGTGACCGGAAGCTATGGGCAGATTGGGACTGAACTTATTGGCGCTCTAAGGAAAAAATACGGTGGCGAGAATGTTGTAGCCACTGGAAGGAAGAAACCACCTGCAATACTCACGAAGGATGGTCCTTATCTTCAACTGGATGTGCTTGATACAAACCAGCTCCACGTAATGCTCGTCGATTATAACATTGACATTGTGATACACAACGCATCCCTTCTTTCTGGAACGGGTGAGAAAAACCCTCAGCTAGCGTATAGAACAAATATTGAGGGGGCATATAATGTCCTAGAAGCAGTCAGGATTCTTGAACTTGAGCAGGTAATGATTCCAAGTTCAATAGCAGCTTTTGGACCAAGCACTCCGAAAGTAAACACACCAAATGATGTGATAATGAGACCGACAACAGCGTATGGTGTCTCAAAGGTCTTTATTGAACTCTGGGGTGAGTACTATGTCAGACGTTATGGACTTGATTTCCGCTCTCTGCGATACCCAGGTATCATTAGTGCAGAAGCACTTCCAGGTGGAGGTACAACGGACTATGCTGTTGAGATTTTTTACGAAGCCCTAAAGAATAAAAAATACGCATCGTTCCTTGACAAAGGAACCTATCTTCCAATGATGTATATGCCGGACTGTTTGAAATGTACTATGGACCTGATTGAAGCTGATGCTAGTAATCTGAAGCATAGGAGCTTTAACATAACAGCTATGAGTTTTGCACCCGAAGAGATTGCTGCGGAAATCAAGAAGTACATTCCCGAGTTCGAGATGAGTTATGAACCAGACTTCAGACAACAGATTGCAGAAACTTGGCCTGCTTCACTTGATGATAGTGCAGCTCGTGAGGAATGGGGATGGAACCCTGACTATGACCTCGCAGCCATGACCAAGGACATGCTAGAGAAACTCTCAAACAAACTTGGTATTAAATATTAAAGAAAGCCAGGAGACTGTAGAAACCCTGCTAAACTCTCGCGGCCATCGTCACCTTTATGTCAAAGAGATACAGCTGTGAACCCATTGAAACGGTGGACTCTATGGATAGACAACCGCTCTACTTCACCATCCTCATCTTATCCATTCTGATAGCGTCCTCATTCTACCTATCTTGGTCTGTAGATAGAGGGATGGGGGAGGTTTCTGTAGAGAGACTGTCCATTGAAAGTGCTCCGGGTCGCTCTGTTGAACTTCTTGTTTATTCTCCCAGAACCGCAAATCACATCGAAACAATGCCCGTGATGCTTACTATTCACGGGCTTACCGGATCAAAGGAGGGGATGTACTCATTCAATATTGAGCTGGCGCGTCGGAACTTTACAGTGGTGTCAATAGACCTACCAGGTCATGGAGACTCAAGCTTAGAATTCAATATTACAGATTTCCACACGATGGCACAAGACGCCTATGCTGCAGTTCGATATATTCAGACCATATATCCTAATGTCGATAATGAGAGCTACGGTGTTCTCTCACACTCACTTGGATTTCGAGTAGCATTAGAATTGAATGACTTTCCAGTCGCACCATTGGCATATGTTGCGGTTGGGGATGTAGGAAAATTAACTCAAGATGAGTATATTGATTTTCCAGAGAATCTCTTGTTTGCAATTGGTTCGTTTGATGAAATCATAACTAAACAGGATGCTCTTCAAGCACTACGTACTGCGTCAGGAAACGCTTCAGCGGTTGAAGGCTTCACGTATGGGTCTCTTGATAGCCACACAGCCTACAGACTCGCATATGGTCCTTCAAATCATGTCTTTGAAATTGTTGATAGCACGTTAGTTTCCGAAGCTGTATCATGGTTGATTCAAGGAGTACAAGGAGAAGCTCAATTAGAACACACACGAGATCCTGCAGACCAAGTTTATTTCGGCAAGAACATCGCGACTTTTGCAGGTTCAATCTTCATACTTATTTCAATCATACCAGTTATGTGGCTGGTATATAGTTTTCTTCCAGAGAGACTGAAACCCCGGAAAATTCCTATTGATACGGAATCCTATAACATTAAGACAACTTTCGCAATCAGCTCAGCTATAGGAGTGTTGACAGTCGCCATCTTTGTTGCATCAGCTCTAGTAGGACTTACCCTTGAGGACACTGGAATTTCACTCCTGAGCTCTTTGTCATCTACAGGTATCGTGCTGTTTCTTATTCTATCAGCTATAGGGATAATCATTCTAATGCTCATTCTAATCGGGAAAAACCGCACAGAGAGAACGTTTTCCTCCGTTGGCATTGAACTTGTAGAGATCAAAGAAATAATCATAGATATTGGGAAGAATTTAATCATCGCTAGTGTAGGAATAATTTGGCTACTTCTCTGGTTGGGAATAGCAGGAGTACCTGATTCTATGCAACCAGGAATATTGCTCATTTTAATTAAATGGCCAGTTGGTATCAAAGCAGTCAACATAATTATTCTGACAGTTATAGCAATCCCTTTCTTTCTTGTTGACGCTGCATGGATTCGCGGCATACTACTTACCCAATGTGTGCAGTCTGAGAAGTTTCACGATGCCAAACAGTTTTTGTTTTCAATCGCTTCAAAATTCGCAATCGTTGGAATTCTATCAGTTGTCATAATCTTTGGAACAGCAGCAGCTGGCGTAGTATTGGGAAGAATTGTTCTTATTGGAGTAATCTGGGTACGTATCTTAATCGTACAACTACTAGCTTTTGTGATTTCAGTATGGGCCTCATTGAAGTTCGAGAACACATGGTCAGCTGTTATAGTAAGTTCTTTCCTTCTTTCTCTAGTAATAGTTACTACTATCCCTCTCATTTAGTGTCAATCAGACTTGCGTCGACTTGCTCGAATCACAATGAGAGTAGCAACAATAACGATCTCAGCTGAAATTCCCACTAAAAGCAAAATTCTAAGTATATCATCTCCTGCATCAGGACGCATTCCTTCTGTTTTGTATACATGATAGAAGTAAATGTCATGCATCGGATTGAAGGAAAGACCGTCACCGTGAAGCCATGACCGCCATACTCGAAACTCAGTTTCTTGACCCAGCCAGAGATATGGAAAATCTTGCGCCACAGTTTCCTGAATGGAAATCAATGTATCCAACCTAATTATTGATTTAGTTTCTCCTTTCTGACTTTCATATAGCACATTAAGGATAGAATTGTTGTAACCTATTCTTTGGGCGTGTACTCCAAGATGATACACTAGGGGGTACAGATAGGCATCTGGGTCTGCATAGTCAGGAGTCCAACCCGATAGATAAATCAATAGCCTGTTTTCTCTAAAGTAGTCAATCCAAGTAGACCATGGTACTGCTTGGATTTCACACACCATTGAAGAATTCAACCCCATTGCAGTTGCATCCTCATGATTCCATATTTCTTCAAGAGCCGCTTTTAGCAAGCCAAAGAATGGATCAACAACTTGAGAGGTTTCAGCATAATAGAACACAAGTAGATTATCTAACTGGTTTAGTGAATCGACAAAGGCAGAATCAATCATCGCCTTATTCCATTCGTCAACTGCTTCACTGATATTTGGAACAAAGTCGAAAGCTGCCCCGTCGTGACTAAACATCCCCTGAGGTATGGGACCTTTCGCTCGAACGCCAAATCCTTGTAAAGAATCCTCAATCCAAAGGTCATAATCGAAGGCCTTTGATACAGCTTTGCGGAAGTGAATATTGCTGAAGGGGCTTGTAAAGTTAAAACCGCCTATCTTAACTTCAACCATATTAAATCCAGCAAAAATCAAATCATAGGTGTACCCGCTAGTTGATGTGATGATATTCGGATTAATACTTTCTAGAGAGATTGTATCGAAAATTTCATGGGCATCAGACTTTGACCAAAAACATCCATCAGTGGTTCCAGCTTCTAGGTTGAGTTCCCTGCTATTTGCATCAAAATTGGTTACGATGAAAATAGACTTTATCGAACCTGCAAATTCACTTGTTGATGTTCTCCAATAGTTCTCATTAAGTGTCAGTTCAGTCGTATCGCCCGGAAGCCACTGTGCTAGCATGTAGGGACCTGTTCCACATGCTTTTTCATCGAGGGTGGTGTCTAAAATCTCTGGCGACATACCACCATGGGCCATGAAGTATGTTGGACTAATCATTGATCCAACAGTATTGGTCAGGGCTGCAATGAATGGTGTGTAGGGGTAGGCTAAATTAACTTCGACTTCGAATTGGCTAGTTACGACGACTGCGTTGACGTTCTCGATCCAATTCTGCCAAGCAGCAATATGCTCTGAGCTCCCATCGCCATAGGTGTAGACTGCATCCTCAACAGCTTGGCCACCAAGGATTGGTTCAGCTATCATCCAGACTGGACCCCAACCATCGTCCCAACCGCGGCCTAGCATCCGCCAGAAGTTCATCTGTACGGCTGTTGCATTGAAGTCAGTCCCGTCATGGAATTTAACACCTTGACGGAGTGTGAATGTGTAGTTCAGTCCATCTGCCGAAATTACTACGCTTTCTGCTAGGAGCGGCACTGATGGAATCGTATCTGTAGTGTCCCAGGAATACGTAAACAATGTTTCATAGACATTATAGGAAATCCAATTCCCAAAACGTTCATAGTTCTTATGTGGGTCAAGCGAATAAGCATCCCATACAGTTTCCCATCTGATCTCATCTATTGCGCCTGCCTCATTCATAGCTCCATCAACTAAGTGCGAACTAAACAAGGTGGAGCTTACAATCATGATTATTAGAGCTGCACAGAACAGTGTTCTCCATGAGGTAATAGCTAGTCCCTCTCAACCCATATGATATCATACCTAATCCCTGAATCAGTATATACTTTGCGCGACGAGTAGTAAATTGATTCAATTCCACTAGAGTTCCTCTGAATCGTTAAGTTTGTACCATTCAGGGGAAGTTTCGATGCTAATCCTCAAAGACCCTGAAATTAAGACCCTTATCACTTAGTAGCTTCAACATACGCTTAACAGCTTTTTCGTCGGGAACTTCTAGGATCATCTCAAGTTCTGCTCTATTCGGTGGAATGTCAGGATCGAACCGGTCTTGATTAATCTCTATTACACTTACACCTGATTCAGCAACTACACTTAGAACCTTATTCATGCTCCCCACCCGGTCAAGAATCGAACCTCGAACCCTAAGTGAGCGTCCTAGTCTAAACAACTCCTTTTCAACAACCCTTGATAAGAAGGACATGTCTATGTTGCCTCCGGAGAGTACTGCAACTGCTTTCTTTCCTTTGATGTCAATCTTGCCATGTTGAAATGCAGCAAGACCGACACAACCAGCTGGTTCAACAACTATCTTGGCTCGTTCTAATAGCATGAAGAGCGTACGAGTGACCTCAAGCTCTTCAACTGTAACAACATCTGTTAGTAGATTTCTAGCGATTTTGAAGGTGAACTTGCCTGGTCTCTTGACAGCAATACCATCACACACGGTATCCAAATTCTCAACATTAACGATTTTACCTATGTCAAATGAAGCCTTCATTGATGCAGCAGAAGCTGCTTCAACACCATATATCTCAACTTCTGGACGTTGCTCCTTGACTGCAATACTTATCCCTGATACAAGCCCTCCGCCTCCAACAGGAACTGCAATGATGTCAACATCTGGGCAATCGTTGAGTATCTCAAGACCTATGGTTCCTTGTCCTGCAATTACATTCTCATCATTGAAAGGATGAAGAAAAGTCGCACCTGTCTTTTCTGCTAGTTCTCTTGCATGAGCTAGAGCATCATCAAAAACAGCTCCATGTAGAATCACATTAGCACCATACCCTTCAGTGGCTTGAATCTTGGCTACGGGGGAAAACACAGGCATTACAATGGTTGACTTAATACCCAATCGAGTTGCAGCATATGCAACGCCCTGCGCATGATTTCCAGCAGAAGCGGCAATAACACCAGCTTTTTTCTCAGTCTCAGAAAATTGAGACATGGCATAGGCTGCTCCTCGCACTTTGAAAGAGCCAGTCTTCTGCAGATTCTCTAACTTGAGATATACTGTGCCACCAGTAATCTTACTGAATGTAGATGATTGGTCAAGTCTGGTCACATGTTTGATATCCCGGAGAACTTCTTGAGCA
>CAZPWM010000120.1:0-8300 GCA_964590575.1 uncultured archaeon
AAGCAACCATTTGGTACCCGAGGAGTCGTTGCAGTTGAGTTTGAATCTCCAGTGAAGGAGTCAGTAATTGTGAACTACCAGCGCCTGACAGAGGAGGAATATATTTTTGGACACTGATGAGATTGATAGAATCCTTGAGAAGAACATCCCAAAGAGTATGCTACAACGTGGACGGACTACGGTGGACTCATTATTGGGTCCCGTCCGGGATGTTTTGAACCGACGCCTTTTTCCTGAAAAAGCACTCACTGACCTTCAACTTGAGCTGATGCTACAGCTTCTTTCATCTCTTGACACAGACAAGGATCCTGAAGCAGCAAGAGTTGGTGAACGTGAGGCCAGAATCGCATCACCCTATATAGGTCGGCTATCTGCAGGATTCAATCATGGAATTGGAAGAAGTGGCCAGCTTACTGCTCCCCAACCCAAGGCACCTGGAGCTTCTCTAATGCAACAAGTAGCTAACAATGTAGCACTTGATGCGGTCCGCAAACTTGGTCTTAGTAACATGAAATCTGGTATCGTTACACCCTTGTCAACCGGGATGAGCATCTCGCTGATTCTTGGTGCGCTTCGAAGAGAGTATGGAACAAAACATGTACTCTTCCCTCGTATTGATCACACTTCACCTCAGCGTGCAATAACTCTTGCAGGTCTTGAGACAATCATAGTTTCAACAGTAATTGAAGGTGATGCGGTTCATGTCGATATGAACGCGCTCGAGAAGTATATTAAAAACACTGAGGCAAGTGCGGTCCTTGCCACAACCACGTTCTTTCCACCCCGCGAGTCAGATCCAGTGAAGGACATTGCAAAGGTCTGCGCGGAGTGCAATGTTCCTTTAATCATCAATAATGCATATGGAGTTCAATCTGAAAAAATCATGAGTGAAATTCGTGCTGCAGCAGATGCAGGACGCGTTGATGCAGTTGTTCAAAGCAGCGATAAGAATTTCCTTACTCCAGTAGGCGGGTCAATAATCGTTTCACCTTCCAAGGAGTTCATTGAACAGATTGCAGATACTTACCCCGGTCGCGCATCTGCAGCCCCTGTTGTACAGACCCTTGCCGCTATGCTAGCACTCGGTTTGAATAATTATAAGGACCTGCAAAGACAACAAACTGAGAATAAGGAACTCCTTCACGAGAAGCTGAATGAAATCGCGGACAAACTTGGTCAAAGAGTTCTCTCTGTGTGGAATCCGGTAGCTTATGCAATCACTATGGATGGTCTTGATGTCACAGAGATTGGAGCAAGGCTATACAATGAACGTGTGACAGGACCAAGAGCGATAGAGAAAGGAGCTTATGGCTCATCAAGCGATAATTATCCACACAGCTATTTGGTGATGAATGCAGCTATTGGTGCTTCCAAAAATGATGTAGAAACAGCCACAAATAAGCTCTATAAGCAAGCTTGCTGATATACTATGAGACCCCTGAGGGAGGCTAAGACCGTTGGATGCTTCAGAAGATATGGCACAAGTTTCACGTACCATAAATTATTTCACAGATGATTCTGCAACCGTTTTCCGAATCGCTTGGTATTCAGTCGCTTCAAAGCCTAATGTGTTATTAGAAGAATATAGTGAGGCTGAGAGTCAAGTCTTCAATGGAGCAGCGAAATTTTCACTTCGAATAGCTGGCGAAAAGGCGCAGGTTAACATTTCAGTTGATGGAGATAAATCGTCAATCGAAGTTGGAGCAGAGGGCATGGATGAGGTTGCTGTAGGTATCTTTTTGGATGATCTTGTAACTTCTCTGAGCGACGCTCTATCAAAGTATGACTCCTTACCTGGTGAAGATAAGGCAAAGCTGAAACGTGCTCTTGTAGCCAAAGCCTGTTGGGACCGAGTTGTCCGAGAGATTCTCAATAAAGCCCCCCTCAGCGATGTTTATGTCCAAGTAGCCCATGGCCGCGAGATGATGATAAAGGCTATTGAGGGCGACAACGGAATGTATCCTCTCACCTTGTCAACATCTGGTTGGCTTTCTAAGATAGAGTCTCTCCCTCGTGAAGAGCCCTTGCCTGGAAACATTGCATCAGAGCTTGCAAAGAAAAGTATTGAATGGAAGCGAGAAACCCAAGAAGTGATAAGCCGTTACCTTTAGATTTGGAGCGATTCGCTTCTCAATAGAATTCTTACAAAATATGGCCTCCTACAGGACCGGTGGTCTGGTTCCGTGGGCTTCAAACCCATGAACGTGCAAGCGTTGAGAGTTCGATTCTCTTAGGAGGCCGCCATCATAATAGTTTCGATAGCTCTGCCTGCAACAATACATACACTTCTTTTACAGGTACCTTTCTCTCACTAGCTGTACGAAGAATATTATGTCGGATGATTGAAACCTCTCGATTCCCTCTTAGTTCAGGATGTTCTTCTAGAAATTTTGATACAATCAGGCGTGTTTCGGTATCTAACCTTTCAAATTCAATATTTGTTACTATTCTTGGTTCTGGTTCTAGAGCAGGTTTAAGTTCTTCAAGAATATCCATGATTTCTGGAATAATGCTGGTTAGCTCCTGTGACTCCATGTTTACCTCTAAATCTGAGTTATCCCAGAGATAGCGTCTTCCAGGTTGGTCAAATCTTTCAAAAACCCCCTCAATCACACTATCTGGTATCTTTGTACCAGACCGTTCTCTGTTCCATTGCAGAGCAGTTGTTACCGGTGTGACCACATGAACGATAGCAAATCCACATCCATTTTCAAGTGCTATCTCGAACAACTCATGTCTCATACTTGTATAGTAATTGGTATCATCATGGATTACACTCTTACCTTGTTCGATTAGTTTCTTGACTCTGTCCAATGCTGCTTGACGGACCGGACCTTCCTTCTCTGGTTTCCAGTCTGTATAATAGTCGATATCTCTCCAATCATCTGTTCTTACAATCTCCACGTCGAACTTCAACGCCTTTTGTATTGCATCAGCTAAAACTGACTTTCCAGATGCAGGTAGTCCACAGATGGCCAGAATGAATTGGTTCATTGAAATCTATGATTCACTAGATATTTTCAGTAAAAGAATCTAGTGTATCCAAAAAGAAGAAGAGAGTAGTTGGGAGAAATCCCAACCACTATGGTTTGATTGTAATTTTGAGACTGTTTGCCAGGTCCTTGTACCTGTTACGAACCGTCACTTCAGTGACATTTGAAGCTTCAGCAATCTCTCTCTGAGTGCGTCTATCATCCTCAATGATACCTGCGATATAGAGTGCCGCAGCTGCAAGACCACCGGGATCTTTACCTGCTGTAAGCCCTATCTTTCGTGCGTCATTGATGATATTCATTGCTGTCTGGACAGTCTTACCGTCAAGAGCGAGATCTGCAGAAATCCTTGGCATGAGATCGTTTGCCGATGGGATGGGAACCTTAACATCAACATTACGCAGGATAAGCCGTACACACTGACCAAGTTCCTTCCTATTTACTCGTGCTTCTGTGACAATCTCATCAAGCTGCCTTGGGATCTTGTGAATCCTGCAGGAGAGATAGATTGTTGCTGCCACCATGCCTTCGATGCTTCTACCCCTAACGAGGCGTTTAGTTAGGGCTTTCCGGTAAATCAACGCAGAGGTTTCCTTAGTCTCATGTGGAACTCCAAGCTGTGATGTGAGTCTATCCATTTCGCTCATTGCAATACTAAGATTCCTGTGTTGAGAACTATGAACTAAAGTTCTGATTTGCCACTTTCGCATCCGATAGATTGCTGCCCGACTACTTGCCGCAATTGCGCGTCCATTTGCGTCTCGGTCGCTCCAGCTGATGGTTGTAGCAAGGCCTTTGTCCGCCATTGTCAATGTCATTGGTGAACCTGTTCTAGCTCTAGCATTCCGCTCTTCAGCTGTGAATGCTCGCCATTCAGGTCCAGTATCTAGGATTCTCTCATTCATTACACACCCACAAGAAGTGCAGATGTGTTCTCCACGTGTCAAGTCTTGGTAAAAATCACTGCCACCGCAAACTGAACACATAGTCATGCCTTTTCGTTGACTCATTGCGGTTCGTGCCGGTCTTGCCATTTTTGAATCACCTATTTACGTCCTCTTGAGGTATAGCCGCGCACATGCTTAACAAAAGGATATGCAAAATCACAGCCCAAGAAGGATGCTTCCAAAAGCGCTATTATTTGCGTATATAAGTCTAAGCATGAGTGAGCTTCTGTATTATTGTTCTCTCGATTTTTCTCAAGAAAACATACTATCCTCATACATACGTATGGACGATGGTGTTCCAAGTAAAAATATGGGGGAGGAGAACGCCCGAAGCGAAAGGAAGTCCAGCTGTGTGGGGACAGCTAGATTTTCAAGGAGATGATCGGACGTTCAACCTCTTGTTTGTATATCACTCCAGACAGGACATCTGTTTGACCGCTGACTCCGGGATAATGTGGATGTTATCGTAATACTCAGTATCCTCATCAACAACTGTCTTTGAGAGGGCTACTTTCAGCATTCCCTCGTTCTTGCCGAGTATGTATCCTGCTAAATATTGGAGTGGGACTCGCATCTTGTCAGCTTGTTCCTTGGACATGGCACAGCATTCAACACCAGGACTCTCAAAGATTATTTCGACTGTCTTGTGTTCATCACAAGCTGGTTGTCGAATGAGTTGCTTTGTTCTCTCAGAAATCCTTTCTTTTCCACTGATACTTTCCACTTTGGAATGATCGTAGTGGAATGGGTTTCCAATAAGACGGTGGACTGACGGAGATAGAAATAGCGTCTTCTCACTCAGTTCTGCAATATCTTCACTACCGCCATCGACAAATCTCTTGTCTTCACTCTCTCCGACCAGATAGCGGATACTGTAACGTTTAGCA
The DNA here is from genome assembly GCA_964590575.1 of uncultured archaeon. Classification (GTDB taxonomy): domain Archaea; phylum Asgardarchaeota; class Thorarchaeia; order Thorarchaeales; family Thorarchaeaceae; genus SMTZ1-45. The sequence continues at coordinate 4,828 of CAZPWM010000120.1, forward strand.
TCTACTCTCTTCTTCTCTTCACCTTCATTCACGGTGACCATTGTATCATCCCACATCTCCACAGCGGAGAAGGGATTCTTTGTTACTTCAATCATCTATCATTCACCAGATGGGAATATATTAACTATAGTTATATACACAATAGTTAACTTATAAGGTTAGCGTCATGAGATATTAGTAGTTTCTGAAGGGATTTACATTGATTGAGTACATCATCATCATTCTCGCATCGACACTCTTTGGCCTCCAGCACTCTGGATTATCCGCCCTTCGTGTCAAGGGCAGAATCATCGACCGCTGGGGGAAAGAAGGGTATTCTAGAATTTTCACCGCAACGAGTATACTTACGCTTTTGATTGCATTCTTATCGATGAACTTCTGGGATTGGATTTACTTCATTACGCAACCTGCCTTAATTCAACCAATCTTGTTTGTGTCTGGTATTTTACTTGGTCTTGGAGGGGCTATTCTCGCTATGATGGCATCTCGAGTGATATCAGTCAGTACAGTAGCGGACATGAGAACCGATAGAAAAGCAGAACTTGTCACAGATGGTATCTATTCCCGAGTGCGGCACCCATTATACTTGGCAACAATACTTGCATTGTCTGCACTTGCTTTCATCTACCCCTTTCCAGTTATTGTCGTATTTGTTCTGTGTATGATTGGATACACTATGATCGGAGCATACTTTGAGGAGCAGAAGCTTGTGAAACACTATGGTGATGAATATAACGAATACAAGAAGACTGCAGGTTTCATAGTTCCGAAACTACGTAATAATTCACTCATATAATGCTGAATGGGAATACTAGCTCACTCAACTTTGAAGATTCAAAAGAAGCTTTTACCAAGGCGATATTGTTAGCTCAGATATGACTTGAATAGTCAATAAACTATCCCTTCTAAGTATGATCGAATTGTTGTTTAGTTGATACTCGAATATTTCTACTAGCCGGACCTCATTGTCTGTATTGTTGCACTTATGACTGTATCACAATATGAGCAGACGAGTAGATTGACGAGCTGGGGATATTTCTGCAGTTGGTCCTTACGTGAATTGAAAGCTATTTTGACGAATCTTGGCATCTGTTGAATAGTCGTTTCGAATAGGGACAAATACTCATCATCAATTTCAGACACAGTTACTCCAGTGAGTTTTATTCTTAGTTCCTCAGAACAGTATGGACATTTTGGCATGATTATACTGCTCGACTACGCATATACACTCTTGCAAAGCAGTTTGTTGGATTCATCCAACAATGCTTTGACTATCCATCAAACATATTCTGAATCTGTGATAGATGTCTGGATCGTTTTATTGCCTCAGATGTAATCTCAAGCAGTTTCCCTTTCTCAGTTACATAATGAGCTGTTTCTATCTCATGCGCAAAGTGTCGTTTGATATCCTCCACAACATAATGGAGCTGAACACAATGAGGACTTCCATCTACAGTGAGAGTTGACACCCTCTTAATATCAGAGTACTTCACAATAGATCCGATTTTAAAACCTGCTTGATTCATGTGAGTTTCTTCAAGACAGACGTATAGGACAAAGTGGCCTCCGTTCTTCTCACATATCTCTTGCACTACATCAGGAAACCTGTCCATACAGCTACCAACAAGCAGAATATTCTGCTTCTCCCGAAGCCGTTGGTCTCCTACATTGATTCGCATGAGATGTTGTGTCATCTCGCAATCGCTATTCACAGTCACCATTTCCTTCTTATTGGCTCAGGCTCTTCTTTCTGCGCCGCCATAGAAGTCCATTGGTCGCTGAGAGGAGCTGCAATACGAGCAATCATATCTCCCTCAAACACATAATTGATCCGACTCAAGGAAATCACTGCACCATCAAAGGGTGACGGAATCTCATTCTTGTCTTGCACATGACCTAGCGCATCTCCGGTCTTTATGGGTTCTCCAAGATTAACTGATGGAACAAAGAAACCCTCTGTGTCCACATTTACTTGTTGGAGTCGTCCCATGAGTGTGTTCGAAGCTTCTATCTTCTCCCCAACAATCATGTCCTTAGTACGCAGAAGATTGAGAATTGCCTCTTTTACTTCGACAGCAGCCTGTGAATCTACTTGGTCCGTATCTCCTCTCATTTCTATTGAAATTGCAGGTATCCCCTCATGTGCAGCTTCTGTTGAGAGAGCACCTCTCGTGCTGGTTGATTGAACAACATAAGGCAGTCCGACCTGAGATGCAAGGTTCCTCACATGGATGTAGTCCCTGTGCATTGCAACAACATGGCTGGTACAATTTTGCCATCCAGTACGGAGGTCTATGATATAATCCGCTTGCGATGCCCTGCGCCAAATCTCCCATGCCGTTCTCTCTGTCACAGTTCCATATTCACTACCAGGAAAGACAGTATCAAGGTCCTTGGAGTCAAGTGGCGATATCTTTGCCTTTAAGCGAAACGCAAGAGGGCTTGCTACAGGTAGGAATGTCACAGAACCATCTATTCTTTCGAGACTCTCAAGATGTTTCATTATGAGGTAGCTTGCATAGATGTCAGTGGCTGAACGACCATTCATTGCTGCTAGGATGAACACATTAGGACGCTCCTCTCCAAATGTGTAATACCCTAGGGTGGTTCCTGTCTTTGGGTCGATGTCCACGGCATCAACTATTGCTTTGACCATGACAAGACCTTCTTTCACCTGATGATTTTTAGAAAGAGGCCTAATAATAAGAAGCGGTGTAACACCTATGATTCAACTTCAGATCCACTCTGGTTTACAATTAAAGAAGAAGATGTCAGTCTTGAACTCCTTTTCTAGGAAGTAATCATGTCTACTCAGGGCGTACTTACTCTGCATTGGTATGTGAGCGTGTTCAAAGATATCCGTGTGTCCACACATCACAGGATTGCCTATCCATGCTGTTGGTATACCTAATTTCACGATTTCTATCCCAGTCATAGAGAGATATGGCTCCCAACAAATGATTATGAATGCGGGTGAATATTTCGAAATAGCCTCCATCGCATCGAGTGGTTCCACCCATTTTGGGTATCCAATATTATAGCGGCCATCTCTGTTATCTGTCGCAATACACTGTCTTTTAATCAAGGGACGCAAAAACTCGGTAAGCCGTCCATCACCACTCATTACTTCGAGTACCGGAGGGTTCTTTCTTCTCCGACCCAAGGCTCTGTTAATTACCTGTGCCAGTTCTTCTACAAACTCCTTATTGAAAATCTGAAAGAACCATCTGCCTGCTACATTCGACCCATTACAGTATGGCTTCACATCTCCTTTCTGCTCTAGATTTATGAAGAATTGATAGACACTAGAGTACGATAAGAGTTGGGCGTGAATATCCTGATGTACATCTTGATGATTTGAAGGCATTTCAAAGCCTATCCATTGGAATAATTTTATTCTTTTCTTCTATCCCATAGGATGAAAATTATAATCGAGATTTCTACCACAATACCACCCATCAATACTGCGGTGA
>CAZPWM010000121.1:0-8291 GCA_964590575.1 uncultured archaeon
TCGACAATCTGCACTATCATCGTATCAGATTGCAAAGAATTGGTTCAAGACATAGGGTGTATGATTATCAAAATTGTCGATGTATTACATAGATATGTTCGGTATTCTACTAGGCAAAGAATATATGAGATAAATCGTTTGAGCGTGAGTGCCGATACTGGCCACATTAGTGGAAAAACCGTCGGTATATATGCTCAAAACAAATCCTCAAACCAATAGAAAGGTTTGGAGGGACAAAGAAACTAAAACTAACTAGCGGTGGGTGTGGAATACTTGGCTGACTCTTCTCGTGACTTAGATGAACTACTTAAAGAGTTCAAACCCGAGAAGAAGGCGCGTTTTCAAGCCTTTGACAAGGTCGTTAGTGCACTAAACACCCCTAGTCAGTCAATGTTTGTCACAGACAATGATAATGAGGTTGACACATTCCAGAGGGAGTTCAACCAATTCCTCGTATCGACAGGAAGAATGGAAGAAGGCGCAGCAGAACTTCCGTATCATATTGTACGAATCGGGTACGATGGTGATATGCTTGACGATATGTTCAGACTAATTGTGTCTGATGAGTCTGAAAACTTTAAACCAGCAGCTCTAGATGTGAATATGCTTTACTCCAAGCAGGCAATTTTCCAACATCTCTATCAAACAATCACGAAAGACAAATTCATCATTTTCCACATCACCGAATTCCCATTGGCATACTACTTCGAAACTGCGGTTGTTGTAGATGTTGATGACCTCTCAGATGTTATGGACCCATCAGTTCATGATGACACAATCATCCGATACCTCAACGACCTCCGTGAACAGGGGACAGAGGAGCATAGAAAGACATATAGCTTCTTCTATAGAATCAGCACATCACTATTGATGGAGCTCTCTAACGTTTTTCTCGTCGTTCCCACTGCTGGGATGAATCGTCATATGTGTGTCACTAGCTGGCGGACGCAGACTCTTCTTCTTGGATTCAGCCCCCTAACATGGTCATCTGGTAGCTTTAGAGTGTTCGATCTAAGTGGTCGAGATATTGATGCAAGGTGGGCGTATCCAGCACCTCCTTCAGAGGACCCAAGAGTAAAACAATACACACGTCTAGTTCCCTTGAGGTAGCTAGTAGTAGCTCAAGATTCCTGTCGCAAGCCATTTGAATATATAATGTATATACATGTATATATGCATCACTGAATGTATGAAGAATATTTAATACCTCGCTAATCAGTGAATGGTTTGGCTGACACCTTGACAACGCAACAGGATGCGGTACAGACAGCAAAGGCATTCGTGCCAGGACATGTCACTGGGATTTTTCGTATCTTCGACGAATACGATGATCCTCTTCATTGCGGTTCTACAGGTGCCGGTTTTTCCGTGACCATCGGAACAGTCACTTCAGTGTCTGTGATGGATCACCCTTCACTAGAGATTACAACGGACTACAACAAACAACGCATAGACGCCAGGGTTACAGAAACGGTGGTACAGAGATTGACTGAAGAATACGAGAGGACACTCAGAGTATATGTGGAACATGATTCCTCTCTTCATTCCGGAGTAGGTTTCGGAGCCTCCGGCGCAGGAGCTCTAGGTACAGCTCTTGCCCTTAGTCATCTTCTTGATCATGATATTGAATATGAGAAAGCTGCAGAATTTGCACACATTGCGGAGATTACCAACCACACCGGTCTCGGTGATGTCCTCGCACAAACTGTAGGAGGAGTTGAAGTGCGAGTGAAAGCTGGCGGTCCTGGTGTGGGTAAGATTAAGAACATTGCGTATCAAGACACTCTACGAGCAGTACTTGCAGGAGCTTCTGGACTTGAAACTTCTGAGGTCTTGACCAATCCTGTGAAACGTGAACGGATTAATGTAATTGGTGACGAATTAATTACGAGTATCATAAAAAATCCATCAATTGAAACCCTAGTAGAATGCTCGCAGGAGTTCTCACAAGAGATTGGATTGCAAACACCTCGCGTGGAACAAGCACTTGATGAACTCAAAGGAGCAGGATTCGTTGATTCTAGCATGGTAATGCTGGGGGACTCCGTATTCTGTCTCTGTGAGGAAAATGAATCAAGCGTTGCACAGGGAATCCTTTCGAGATTCTGGAGTCCTTCAGAAGTGTCTGTAAGTAAAATTGCCTCAGAAGGTGGGAGGTTGCTCAGATGACAAAGATTGAGATTCCTCAAGACCACCCCAGAAGGGTCTCTCTAGAAACCCGAGAGAAAATAATAGAGGGGCACGAAACGGACATTGTAGCAACAGCTGGACTCTTAGCTCATGGGAGGGGCGAAGCTTTCGATTATCTAATCGGCGAGAGAACTACGGATCTTGCTCACCAAGCGTCACGTGCTGCTGTAGCAGCTATGCTTTCAGCCAAACATCCTGTGATTAGTGTCAATGGCAATGCTTGTTCCTTGGTACCAGAGGACTTGGTCGAATTATCAGAGGTTTGCAAAGCTCCATTAGAAATCAATCTATTCTACTACAGAAAAGAGCGGGAAGATGCTATCAGGGATGCCCTTATTGCAGCGGGTGCAAAAGAGGTGTTAGGTACGCACGACCGTCCATCATCCACAATCCCTGAGCTGAGCAGCAATCGCAGAAAAGTGGACACTGATGGAATTGGAGCTGCTGATGTAATCCTAGTTCCACTTGAAGATGGTGACAGAACTGAAGCTTTGAAGGCGATAGGTAAATTCGTCATATCTATCGACTTGAATCCAATGAGTAGAACGGCAGTCTATTCTGATATCACCATCGTTGACAACATAATCAGAGCCCTACCTCTTATGGTAGTGCAAGCCCGAGAGATGGCAGAACTTCCTAAAGACAAGCTCCATCAGATTGTGAAGAATTTTGATAATACTGAGAATCTTGCCACGTCAGTACACATAATAATGCAACATCTCGAGGCGAGTGCTAAGGATATTGGCAGATTGAGACAAAAAGTTAACATCGGAGTAAATGAAGAATGAAGATAGTTGTTGTGGGGTCAGGAGCAATCGGAAGTCTTTACGGAGCGTTCCTGAGTCGATTTGATGATACTGAGGTTATTCTGGTAGGTAGGAATCCTCACATTTCTGCAATCCAATCCAATGGTCTTCAGATTAAAGGAATCATGGGAGATCATAAATTCAAGCTTAAAGCAATAGAATATGCCTCTGAAGTTGACGAAGCAGACCTTGTCATAGTCACAACAAAAACATACGATACTGTCACAGCAGCTATTAGTGCAAAACATCTCATTGATACTGGCGCGTCATTACTACTGATTCAAAATGGACTAGGAACTGAAGATTTGGTCGCTAAAGCTCTCAATACCACTAAAGTCCTCAGAGCAACAACTTGCATGGGTGCCCTTAGAACTTCACCCGGAGTAGTTACCACTACAGGTTGTGGTCTCACAGAGATTGGTTCCAGGTTTCCCGAGAATTCAGATCTCGTAGAAAAACTCTCCAAGATGATGAAAGAGGTCGGTTTCAAAGTTCAAACGAGTGAGAACATTGAGGGAGTTGTATGGACAAAAACCCTTGTGAACTGCGGCATTAACCCTGTGGGTGCTTTGACGGGGCTCACAAATGGGGAAGTCTATAGAAACAAAGCACTTAGGGGTCTGATTGTAAGACTGGTGAAAGAAGCAGTTCAAGTCGTCGACGCATTAGGAATTGAGCTTACAACGGATGATCCTGTAAGATACGCACTTGGTACCGCAAAGGCAACTGGGGACAACATCAACTCGATGCTCCAAGATCTTCAAGCGGGAAAAAGAACCGAGATTGATGCCATAACTGGTGAAGTCATCAGATTAGCAAAACAGCTTGGAATTGAAACTCCTTCAAGTGAAGCAGTCTATGCCCTAGTGAAGGCTCTAGAGTGCAAGTATCTTGAGGAAGGTAAGGGACTGGTCGATACTGACATTCTTGAAATAGAGGATCTTGTTGAGGCAATAACTAGGTGAAGACTTTGGTCGAGCACACATCAAAGCTCATCAAAGGAAGTTTGAGCAATTTACTAGAAGGAAAGACTATTGCTCTTGGCATTACTGGAAGTGTTGGAGCAGTAGAATGTGTAGCCTTGGCTCGAACACTGATGCGACATGGTGCCGAAGTTAAGACAGTGATGAGTCGGATGGCTCAGACAATAATTCATCCATATCTGATGGAATGGGCTACTGGCAATCCAGTGATCACTGAACTCACAGGTCAGATTGAGCATGTAACTCTCGCAGGAAAACACAAGGGTCATGTTGATTTGTTTCTAATCGCTCCATCAACTGCTAATACAATCGGAAAGATTGCAAATGGCATTGATGACACTCCTGTTACTACCACTGCCTCATCAGCCATTGGAGCAGGGATTCCAGTCATAATAGTTCCAGCTATGCATGAATCAATGTACGATCATCCAGCTGTTATAGAAAATATCGAGAAGCTGAAAGGTATGGGAATCACTATTGTTTCTCCACGGATGGAAGAGGCAAAAGCAAAGATTCCAGAAGTGGCTGTGATTGTTGATTTTGTTCTCAAAGTACTGGGTCCAAAGGACCTTGAAGGCAAACATTTCGTTGTCACAGCCGGACCAACAAGAGGATGGATAGATAGAGTTCGTTTCATCACAAATCCCTCAACAGGAAAGATGGGGATTGCGGTAGCTGAAGAATTGATTCGGCGAGGTGCTACGGTGAGCTTGGTCATTGGTCCAACTACAGAACAAAGCCCTGCCCTCGTAGAGATTCACAAAGTGACAACATCACAGGAAATGCTCGACACGGTAATGTCTGAGCTTTCAGCACGGAAAACTGATGGTTTTGTATCAGCGGCAGCAGTGCTCGACTACACTCCACCAATAATGGAAGATAGGAAAATGGCATCAGGCGCAGAAAGTCTTAGTATCAAACTAATCCCCACGAAGAAAATCATCGAAGAAGCAAGAAAAGCATACAATGATCTCTTCATTGTTGGATTCAAGGTAGAATCTGGAGTTACAGACGAAGAACTTGCATCAAGAGCTAGCGCTAAGATCGATGCCGGGATATGTGACATTGTTGTGGCAAATGATGAAAAAAGAAAGGGTGTTGCATTCGCCACGGACACGAATGCTGTTTTAATAGTAGGTCCTAAAGACTATACGAAGACTGTAGATCTTGCATCCAAAAGAGTAATCGCAGGTCACATTGTTGATGAAATTGTTGAGAGATTGAATTAATGTGTCTGTTTCAGAGAATCTCTAATAGTGAATCTGCCATTCTTCTCATATCAACGAAAATTAGACCAATCTGAGCATCTGCTTTTGCAAGTACAAGGAAAAGTGCATTTTCTCCAACGGAAGTAAGTAGTGTATAACCTCTACCGCTTTTTACATAGATTTCATTCAGCTCGCCGCGGTCCAATTCATTAGCAGCTTTCTCGCCTAGCGAAAGGAGGGCGGCACTAATCGCTGCTACTCGTTCCTGTTCAGCTTCTGGTAGAGCAGATGATATCATCAGACCGTCTGCAGAAACAAGAGCCGCACCTTCAACTCCAGGCACCGTTTCAAAGTCACGAATAATTCTGTTGATACTATCCACACGACTGGACATACTAGCACCCTCGAGCAATCCAAACAACCGCTAGTCTGTGGCCACTCTATAATAACTTATTGCATTTCATTGATTTTCTGACAGTTTAATTACTATGGACAAATCTACACTCCGAAGAACTCCTTCACATCGGATTTGCTGTCTTTCTCCAACTGTTCTTGGTCCCTCTTCTTGTCACGTTTTGTACTCCCACGATTCCAGCCTATACTATCACCACGCTTTTTCTTCCAATAAATCCACCCACCCACCACAACAGCAAAACCACCACCTAGGATGATAATCATTAGCAATGGGAATGGTCGAATGAGCACGAACTGCTCAATGGTAAGAGTAAGTGTATCATATCCGGCCTTGGATGCTTTAATGCTTAAATCAAACACTCCGATGTTAGCTTGTGTCCAATCACCAGTCAAGGTAATGGTATAATATCCAGCACCAGCCTCTGAGGAACCAGTCAGACTATTGTTCAGCTTCACATCAAGATTAATCGACTCGATACCGTTTCCTATGAGATCTGTTAGCTTCAGGGTAATTTGAACTTGGTCACCGGCCCAGATTATTATTTGGTTAAGTGATACTTCATTGAGTAGAATTGAAGGAATGCCACTCCATGAAACTACATTCTCAATAGTCGCATTTTGATTTGACCCAGAGGGGATTGTTGTTGTGAGCGCGACCTTACCTGAACCCACTGCACCAGCGACGATTACTGGATTTGACCCATCAGTAGCAATGATTGATAGGTTAGTCCAAACTGATGAAAAGTATCCAGTGTAGTCTATATTCGAGCTAAGTGAGTTTGGAATGTTAAGCAAAGGATGTGTTGAGTCTACTAATGTAATAGATGTACCCGACCCTGTTGCTTGATATGAAATGGGCCAAGGGAACCAGTCAATGGGGTCTGTAACTCCCAAGACGACCAGGACCCCTCCATTTTGAACAAAGGATGCGAGGACACTACTTGTTGCCGATAGACTTGAGCCTAGGTCAGGTAAAGTACCAGGTTCGATGAGGACAACTTTTCTCAATGGGAGAAGCTGGATGAACTCGCTGTAGTTACTTGCCTCATAGTATCTGAAGTCAGATCCAAGTACGGTCAGGGTATCAGGGAGGTATGAGGAAGCGCCAAGTGCTGCAATCCAACGAATGCCTTGTCCAGGAACGTGAGTGCCGAATGATTCCTCAAGGGGGTCCAATGATGGAATATGAGGTGACGTTGTTGGTTCGTAGAGACGTATAGATGGATCGCCAAAGAGAATCTGTTGATTAGCATAATCACGAGGGTCTCGACCAACCAAAGGGTCTGAATAGTCGGAGGAGGTCATCATAAGCCCATAGGATAGTGCTTCTGCAGCAGTTGAACCTCCACAGAGAGATTGTGTTAACAAGACAGATAGCATTCCCGCAGGTTGGAAGTAGACTGTTCGTGGAGCAGCAGTGACAGCTACTGCACCATGCTCCATCAACATCAGAGGCAGTTCGGTGCCCCCGAGAAGGCACGCAGTTAAAATCACGATAGGACTCCCTATATTTTCAAGTGCAGAATCCAGTTCCTGCGTCGACTTGGTCACATGGTTTGAAACTTCTGGGAATGCAACAGGATTAACTAGTTTGTTTGCATCCGAGAGACTCTCTCTGACCGCTAAACTATCTTCGAATCCATAGGGAGCGTCAGTATTCCTAAGAGAGAAGTATCCAACACCATATGGTCGGTCGGGTGGGTCTCTAGGTAACACGGTCAGGGTTCCGTGTGTACTGAGACTCCAGAGAGCTACTTGACTGTCAAGAGTGCTAAAGACTTCATTTTGACCTACATGACTTTCTATTGTAAACCCTGCCGCCTCAAGTGAATCAGTTGTATTTTCAATCTGATACAAAAGATGATAGTCATAGTTATTGTCCACGAATGTTTCACCGTCAGTGTAAGCATACATGCTTACAAGTGAGGTGTCAGCATGTTCAGAAACAGTGAACAGAAACCGGTGTAGGAGACCTCTGTTAATTAGAACAGACGACAGTTCAGCAGTAGCTGCAGGGATACGTCCCGGATTGAAGTGAGTCTGCAACGATCTATCAAAACTTAATGGAAGAAGAGATGCTGGAGAGATCACAACTACAGGTTGGGGAGTTGTGGAATTATAGGCACCTTTTGCACTGAGGAAGGATTCAAAACTAGCCTCTGACTTCATCATTGAAAATTTATTGGGTATACGCTCATCATACCACCCATTTTCTGCTCTATTTTCATATTTGTTAATTACATAGATGTTGTTTATCTCAGGACCAATCATGTAAGGTGCCCAGGTTTCTTGAGCTCGTGTTGTTAGCTCATTATTTGATCCACAGAGCGAGAATACTGGACTCCCATGAGCAGCAGCTGAGAATGCTGCAGGAGCAAAGAACTCATTTGCATCACCTACCGGGACTGTAATGACCACATCTTGGGAGCCCGAAAGGGATTCAATCATTGATGACATGATTGAATAATTCTGCAGATTATTGAGAGTTCCATAGGCACCGAACAGAGCAGGAAGCCCAGCATCTTGAAGATTAGATGGATCGACGAGGTAAATATTGGTCACGCCAAGTCGATTGAGTATCCAATCTGTTTCTGTAGGAATCTGGTCATCGTATACGTAGAGAAGAGGTGCGTTTAGAAGCGATGCGAGGACCGCAGCATTTGCTGCGGACTCCATGTATTGCTGTAGAT
>CAZPWM010000122.1:0-8244 GCA_964590575.1 uncultured archaeon
TCCAGGGTTATATCGTGCAGATGCAGGACATAACCTCCCAGAAGCAAGCTGAGGAGGAGCTACGAAGTAGCGAGAAAAAATATAGTCAGCTCTTTCATTCGACTAAAGATGCAATTCTAATCAGAAGCATAGATGGCAAGATGCTTGATGTTAACCAGAGCGCTGTAGACCTCTTTGGTTTCTCAAGGGCAGAATTCTTTTCTATGAAATTGACTAAGATTGCTAGCAAGGATACTATTCGACAGATTGTAGGGGCAATAGACAAACAAGGTTGGATTAAAACTGAAGCACCACTAAGAAAAAAGAGTGAGGAAATATTCATTGCTGATGTGTCATCGAATCTTGTTGAGATAGATAAACAAAAAGTTATACAAACAATTGTAGCTGACATAACAGAACGTAAACAAGCAGAGGAAATCCTCAAACAGAGTGAGGAAAATTTCAGAATTTTGGCTGAATCCTCGCTGCAGGGCATCTCGATTTATCAAAAAGGTCGGATAGTATACTCGAATCAAGCATACGCAGATATCATTGGCTACACCATCGATGAAATTCTAGCATTTGAACCAGAACGAATATGGCAAATAATTCATCCTGATGATGTCAAAATGTTGAAAGAGGTGTATTCAAAATTCCTTGAAGAAAATGAAACATCAAATAATCTTGAATTTAGGATAATTCATAAAAACGGGTCATGTAGATGGGTAGGGTCATATTTCGCTACGACAAATTACAATGGAGAACAGGCAATCCAGATTATTCAGATAGATAACACGGAACGAAAGGAAGCTGAAAAGAAGGTAGAAGATTCACGTAATCGAGCAGAGTTCTTTCTCGATCTGATGAGCCATGATCTATCAAACATCCATCAAGCGGTCTATGGAATATTTGATCTTCTGCTTATCGATACAAACCTCACGAACGACGCGAGAGAACTAATTCAAGAGGGCTTATATCAGATGATTCGAAGCAACCGATTAATCAAGAGTGTTCAAAAATTCAAGGAGATAGAAGATGCCCCACCAGAACTCACCCCGACTGATCCTTTTGATGCAGTATCAGCGGCCTTAGAGTATGTTCAAAGTGACATGCCGTACAAGAAGCTAAATCTCAAAACAAAGAATAAAGCTGGAATGTATAAGGTAATGGCTAATGAATATTTGATAGATGTTTTCTATGCAATTTTTCACAACGCGATGAGATTCGATCCGAATTCTCAAGTTGATGTGGAATTAAGTATGGGTATGACCAAAGACAAATCAAAAATCAGAATCCGAATTTCGGATCATGGAACTGGAATCCCGGATCAAACAAAAACCCTCTTGTTTGGGAGAGTATCACTTATGAGAACAGGCTATCTTGGAACTGGAATTGGTCTTACTTTAGTAAACCGCATTATTAGTTATTATGGTGGAAAAGTCTATGTGGAAGATAGAGTGCCAGAAGACTACCGACAAGGTGTGAAATTCATTCTTGAGATTCCTAGAGCTTCTCCAGATTCAGTTTAGGTACAATTAGATATTGATGATCATTCACATCATCAAATAATGAATCTACTCCAATCTTGTGGAATGCAACTATTTCTTACAAGCACTCGGGTCGTTGTTCTTTAAGAAATATGCGAATCGTAAAGCAATGTTCCCATGCTTCTTCGGAGATTTCCTCTGTTTCTTGCTTGCAAACACATTTAGAATACTGCAAGAGAGAATTCTTCTGGTTCCCACATAATCTGAATGCCATCATATCTTTGCATAGATGGCATTTTATAATCTATTCCATTTCGTTTCGAGAAATGAGCAATTGTATAGTCAGACTAATGGCAAAAGAATTCTGAATGCAGCTCCACTACCTTCTGGAGTGTCAATAAAGTCCATTGAGCCACCTAATACTTCGATCACCCTCCTTGACAAGTAGAGCCCAAGTCCACCCCCAGATCTTGATGAACCACCTCTCGTGAATAGTTTTGCTCGTATTTCCTCAGTGACACCAGGACCATCATCTTCAACGATAATGCATGCATGACGGTCCTCTCGACGTATACTAATATTCACGGTAGGTTTTTCTCCTGCATGCATCGAAGCATTCCTCAATAGATTATCGAATACCAAAGGTAACAGAGCGCTCTCTGGAACAGCCAATTTGTTTGCGCCGCGCGCAACTTTTAGTGTGACTCTGAGATTCAGGTTTGCTTCCTTGGCTTGCATAGCCGATACTCGAACTAACGCTACAATGTTCTTCTCAAGTTTATTTGCTGATGATCCGAATGTTGTAATTAGTGATAACATCCTTTCGCAAACAGCCTCTGTCGAAACAAGCAATTCTTCAGCTATTTCTCCTCGGTCGGAGAGTAACATCCTCATCGCATCAACATTACCAAGGACAATACCAACATCATTCCTCAAATCATGACGGAGAAGAGATGCGTAGAGACCCAGTTCCTTGTGTTGCCAATCTTTGACCGCTTCTATTTTCTTGCGGTCAAAGTAGGAACCTAATTCCGATGCGATGATATCAAGAAGGTTGCGTTCCAACAGAAGGAATGGGCCTTCATCTGCGTCCGGCTTTTTGGAGAGATATCTGATTTCTATGATAGCAATTTGCTTTCCGTCCGAGTAGATGGGAGCTGATTGTACCCATTGCGTTTCTTTATAATTGGCAGACATCGCTTGCATGTTCTCATATACAATCCTGCAAGCGGCATCTTCAGAAAATTGCCAACCTTCAGGAACCAGATGAACAAGAGTATTGAGCACCTCCTCGATATCGCTTTCCGAGTGGGAAAGGACATTCGCAATATTCCTTAGACATACAATCTGATGAGCAACTTTTTCATCAATTGTCAACATCGTTTCTTGCCCCATTAGCCAAGTCTGTGACAAAAACAGATTCTCTGCAATTAAAAGCGTCAGCTGTATCCGAGAGAAACATGTTCAGTTATTACTATATGAATAATGAATCTGGTCGCCTTTATTAATTTGTTTCATCGCGAATTCGAATACCAAGACAAAGAGTGCTGATTCTTTTCACATCTTTTGAGGACCTCAGATATTGCATCTAGGCGTAGAACGCTAATTCCTACAAGCAAGATTGATAATGCAAACAAGATATCATATAGAGCGATGATGCGATTCCTTGGGGGACCGATTTCATGGACTCGCGGAAGTGAATGCAATGGAGCAGATGCAACTTATCCTCTCCCTAATCGAGGGAACGAACGATTTAATTCAGTGTGTCAAACACGATAGCAGTTTTGAGTTCGTCAATCGAGCGTGGCTCGAAACTCTGGGGTATAGTGATGTCGAATTCAGAAGGCTTCATTTGAAGGACGTATTATTTCCTGGGCAGGTCAAGATTCACGAAGAACTTATTTCTGAAGTGCTCAAGGGTGAAACAAGAACTAATATTGAAACTATTTTCGTGGCAAAGGATGGCACCGCCATTTATGTTGAGGGAAACCTATTTCCACTAAGAATAGAAAATAAAATCGTTGCAGCAACTGGCTTTTTCAGGGATATCACGAGCCGCAAGAAAACAGAGGAGAAACTAATAGAAGCTACATCTCGCAATGAGTTCTTTGTGGATTTATTAGTGCATGACCTTATGAACATAAATCAGGAAATTCTATCAATGGCAGAAATTCTCCTCATGAGCCCCGAGTTTCCTAAACAACTTGAAGGACTCGTCCGTGAGGGTTTAGTGGAACTTGAGAAAGCTTCAAGGATAGCATCAAATATACGAAAAATGACCAAAATAGGAGCTGAAAGACCGAGGATAGAGCAGCTAGATCTTTGGAGCGTTGTGTCATCAGCAGCTACAACAGCTATGGAGGCTTTTCCTGATAAAAAGATGCACCTAAGGACGGACCTTAGCACCAAGAAGTATTCTGTTCTAGCAGATGAGTACCTGAAAGATGTGTTTTTTAGTCTTTTTCACAATTCGATGAAATTTGATAAGAATAATGATGTAGAAATCGAAATCGATGCAGAACCCATCAAGCACACTCCATTCTTGCGCATACAAGTGATGGACCGTGGACCGGGTATAGCAGATGAAGAAAAAGAGAGTGTGTTTGATAGTTTCACCCATCGAAGAGAGAGCATCATAGGCCTCGGACTTGGTTTGACTCTGATCAAGACCATCCTCGATAGCTACGGCGCTTTCATTCGTGTTGAGGACAGGGTAGACGGTGACAGTTCTAAGGGAACAAAATTCGTTCTTTTACTGAGATATATGAATCATGACGAAAAGCAACAAGGGGGTAAAAAATAATGGCAATGATAATGATCGTAGATGACGATATCTTTCTCCACAAAGTCCTAGAGCGTATCTTGATTCTGGGTGGCCACTCAGTTGTCGACCATGCGTATAATGGCGCAGAAGCCCTTGAGAAATATGTTACACTGAATCCCAAGCCCAATATCGTGTTGATGGATCATCGAATGCCAATCATGAATGGCGTCACGGCAACGCGTGAACTAATAGAGCTAGATTCAAAGGCTGTTATTGTATTTATAAGTGCAGACAACTCTGTGGAAGCTGAAGCCATCGATGCAGGAGCTCTTGGATTCTTAACCAAACCCATCCGAAGCAAGGACCTCTTTGATGCTATTCATAACTATGTTCGATAATTATAAGCACTTGGTCAATAGTGGTGACTCATAGACCATGAATGGCTATCAATCAAGAAGTATACTGACTTCCTTCTTGCAAACCCCTAAGGACATCTACACAACACAAGATTACTCAAAATTCTCAAATGAGCAATTACTGTTCATCCTAAATTCACTGTCTGGTCTCGCACCCTATTCCCACGAATTCGTTGCAGTTACACAGGACACGCAAATAGTGTCGGGTCTAGTTTCTGCTCTTACTTCGTTCATGCAAGAGTTGTCGGGAACAAAGCATACTCATTGGAAGACCGAGTATGGACCTGATACAACACTTATTGTCGAGGGCGGCGAATGGGCGATAGGAGTTCTCGTTGTGAAAAGGGAAACTGGTGAAGTGAGGAGCAAGCTGCGCAGAGTATTAAAAGAATTTGAAGACAGTTTCGCGGTACTCAAGAACGCAGACGGAATAGAAGGAAGAGCTTTTGGTGAGTTCGATCAGTTTGTAAGGAGAACCTTTGTGGGCGATAGACTCTCTAAAAGGACTGTTCTTCTTAAGGGGTATGATTGGCGTAATATGTCAACCATTTGTGAATCACCCAGATGGTCTTATGGGGTGAAGAAGCTTCTTACTCATGTTGAGGATAAGAAGACTATCTTAGAAGCTAGGGATATCCTTATGATATCACTTGAAGAAGTAATGGAATTGGTATCAAGAGCTCTTTGGTATAGATTCATCTATGTTGTTCATGCACCATCAGATAATGATATTCTCATGTTGTCAGAGGGTGCTGGAAGCCACCTATTAGATTCAACTAATCCAAAAGGTCTCTCTGCCATTTCTTTGAAGGTGATAGGAGCCTTGGATGGAAGGTCATCATTATTTCGAATATTGCGTAGGCTAAGACTAAAGAAAAAAGAGAAGATGCTCATCGAGCTTGGTCTCTTAACCAATGAGGGTTTTATTCAAAGAGTTTCTCTTGAGCGAAAGATGGTGCTCATCAATGAATGTATACTCACAAGAATCCTGAAAAAGTACTCGAGAATTATTAGGAGCAAGACAATATCAAAATACTTGGAGGCAGCAATCAACCGAACAATTGTTCAAATCCCATGGGCTGCAAGAATCGAATGTCGCAGAGGCTTCAAGGTTACCTGTCGGCTCGAAGAAGGCCTTCAAATAAGCGATTTGGATCAAGTTTCTGATGCCTTGGAAGCCATACAGAGAGACATAGCACAGCAGATTTCACGGAGTGGAATCTCTAAGAAAGTAGAGTCGATACTTAAGGATGCGATGGTGGTATGTCGTGAGGTCTGGGGTTCATCTTTGCGAGATTTAATTGTATAGTCGACACACAAGATGTATCAATAGCACTCTAGAAGAGGAGATGGACTTTAGAAGGTTTTGAGCCTGATTCGGAAAGCAGAGCCTTTAGACAGTGTTCGATATTCAATGGACCCGCCTAGTGAGAGAATTACTTTCTTGGAAAGATAGAGCCCTAGCCCTTTTTTGGAACCTCGCGTCGACGCACCCTTTTCGAACAAGTGTTCCTGAATGATTGGATCCACGCCAGGTCCATTATCCATGACGTCGATGATGAGTTCATCTCCATCTTTGAATAGCGTTACTGTCACAATCGGGTTGTCACCTGCGTATGATGCTGAATTTCTGAAGAGATTCTCGAACACAAGAGGTAGTAGTTTGCCACCAATATAGTGTGTGTTTTTCACAGTTTCATCAACATTAATGGTGACCTGAAGATTGGAATGCGCCTGCATCGCTTGAGATGCAATATTCTCAATCATAGATTCAATGTCGCCTCGACTATCTTGTGTTGATGTAGATGACAATAATGATAGCAAACGAATCATTCTCTCTGCAACTGCTTCAATATTACTCATCTCCGCCAGAGTCGTTTTGTCTTTAGACTCCATTATCACCAAATCGGTTGTTCTAAGGATTAAGCCTATGTCATTTTGGAAATCATGTCGCAACAGTGACATGTATATATCGAGCTCATTGTTCTGGCGTGCAAGAACTAATCTTCAATCATATTCGTTCATAGTCACGAAAAGGGAAAGGATTAGGAAATTCTAATGAATCTTCTAAATATCCATATAAATACACAACAAGCAATAAGCCACTGGTTGCCACTCTGGTTTTACGCACTTGTAGAATCACACCTGGGAAACCACAGCTGAAACTCTAATCCTTCAGAGGAATTTCCCGAAACACGATCCATAACAGAAATATGCCCTCCATACTTATCTGTGATTTGACGTGCTATATGCAAGCCAACACCGCCATACCGACGCCGTGTGTTGAAGAGCGTTTCCTTTCTCTTGTCAGATAACCCTGGACCATTGTCAGATATGGACAGAAGATATCCACCGTTCTCCTCACTAAGGCGCACCCAGAGCCGCTTGCCTATTCGATTATTATGAACAACGCAGTTTTCAAAGAGATTCATGAGGAGAACAGCTAGGTAGTCATCTGCCTTTACATTCATCTTTGATTTGCTCAAGACCTCCTCAATCCGGAGGTCTTTGAATCTAGAGCTTATTGCGTCAAGGCACTCACGAACAGCCTCTGTTAGCGACCTATCAGCTAGTGGTGCCTGCTCCAAGTTCTCAGTCTTCTTCACTTTCGATACAATTGTTGCGCAGCTCCTAGCTGCAGATTCAATCTCCTCAAGAAGTTCTGTATACTCTTCATCATAACCAAGCATTCGCCCCAGTTCTACGGACATTGTTATGACCTGAAGACGATTACGAATGTCATGGCCCATGAGATCCAAATACAGCCTTGCAGATTCCTCTGCTTTCTTAATCCTTGTAATGTCTCGGAAAGACCAGACCCTTGCTAGAAGGACACCATTACGTTCTATAGGAGCTGAGTAAGACTCAATGACTCTTCCGTTCTTGAGGTCAAGTATGTTAGTAGCGCTATTGCTATTGTGCAGTAATAGTTGAGCTTCATGCAAGAAATCATTTTCTAATGCAAGAAAGCTGCTCATATGTAGAAAGAGGCTTTCCATTTCTCTTGATATCAGGACACTATCTGCTACATGCCATACCTCGGCGAAACGGGAGTTTGTATGCATTATACGCCCATTGACACCTACAACTAGAATACCATCCCCAGTTGACTCGATCGTTGAGTGGAATAGCTCTTGGCTCTCACGAAGATTTCTATCATCTTCTATGTGTTCAGTGACATCTCGCACAACGCTGACGAATCCGTCCAACCGGTCCAGCTCATCAATAAGAGGTGCCACTGTCAGCTCAGTCGGAAAAACGGATCCATCTTTCCTCTTCATATTGATGGCTTCGAGTTGAAGAAATCCTGTAGTATCGATTGAGTCCATGAGTTGTCGAACGAAGTCATCATATGCCTTGTCACTGACGTGCAGGAACTTGCTCGTTCTTCCAATCAGCTCTTGTTTATCATAGCCGAACATCTTGGTAGACGCTGGATTAGCATCGATTATCTTGCTTGGTGTGCCTTGGTCAAAGATGAAAACAGCATCCATTTGACTCTCGAATGTTTTTTTCATCAACTCAATACTATTCAGAAGCTCTTCCTCAGCTTGCTTCTGGGAGGTTATGTCCTGCATCTGCACGATATAACCCTGGA
>CAZPWM010000123.1:0-8183 GCA_964590575.1 uncultured archaeon
GTTCACTTTTTTGATAGAGGTAGTCTGACCATGCCACCTGATAAACAAACATCCCTGCTAGAAGAGAATATCACCCGCCATGCAACATGAGGGTGGGAAACAGCTGTAAAGAACTGTGACAAACTTGGACATTGATTAGACAAGAGTCTGATAGAACAACTCATGTTTTCAGTATCACAGGGTGCCCGAAGACTGGGAGTGTGTTCCAAGACCATCAGACGTTGGGACTCAAAAGGGTTTATCCACTGCGTCAGGACTCCGGGCAACCACCGTAGGATCTCACTCTCTGAGGTGAACAGACTCCTCGGAATCTTTCACAGAGAGGTCTTGGAACATCCAGACAGGAAACGATGTGCGATCTATGCACGGGTCTCAGGGCACCGCCAGAAGACCGATGGTGACCTTGACCGACAGTTCAAGACTCTCACCACTTACTGCAGACAACACTACGCCTCTCGTCCCCTGGTCTTCACTGACATCGGTTCCGGATTGAACATGAAACGTCGTGGTCTCAGGCGCCTCCTTAACATGGCACAGAAGGGAGTTATTGACACTCTCGTTGTCACCCACAGGGACCGTCTGGCTCGTTTCGGTGTGGACCTCCTTCAGCGCATTTTAGAAGACTATGGTGTTGAACTGGTCATCCTGATGGAGAAAGAGGACAAGACTCCCCAAGAAGAACTGGTCACTGACATGATGGCACTCATCGCTTCCTTCTCGGGTCGGGTATACGGTCTTCGGGGTGCCACCATCAAGAGAGGTCTGGTTCATTCTCTTGGCTGACGCAGCTCCTGTATGATCACAGGCACCTGCTCCTCAAGCACCTCCTCAAGGTTAGAGATGTGCTTCAGCTCTGAGACCACATCACCCTCGAAGGCCACTCTCACCACCTTCTCAGCCTCCTCCACAATCCCATCCAGCAGCACCTTAGGGTCATCATACAGCAGCCCACTCCGATACTCTTTACTGTTGCCCTCAGTGGCCTCCCAGTGGACCGCACAGCTCCCTGTATTGATGAAGAGGGTCACCTCCCACTCATCCACCTCTTCTCCCTCCTCCCCCTCCTCTTCACTGGGAACGTTCCTATTCACCCAGCTGGTCAGTCTTCTCATGAATGACCTTTTGTTTCGGATGTTGAAAGGTCCTAGATCGACCATCTCAATGATAGAGTCAGGATGCAGACTACAGACAGCGTCGATGATGAACGTTGCAAGAGCTTCTCCGGAATTTCCTCTCCTCAGGTACACGCCGTAGCTGAAGACAGACTCCGTGGACTCAATGATGCGGAGTTCGCAGGGCGGACTGGACTTTGAGTATCCCAAACTCCTGAGGCTGAACATCACTTCCTCCTCAAGCTCTGGATATCTTTCAATCTCATCCTCCGGAATCAAAGAGGTGATCGAGTCGAGTATCCGCTCGCACTCCTCCCGAGCACTGGTTCCATGGACAAGCTCCACTGTGTGGGTCCCTCCCATGAATTTAAGTCCTGACACAGTAGATTGGGCTTCCCACTTGAGATGTCTTCCATCCCATGTTATGGAGATAGCCCACTGCTGGTCTTCAACCTCAAGAAACGTTCCAGGGCTTAGGGGTTTCAGCTGGAGTCCGAGACTCCGAAGGAGGATGCGGATGTATCTCTCCTCATGGAAGACTATGCTCTCATCCAACTCGGACACTGGCGGTGGCGTGATGGCAAAGGTGTACAGTCTTCCTCCAGCTAAGATTCTTCCCGGCGAAAGCAACCCGTTCACCTCCTCTCCCGTCAGATGCCTGTCCAGCTGTTTCTTCACAGTGACTGGACAGCTGGACGGGAGAGTGATTCTCCAACATGCCCTGTGACCCCCTCCCTCACCCTGTACCATGGGACAGACCCGGGGGTCATGTTCGACACTCACCGCTAGCTCCTCTGCCTCCTCAAAGAACTGGGACACTCTCTTTGGAAGCTCCCGTGGTGCCTTCCTTGCAGCTGTGTATGTCACATAGGGGTTGATGAAGTCAAGTTCCCCATAGTCTATGCCATCAAAGACACTCCAGGTCACGTACTCCCCAGAGTCTGTGAACATAGGACCACCCTTTGTCATGGGCCATCGCAGGAGAGAGATGAGGTCAGCAGTGTACTCGACCGGTGTCCGCTGAACCACCTCCTCATCCTCGTTCATAATACTGACCTGACAGAGATTGTCCTCCATCTTAAGTCGCAGAATGACTGGAGCGGGACTGGTGACTGTTGTAAGATGTCTTCGCAATGAGTCGACCATCCGGGAGTAGAATGCCTCTGAGGGTTGCACAGTTGATGAGGGGCCATCGGTGGTTTCGACAATGGATGTCTGACGTATGGCTCGAAGGTGTCCCACGGTGGAGCGCCCTTGTCCTCTTACCTCAAGCAATCCCTCCTGGATCGGATGTTTGCTGTCCGTAGAGCTCCATATTTCGATTCCAGCCCCCATCTTCCTGCCGATGATGAGGATATTGTTGAATCCGAGGATGTCTTCCAGACTTGACTGGTTCACTAACTCCTGTCTGCTCTCAGCCCAGAGAAATCCGTCCTTGTCAGGAAGCCTGTCTGTGAAACAGCCCGCTAACATTCTCGAGGGACAGACAGGGTCCTGAATGACTATCCACCAGGGAACTTGTTCATCACTGTCACCTGCGAACTTGATCCCGAACAGCCATTCATGCCCAGGCTGTTCTGACTCCAAGTCTACCACTTCCTCTTCCACACGAGGAGCTGGAACCTGCTGGAGTGGTCTGGTCTTCAGTCTTCGTGGAGACCTGTAGAGCCGCTGTGATTTGATCTTACCTGTGGTCATCTCCTGAAAAGACCTGGCATCCATGGTGTCAGGGAGTCTGAACCTCACGAGCTCAAGCAGACTGGGAGCCTTACTGATTGGTCCGGTTTGTGTAGTCCTTGTAACAGTCAAAGGTTCGTTTCCCCCTCTAAACTCTGTATCAAGTTGGGCGAACTGTTCTTCAAGGGTCTCTGCGGAGTCCTCCACCAGAGTTTCCTTGGGCCAGAGTTTCACCAGCCAGGGAATCATGGTCAGAGAGAGTAGTTTCATACGTTGTCTGAGGGCTCTGTCAGGGACAATGTCATCTATCTCCTGTTCTCGGGTGATCAGCCCAGTCCCTTTATTCCTGAACCTCTTGGACCATCCTCTCAAGAAAGGGACGTGAGTCAGTTCCATCTTGAAATCAGTAGAGGTATGACGAACAATGACCCTGATGTCGTCGTGCATAGGAGAGTCACCAATGACTGGAAGTTTCCACTTCTCAGGTTGTAATGCTCCTCTAGGAGCAATGGGAAGATTCCAGACTATCTCAGTCACTATCTCTCCAAGAGAAGAGGTTTCATGATAGGGAAGTAGAGATCTGCTTGAATAGGGAATGGCCTTCTCAACAGATGGTACTGGTGTGTCAAACCAAACCACTGTGGTCATCTCATCATCAGGAAGACTACTCAGTAGATGGTCTATAAGCAGAGATAGACGTTCTTTGTGGGATTGTGGTGTGGCATCGCGGAGGGTGTCAGCTCCACTGACAATGACAACCCTTCTCTTGTTCTTCCGTTTCTTCAGTCTAAATGATGGTAGTCCTCCCTCTCTGTAAAGGAATG
The DNA here is from genome assembly GCA_964590575.1 of uncultured archaeon. Taxonomy (GTDB): domain Archaea; phylum Asgardarchaeota; class Thorarchaeia; order Thorarchaeales; family Thorarchaeaceae; genus SMTZ1-45. The sequence goes on from CAZPWM010000123.1 coordinate 3,614, forward strand.
TCAGAATGCCATCCAAATATCCCTTGACCTTGATACCTTCGAAGAACTCTCGGATGTGACTTGGTTGTACTTTCGCTACCTCCTCCTCTGAGTATCTTCTTGGTCTAAGACGTAGACGAGCCTCTGCAAGACGGGGTTCATTGAACTGATTTGCCAGATCCATCCAGACAAACTCAGTTGTTTCATCTATCTCCTTCATCTCATAGAACATCTGGAGACCATGGTAGTATATCGCGTTCCATGCTGCGGACTGCCCAGCTGATGTCGGAGGGTTCCCTGCGAGGTAAAGCAGGAAGTGCCTTTTCGTATTCTTTCTGGTCTTGAATGGATTGTAGACTGGAACCCATGGAACTTTGACTGATTCGCCATTCTCTCTTTTTGGCACAGACTGTTCATCCAGAACGAGAGCAATCCTGCAATCGTCGATCTCAGCTGGCGTAATAACAGTACGTCTGAGTTTCTGGGCGCTACTCTTCACTGACTCGTATGAGTGAATAATGAGTTGTTCCAACACCTTTCGTAGCTCATTGATGTCAGAGGATGACTCGATGACGACAACGCCTCTCAGTATATGCCCCACATCTTGTTGTGTGGTGTTCGTATACAACTCAGCAACTGCTTGACAGTAGATCTCTAGCTGGTCTCGCGCAGTGGATGTTGGTGTTGACCTGACAATAGCATTCCACTGATCATCATCAAGAGGGTAATCGCTCAATGGAAACACGGGAACAATTCGCTGCAGATGACTGCCCCTCGGACGGACCTCTGAGTCTTTGTAGTCTGCATCAAAATGCCAGCTCTGTCCTAACCGTGTCTTGATCTCCAGTACAAAGACAGGTCTCCAGAGGACTTGTTTTCCATCCTCACTGATGGTCCGCTCGCAGAGGATGAGGTCTACCTTTCCAGCTCCAAACTTACTTTGTATAGGGACCTCTGCTATGATGATGTAGTCTGAGGAACGAACATACCTGTCCCCTGAGAGAACCACATCATTCAGATGCCAGGGGCTGGGGAATAGAACCGATAATCTTCTGTGCATGATTGAGCCAGCAATCCGGGATCTCCTTGCGACGTTATTCCTGAGATGTTCGACGTCCTTCGTTGTGAATATTGAATCTTCTTTGGAGTTTCCTTCACTACTCTCATCCTCATCCAGATTCCCCCTCAACCTGTTCAGTTCAACCACTGCAGGATGGTCACCATAGAACATCTTTGCTTCTGTTTCCTGTATTTTGAAGAATCTCTTGTTCTCTTTCTCTTTGTTCAGTCCTTCATAATCTAGTTTGTCCGTAACAGTCTTCTTCTCATTCAATGTGGGTTGAAATCCAGCATCTAGGACAAGCTCCTTGACCTGACGAAGTGCCCAGTTCAATCCCTTCTGGAAGTTAGGCTTGCCACACTTGAACTCAGAATAGAGATATTCCAGATAGGGGCGTACTAAGAGGTGGAAGAGGTGACTGTACTTGGTGGTTTCAGTCACAGACACATTGTGAATGGCACAGAAGGCAGCAAGATACTCGTTATGACTCCGCGCAGCATCACCAAAGTCTAGAGATGGGAGGTCAGGATGAGCGAGGATTACCTTTGGTCCGAAGGATGAGCGCTCATACCCAGCACGCCTATACTTGTTTGTACCCCCGCCATCACGTCTAGAGTAAGTACCAAAGTCCATCGGATTTGGGATAGGAAACATGATCTCGGAGCTCTCTCGGACCACCCTCCCACAGGCATTGAACCGTTGATTGAGTGGGTCAACTGAATCATCTGTCTTCTTCTGTCTGGTGCTTGCAGTGAATCCATACTTGGCGGCGTTCTCGTATAACATGAGTCGAGTGTCATCTCTTATTGGTGCCTCGGCTTTACTGATATGTGAGAAGTCGGGTTTCCCTTGTTCTTTTGTGATCTGGTAGACTCTCTGTCGGATGTTCCACCTCTCATATGACCTGTCGTAATACTCTCTTGTGATGTTGTTGCTGATGTTTCTTTGAAGTACAATGGTCGCTGAGAGACCAGCCTTCACTGCTCTTGATATCACTCGCTCTGGATGTACTGGCATTGGAAGTATTGGGCGACCTCTTTGATGTACCATCGTAATATTGAATCCTGCGTTTTCATATTTATCTTTGTATTTTATGAGTTATTTCTATACATATTTTTCATGAAAATGAGATTTAATGGGTATTAGAAGAATTTTAGAATATCAAATATTCATCTAAATTTTAACTCTGGTATTAATTATTTGCCCATACTTGTATGGGCTTATATAGCCCATAAGGAACGAGATAACGGTGAATTGTCGATGAAGGAAGACTCGCGGCGTCGTTCCCGCGTGCAGACTGATTCTACTGAAGTAAAATCACAGCAGAAAACAATGGACGATATTAATTATTGCCCTTCATCGACTCTTCTTACACAGAAGTTCACTCTGAACTCATACTACCGGGTGGTGGCTCGAAAGGGGCTGGGAAGAAAACCTTCGATTTGTATCGAACCATCTGATATATTTCACCAGCTCAGTGGTCGGAAGTGCAACAACCTTGACCTAGCAGTCGTTTCAGAGAGTTTCAGCTATTATCGTAGAGCTGTGAATCTGATATTGGAGAAGGTTTTTTCTGACTCTACATATGCAGAGTCACTTGGCAAGGAGCTGGACGAGTCTAAAGGGATGGCATACCTTGTCCTCCGGAAAGAGCATCAGCTCAAGTGGACACCGGACAATGAGTTTGGTAGACTCGTTTTTGAGCGGATGCATCGAAATGTCCTTGAAACCGCAGCGCGAATAATTCATGCGAACCACACCAGAAGAAGACTCGTGAACTCACTGATGGATATACTCTCATCTGATGATTATCAACTGTTGAAACTGATGAGGAAACGAAGGATTCCTTCAGACCTCATTCGCAAGATAAAGGATACAATTGAGAGAAAGTCTAATGGGTCATATCACTATGCCCTCTCTGCTTGTCGACAGGTGAGGAGTGTATTAAGAAAGGAAGTTCGAGAAGCCAATCCCCTGAAGGAGGGTGAACGAAGAAGGACCGTCCTGGAGATGCTAGGGAAGAACTCCCCTGATAGAGTTCGGACTGAGCTATTCATCATAGATAAGGTGAAGCAGTGGAAACCGAACAGATTTCCATTCATCGACCCGACATTTCAGAAGGACACCACGGAATTCGCAGCAAGTACAGAGAACACCACAGGACAGGGATACTGGTTTTCTTCAGATCCCGAGAGAGAGGATGAGATAATTCTCTATTTCAAGACTCCCCCGGGAATACAGGGACATGAAACTGAAACACTGTCACCGTACAAGAGTCAGACAATTCGGTTTCGGTTCCTAAACTGGTTTCCAAGAAAAGCAAAACGAGCAAGGAAAAGGGCTCAGGAAGCTAGAGCACAGGGACATCTTCAACGTGCTTTCCAGTTAGAGTATCGAGCAGCTCGTTTTGAGGACATGAGTCAGCAGCTGGAGAACACAATTTGGCTTCAGCGGTTCACCCGAGAGCTTGCCATTGAACGAGCACAATCTGAGAAGAACAAGGTCCGAATAAGTGACCTGAAGAGAATCATTCAAGATCTGAAGAGGTCGAGAAGGTCTGCTCCGCCTTTAATCAAGATGGAGGGAAAGAAGGTCACTCTACACATCCCCTTCATGGCTCCGGATGAGGAACTTCTGAAGGCTGTTCTCAAATCAGTTCCAGTCCGAAAGAGAAAGGCTGGAGTGGATAGAGGATTGAGGCACTCCATGGTTGTGTCAGTGAGGAACGGAGATGCAGCGTATGAGGAAACCATGATAGGAAGACAGGAGCTCTACGAAAAGAGAGAGCGATTGAGACAGCGGACAAGGATACTGATGTCACAGATTGCACTGAAGCGGAATAACTGGGAGAGAAAGCACACTATGCAGCAGCCTCCGGTAATCCTTCTGAAGAAGGAGAGAGAGCTGGAGTCAGTGTGGAGAAAGGTCCGACGCATAGATGATGAGATCTCCCATCAGGTCGCCGCTGAGACCGTGTGGTTCTGTGAGCATCACGGCGTGAAGACAGTCTTCTTTGAGGACCTCCGTTCCTTCCAAGGAAAAGGCGGAATGAGAAGACACAGCTGGAACCTCTCTACGAATCTGTGGTCGAAGATGATAGAGGGAGTGAGGTATCGACGGGAGGCACTTGGTCATCGTAACGGAGGTATCTGGTTGGTGAACCCGGCATGGACCTCCCAGACCTGTCATGTGTGTGGGGAGAGAGGTGTGAGAGTGGAGAACGAGAACTCTACTACTGAGAAGAATGGTGGAGAGTACTTCTACTGCTCCGAGTGCAGCGAACATCATCACGCCGATGTGAACGCTGCACGGAACATCATGCAAGTTGAAAAACCCACTGCCGTTGGTGGGCGGACTGCTTGGACCTAGTGTCCAAGTTTGTCCAATCTACAATCAACGGTGGTGTATTGATGAATGGAAAAAGTGGGTCAATATTGACCCTTCGCAAATTACTAATTCAGAGTGCACTGTCTATGTTCTTTCCTAGTTATTTAAAGACAGGTCTTTCATGATTCAACAACAAGGGCTGCG
>CAZPWM010000124.1:0-8136 GCA_964590575.1 uncultured archaeon
ACGAGGACCAAAAAGGAAAGGTGCAGCGGCTCCCGATGTATCGAATGTCCTTTCCACAGTGAGTTAGCTCGTTGCGTTTCTCAAGGCAGCTACCTCTGGGGCTCCACTACTCATCCTTAGGGCTGTTCCCGCCAGGGCCTGACCCGTTTCGGAAGTCTAAGACAATCACAGCAGACCTTCGAATGCTACTATGTCCGTAACAGACTCCAGAGACTGCCCATCACAGTCCCACAGCGAAACTCTCCGCAGTTGGGTTTCACCCTCCACGGGGTTACTGACGCCACTAGTGCCATGTGGTCTCGACCGCGGCAAACGGCCCGTCCTGCCCGCTGCATCAGAGCGGTTCACAAAATTGCCTAAAAACATTGTCAATGGTATTCAGACAAAAGACCCAAGAGCTCTCTTGATGGTAGTTAGCTCTTCCAGCACTTCTTGTTCTGACTGTGAAAGATCATCAAGAAACTTCTTTCTGATTGCCAAAATATGTTTGTCCGGAATATCTGTATACAAGATATCAGTGGGTTTCACTTGTCGACCAATCGTAGGTCCCCGTATTGAAACAGCTACCTCCATGCCTTCTGTAGCTTCTTCAATTGTAACACTTCTATCTTGAATTTGGAGAATCGTACCAACACGTTTTCCTTCTTCATTAATCAATCCCGTTTTTGGCCTGATGATTCCGTGGACTTTTACACCTACTACAGCTGGATTGCTATGTCTAAAGATATAATCAGGCATAATCTCCATTTTCCCAGGTCGAATAATTGAGCTAAGAGACTGGGCTTTAGCTTGTTCTTTCTTAACAATCAACCATGCATTATATTCATCATAAAGACGATAAATGACCTCATTTCGGAAGACTTCTACGCCTAGCTCTGCAGCCAAATCCTCTATATCAGGTGCGAATTTGACGTTAAATCCAAGAACTACTGCATTCAGAGGATCTGTATCACCAGACGCCTGAGCTTCGATGATATCCCGTTTCACAATAGGCCCAACATCAGCGGCTCTCACAGTTACCTTGCGGTCTTGAAGGAATTGAGTTACCGCTTCTAGTGATCCCAAAGTATCTGTCTTTAGGACAATTCCTGACTTATCTGTTTGAATCCGAATTGCTCCGACTTCATCTTGAACCTTTTTCATTATTTCTTCAAGTTGTTCCGGATCTGTGACAGCATACACAGGAGCGCCCGCTACTGCTCCCTCTATATCCGGTGCAACTATTTTAATTCCAGCTGCTGCATGGACTTGGTCAACGTGAGTAAATTTCTCCTTTGGGTCTCTAATTTCATCCAGTGGCTTTGGTTGTAATAGGGCTCTGATTTTAGCCACAATCACACCATCAAGCCCGCCAACCACTATTGTGTCCGTCTTCTTGAGGACACCCTCATAGATTATTGTGTCCAATGTTATACCAAGTCCAGTTTCTTCTCGAACCTCCAGAATGGCGCCCCTTGCAGGTCCTTTTGAAATACGCAACCTTTCCTTCATATATTGCTGAGTCAAACCCGAGAGAACCATCAGGAGTTCTGGAATTCCAACCCCTGTCTTGGCACTAGTTGGAACAATAGCCACAGTTTTTCTGAAATCTTCAACACGGTCAAACCTCTCTGATTGAATACCATTGGCTGAGAGAGCTCCCACAATTTCATAGAGTCGCCTATCAACTTCATTCTGAGTAGATTGGCCTTGTGCTTTAATGGCATTGAAAAGGGTCATCCCAGGTTTCTCTCTCCAGCCCGGAACTTTGTCAAGTTTGTTTGCCGCTATTAGAAATGGAGTCTTTCCAGACCGTAAGATTTTGAGTGATTCATAGGACTGCGTGAGAGGACCTTCATTGATGTCAACCACAAGTATTGCAATATCTGCCATAGCTCCACCACGTCGTCTGAGGTTAAGATATGCCTCGTGACCTGGTGTGTCGATAAATAACAGACCATCGATAGTTAGTTCTGTGTTGACAGATTTCAGGAGGTCTCCACAGATCGATAGAATTGTTTCGGTAGGAAAGAATGATGCACCAATGTGTTGAGTGATACCAGCAGCTTCTCTAGCCTGAACCCCTGTTCCCCGCATCTTATCAAGCAATGAGGTCTTTCCATGGTCTATATGTCCCAGGACGGTGACTATTGGTGAACGTAACTTGGTTTTGTCTGTCATAGCTGGCACCTCACAAGGAATTTGCTGTCAGACTTCGGACTACAGTTATGAAAGTGTCGCTTTTACTAAAGTATACCAAATGAAATGTATTATATCCCCCTCTTTCCCGCGAGAGTCATAGATACAGCATCTATGCATTATGAGAGCTATAGGTGAATCAATTTGGAACGCTCGTTTGTAATAATAAAGCCGGATGGCACCGCTCGACGAAGAGTCAGCACATTAGTTCTGAACGCACTGATTAATCGCGGCTATAAAATACGCGCATTTCGAGAGATGAAAGTTTCTGAGTCGCTAGCTAAGCTACATTATGCAGTCCACAAAGAGAAACCTTTCTTTCCATGGCTTGTTGACTTTATATCTTCGGCTCCAGTGTTAATCATAATCTTTGAAGCTGATAATGTAATCCAGGGAGTACGCGATGCACTTGGCGCAACCTTCGTTCAAAAGGCTGATCCGACATCACTCCGAGGTAAGTATGGTATTTGGGCCGGAATTAATATTGCACATGCATCTGACTCTTCCGAAACAGCTAAACAGGAAATCGAGCTCTGGACATCTGAAGGAGGTCTCAAAGAGTCTTCTGATGCTGAAGAGCAAGCCAAAATATACATTGAACATTATGGCTTAGGTGACGCAGACTATACAATGGAGATTCGCAATATCATCAAGAATGCGATTGAGAACCATGACACATCCGACAATGTTCTCCAATCCCTAATTCTATTTCTAGGAAAAGATTCTGAGGGAATCACTCCCGATGAAATCAGTACTCTGGGATCAGTGATATTTGATTTTGTAAAGGAAGAAGTAGAAAAAGCATAGATGAAACCTCAGGTGGTATAGACCACCTTTGGTTCCATGTTTTTGGAGGGTGTTTAGCGGGAAATTTTTCCGCCTTTTTCAAAACCTGCAGTCCACTTTGTGTCTCGAGGTTTCATACGACGTTTGATTCTGTTGACCTTGCACTTATTCGTACAGAACCAAAATACAGCTCCGTCCTTGGTTTGTACATAAGCCGAACCAGTTCCTGGTTCGATATCTTTCCCACAGAATGAGCATTTTTGGGTGCCAACCATCTCTTATCTAGCGCCTCCTCATCTTACGGGCTTCTCGTTCAGTTTCTCTTAGAATTAGGATATCTCCCATTCTAATGGGTCCTTTCACGTTGCGAGTTAGGACTCGCCCTTTGTCCCTGCCATCCAGTATTTTCACACGAACTTGTGTGATTTCACCGGTCACCCCAGTTCTCCCTAAAAGTTGAATGACTTCTGCAGGAATTACTGGAGTTACCTCTTCTTCTTTGCTCATTATCGGCCATCACCTGGATTTTACTTACGAAGTGCATTGATCTTCTCAACGAGATCATCAACGAGTTCCTTTGCCTTGCCATCAACAATGATTGCGACAGCAGCAGTAGGTCGCTCGATGCCTGCAGCGTTTCCAAGGTCTGCCTTGCTTTTCACGAAGATATAAGGGGCTTTCTTATCATCACAAAGACCAGGCAAGTACATGATTACTTCTTGCGGCTCAACGTCCTCAGCAACCACAACTAAGCGTGCTATACCACGCTCAATGCTCTTTGTCGCTTCGTTGATCCCTTTCTTGATACGTCCTGTGTCCTTGGCTATCTCTATAGCCTCAAGGGCCTTCTTTTGAAGTTCCTCAGTAGGCTCCCATTCTACAAAACTTGGCTTTGGCATTAGTTATTACCTCAGTTTAGTTCTTCATCGGTATATGTAAATTCAGCCTATTCAGAAAAGAACAGGCTCTCCTGCGCCGTCAGTGTAAGTTCTTTTAAAACTGCCGAAGTGTATCGATATTCAGTATCCAAATTCTGCCATAACTGACCTGAGGGAACCATCATCCACCTCTAGATGTTTCAAAACCGAATACCGATTTCTCTTCTCCATGATGTTCAACCCATGGTGTATACTATCAATAAATTGCTCAGGACTAATCTTCATCTCTGACAATGTTGTTGGCATTTGTCTTTCCAACATATAATTCAATATTTCTCTAGGTTTGTAATCGGTACATCCAGTTTCTCGAAGGTAATACAGACATATTGGTGTCGCAAATGCAACCTGTAAACCATGCAGTTCTGGTGAAATCCTGTTCATAGCATGGGATATCGCATGTTCAGTCCCAGAACAGGGTCGCGAACTACCGATAATACTCATTGCTCGTCCAGCTTCGATCTCGGCTCTGATTAGGGTTTCAAGACTGTCATCTATAAGAACCGAATCTAATGCTTTCTTTACAATTGAATAAACCTCATCATTAAACAGCTCATTCGTCACTTCATGAGCTAGTTTCCATTCAGCAAGACTTGAGGTTTTACAGATTATATCCCCAAGACCTGCAAGTCTTAATCTGGGAGGTGCCATTGAAATGATTGAAGTGTCAGCAATCACTGCAAGAGGCCCCTTACACTTCTCTGAGTATTTGTAGCCATTATGACTTACAGATGCCACCTCACTCGCGATTCCATCGTGAGATGCAGCTGTAGGTATAGATATCCAACTGATACCAGTATCCCGAGAGATAAGCTTAGCCACATCCAAACTACTTCCTCCACCGAATCCTACTACGATATCGACATTCCCGAGAACCGTATTAGTATTAGCTCGATAGGTAGAGGCCATTAACCATCTACAAGGTTTCCCAATCGCACGTTCTAGACGTTGGGAATATTCTGAGTAAATCAAATCATCAGTGACACAGATAGGATTAGTGTAATCCTTCATCAGCGCTCCAAGTTCACCTAGGGCCCCATCTTTAATTATAATAACCTGCGGACCCTTTAAGGACATCTCATCAGCTCGCAACAAGCAAATTCTTTTTGCCTGTTAAGCTCTTCTATCCCGCGCCTTTTGTCATTTCATATTATGACAATTCATCAGCCTTAAGTAGAGCTTCAGAGAGGGCGTTTTTCTAACAGTGAGTATTACACCCGAAATACATCATCTAATACGCTCTCTAAACGCGTTCTACTTGGAGTCTACTCTCATGACGCAATATGTCAAGGTTGCCCTAATGGGGTCCGGATATGCGGGCAAGTCCACTCTGATTAAGCTGCTCACTGACAGGGAGCCAAAGTTGGAGGCAAATTACCAACCAACTGCAGGTATGAGTTGTGGAACAATCACTATCGACAGCAGAACAAAAGTCTCTCTTATTGAGATGGGTGGTCAATCGCATTTTGAATTCCTATGGGCTGATTTCATGAGAGGTAGCAAGATGGTTGTCGTGGTTACTGAGAGTAATCCAAAAGCTGTATTAAAAACCCGGCAGCTACTTGAGAAGTTCAAGAATCAACTAAATGGTATGAGTGTCATTGCTGTTGCCAACAAGCAAGACATTCCTGGATCAATGAGACCTGAGTCAGTGCAAGATTTGCTCGGAGTTCCTACTGTGGGTATGGTTGCTATTGATCCCAAACAACGACTTACTGGTTACAAACTGATTGTGAATGGACTACGAGATATAGTTCAAGTGGCTGCATAGTCATCCAATAATCCTTTCAACTTCCTATTGTTTTCTAAATGCCTCGCCCTAGGACAAGCCTTTTATGCCTAGAGAAAGCAGGCGAAGACACCCAGGGCATGGGCGAGTGAGCCAATTGGCCTCATTTTGGTCGCATGGCGAGTCCGTCCGGGAAAGAATGTCTTTTGGGTATGGACTGAAATAACGGTCAGGTGAGTCAATGGAAATTACGATAGTCCACAAACAAAACAATATCATTCATTTTCTAGTGGAAGGAGTGGATGTTGCGTTTGCAAACGCATTACGCAGAACCATGCTTACCAGATTGCCATCGATGGCAATAGACGAAGTACTTGTTCTTGAGAATACCAGTGTCATGTACGATGAGATGCTAGCTCACAGGTTAGGCTTATTCCCTCTTGTGACAGATCTTGATAGCTACAACTTACCCGAGGATTGTGACTGCGAAGGTAAGGGATGTAGCCTTTGTCAATGTACACTCACCCTAGAAGAAGAAACAGGTGATGAAGAGAAGATAATCTACTCCCGTGACCTTACTTCACAGGACCCAAAGGTAATTCCCGCATCAGGGGATATTCCCCTGGTAAAACTGGCTCCTAACCAACGCCTGATTATCGAGGCTTATGCACGACTTGGAAAAGGTGTGGAGAACGCCAAGTTTCAGCCAGTATCAACCGTTTCATACAAGTATGTACCCATAGTCGAAGTGAATAAGAAAAAATGCAACCAGTGCGGGGATTGTGTTGATGTTTGCCCAAAGAACATTCTGTTGGTCGATGGTGATACGATATCAACGCAAAATACTCTGGACTGCAGCCTTTGTGAGGCTTGTGTAGAAGTCTGCGAGCCTGGCGCAATAACTATTGATTCCAAAAAAGACAGTTTCCTGTTTAAAGTAGAATCAACAGGTGCGCTTAGTCCCGAAGATATTGTTGAGAAAGCTTCCGAATTACTGAAAGAACGAATCAGGTTGGCTCTTGACTACGCGAATTCACTGTGAGGTGTGACAATATGGAAAAATCAGTCAAATCTGGACCAACAGACCCCAACACACGCGCACTGATTAATGCGCTAAAGAAGACATCTGTAAAACATAATGCTGGGGTATGGAAACGAGTTGCCGAGCTAATAGCCAGACCAGCTCGTCAGCGCGCTACAGTAAATATTGGAAAAATCGACCGCCATACCAGCGCTGGAGATATTATTGTAGTACCCGGAAAGGTGCTAGGATCTGGTATCCTCTCACATAAAGTGACAGTTGCGGCTCTCAATGCATCTACCTCTGCAAGGACTGTGATTGTTGGAGCTGGTGGGTCATTGATATCAATTAATGAATTACTTACTCAGATTCCCAAAGGGAAAGGAGTTACAATCATTGTATAGGTGGTTCTGATGAGTACAGAAAACGTCAAGATTTATGATGCTGAGAATATGGTTGTTGGTCGACTCGCGGCGAAGGCTGCAAAAGCGGCTATACTAGGCGACAATATAGTGATCGTCAATGTTGAGAAAGCCATAATCACAGGCAATCGCAGAACCGTAATTGAAGCCTTCAAGACAAAGTTCGACATTAGAACCTCCTACAACCCAAGCAGGGGTCCATTCCATGAACGTCGTCCTGACAAGATGGTCCGGAAGATGCTTCGGGGTATGCTTCCATGGCCCACACCTCGTGGTAAGGCAGCATACAAACGTATCAAGGTGTACATTGGAATTCCTGAGCAATATATCGAAGCAGAAAAGATAGTGCTTGAGGGTGCAAAATACAGGAGCATGAAACAAAAATTCATCACTGTGGGGGACTTGAGTCAAGAATTAGGTTGGAGAAACCCGGAGGCAATATAGCATGAGAGTTGTTGTTAGTACTGGCAAGAGGAAGACTAGTCTTGCAAAAGCCACAATAAGGGACGGTACTGGTCGAATTAGAATCAACGGAAGTCCTCTGGAGATTCAACAACCAGAGCTTGCTCGTATGCGTATCATGGAACCATTGATTCTCTTTGGAGAAGGATGGAAACGCTACGATATCAAAGTACGATGCAAAGGTGGCGGTTTCATGAGCCAAGCTGATGCTATAAGAATGGCAATAGCCACAGGTCTGATTCGAATGAGTCAGGACTTTGAGGCACGCTCAAAGATGATCGATCATGACAGAACAATGCTGGTTGGAGATCCACGAAGAACAGAATCCAAGAAGTTTGGTGGACCCTCAGCACGTTCTCGCTACCAAAAATCATACAGGTGAGGCGACAATAGAATGATTATACCAGTACGATGTTTTACTTGCGGCAAAGTAGTTGCAGACAAGTTCGAGCAGTTCAAACGTGAAGTACGACAAGGTGAAGATCCTGCCGTAGTACTAGACAATCTTGGATTAGTTCGATATTGTTGCCGAAGGATGCTACTTGCACATATTGATATTATTGACAGCTTCATGGCTTTTGCCACGACAGAATCTACGGAGGC
>CAZPWM010000125.1:0-747 GCA_964590575.1 uncultured archaeon
ATAGATCACCAATTGATGCAAAAATACCAGACATAAAACATGCTGATAAACTGCTCAAACCAAGAAATACCGACCCTATGAAACATACCTGGACACTAAACACCCAAAGGAACATAATCCAAAGCGGGACGTTTCTGAAAAATGGGCCATTTGTATCCTGCTTAGTGTAGTGATAATATCCCTGTGAGGAAACTAAATTCTCTCCAATCGCAGCTACAGAGAGAATGACAATCACATATGGGATTACCCGCCATTCAAAAAAGCCCCACATAATATGTGACGTTATAGCAGCAAGTGTAGCAAATACAACTAGAAATGAGAAATTGCGAAATCTTATGGACATGGGTATTTCACCGTTTCATCTTACTTTTGGCAGAACCAATCAATTCAGATGTCTTCTTTCGTAGAGAGATGACCCATGTCTTTCCCACTTTCTCTTTCTCTATTTTTTGAGTGGATAAGCTCTTCTGGACCTTCATGATTAGGTCGATAGCTTTGCCAACTGTTCGTCGATCAATTCCAGTAGCTTGAGAAATACCTGCAATTGACATCGAGGGCGCATCTTTCAATACCTGAAGTACTGCGATCATTGCCTGGGAAAGATCAACTCGTGGTGAGGTGAGTGGAAGCAACATCTCTTTTCAATCAATAGATAGGCGAATCAATATATATACATTATTATGTACACATTATTATGCGTACATTATTGTGTACATATCACCTACCCTTTTTTCCAAACGTAGGTCG
>CAZPWM010000125.1:757-6996 GCA_964590575.1 uncultured archaeon
ACTTTCTTGAAGCCTACAGATTCATACAGGTGTGTGGCTGGATTACTTAATGTAACAGCAAGTTCAATCGTATTCAATTCCGGTTGAATTTTAAAAAGATTTTGAAGTGAATAAATTAGAAGATCTCTACCTAGACCTCTCTGTCTGCATTCAGGAACTATAGCCAAATGCATAACAAATCCTGTTTCGTAGCCGCGGGTTGTCATAAAACAGACACCAATGCTTACTCCATCTTCTTTCAAAACCCAAGAATATGATGGTTTGTGAGTTCCGAAATCTCCTGCTGTGAGTTGTTGATGAAATTCTAGAGTTGTATCATAAGTACCATAGACATAGGGAAAGAGGTCTTGATCAATGGTTTCATCCACACTTTTGAAAACCAATCTAGTAATTTCTTCAATCATGGAATCAGTAAATTGAACGAGATTAATATCATCATGTATGGTATGAGAAGCTAAAAAGTCGGTTCGTGCAAGTCTCATGTACAACCGATCATGTTTGGTAAATCCACAACGAACTGCATACTCTGAAAACTCCCCTGAGATCCATGGGGTGGGATAACCGGATTCGAAAATTAGAGTTGATGAGATGGGTGAAAATTCCTTGAGAAGATGATCAAGTAGTTTCTTCTCCACTTCATAATTATAATCGGCAAGAATGAAAGAAATTCGATCGCTTGTAGGGTTGTGAACTAGTATCCCAAGACCTTCACTAATTCCACTATACTCACCAATAATATAACGGGATCCAGTAGACATTCCTACTCTAAGACCTTCTTTGAGGTGCTCCACAGTCCGCGAGGAATCATCAATATGCTCGATATATTGTTGAAGCAAATAATCAAAATCATCTAGGTCCTCTGGATTCAGCTTTTGTACCATAGTGATTTCCTTCTGCGTAATAACTACTTCTCGCCATAATACTCTTGCATCATCCTGATGACCTCATCCCGTGGTACAATCTCGCTAGCTATCGTAGCTAGAGTTTCTTCACTCATTTTTCCTTCTGATACTAACTGATAACCTGCTTGTTTTACAGCATCCAAGATAAAATCAAGCGGAGCACCTTGCTTCATACCAGGTTCAATAATCCAGGCATATGGTCGCAAAAGAGAACCTACAAACTCTCTATTCATATTCCTACTGAGTGCTTTCACGTGTGCTATTAGAGGATTGAAATTGTCCATCTCTGCGAATCCACAAACCGAAAAAAGAACGAGTTTTCCTGCCTTTACACCTTCACGCAAAGCATGACGGCAGTGATCATCTCTGAGCTCAAAGGCTCCATGCAGTAGAGGAATAAAACGATCCAGAAGCGATTTGAGAGATCCTGTCATTCCATCGACATAAACTGGTGTTGCGAGGACAATGAGGTCTGCATCAGCTATCTTTTCTAAAACCCTCGTCATGTCATCATCTTGGATGCACTTACCGGGTGTAGTTGTCCAGCAATTGAAGCAGCCTCGACAATCTCCAATTTCTAGACCCTTGGAATAGAGGACTTCCACATCCGCCTTGGCTTCCTTCATGCCTGCAACAAAGGGAGTGAGAAGTCTCCCTGTTTGTCCACGGTCCTTTCGGGGACTCCCATTCAGTACTAAGACTTTCATGCTAGATGCCTCTCACTTTGTCATGGACTTACACTCATAAACTTTCCACTGTAAGTGGACTAAAGGTGATTTCCCCTGAATTTGAAAGTTGTACCACTTAGGGGAAGTTCCATCTCAGAAGACTCTATGCTTTATATCAATGCCTCTTGCTCTGAGTTCTTCTATGAATAGATCTGGAGGAATGCATCTTTCCGGGGTGAGTACGCCACGTTTAGAAATACGACCATCTGCCATCATCATAGCTGTCACTGAAGCGGGAAAAGATGTCGTACGCATCATTGATGTCAGACCTGTTGCATCATCGAAATAATCTATCACCTCATATTCGATATTCCTCGGTTCAGTGCCTTTCCAACCATCGACCATGACTCTTAGAAGGGTTACATCTTTTCCAGAAGGAGGTAGATTCTTCTCTAGAAGTTTTTCTAATACCCTCCGAGGTGCGATTTTTTTGCCATCTACATCCAGTTCATCACTCTGCATGAGCCCTAATTTCATGAGACACCACATTTTGTGGCCATGTCCCGGATACCTGATTGTTTTGTAATCAAGTTCATTCACTTTCCCTTCATATGTGTGGGGTAGTGTTGAAGTTCCACCACTCGTATTGAATGCCTCCAACTTCCCAAAAGGAGCAGGAAACGTTATCTCTTCGAAACCTACTAGAGGGTCTTCAATTTTGATCTTGCCATCTCGCAGAGCTACACATGGTTCAATATATTCGTTAATCAATCCTTCAACTGAGAAGATGAGTGCATAGTTTAGAGGTGGTCTAGGTTCTTGCTGTAAACCACCCACTCTGATTTTCACACTCTCAACTCTGTCTAGATATTCTATTCCTTCTCTCGCAAGAACACTTACCATACCGGGCGCAAGTCCACAATCAGGGACCACTGTGACTCCAGCATCTCTCGCCTTATCATTCATCTCAAGTTGCTGTTGTACAACTGTCCAACCGCCTCCAAGGTCACACATGTGTGTTCCAGTTTCAATTGCCACCTCGGTGTGAAGGACATTAAGAGTATAACTTACAGCACTAATGACAGAATCAACCTCAGAGAACACCTTCACAAGTTGGCTGCGATTCTTTGCATCTACAGTCATAGCCACAGCTTTATCGCCAACCTCCTTTGCAAGTGCCTCTGCGCACTTTTTATCAATGTCTGCAAGAATAATCTGCTCAATGCTATCTTGTTTGACCAAGTCATAAGCAGCGCCTTTACCCATTTGCCCAGACCCAAGAACTAGGACCTTCATATCAAGCTCTCCTCAAAGTATGGTTACTAAATACGAGGAGCGGCAAGTAAAAACAGTATCGTCCTATGCTTTTTATAACCAGATTTGGCGAATCAATGGCTATTTCTCAAACTTTTCAAGTGAAAATCGCCTTTAATTTCACACTTCGCGAGAGAAAATCGGTTGTCGCGATATCAGTTTAGGCATAAGCAACCTCTGAATTGGTGCGAAATTGGTCTTATCTTGAATCGTTTTGGCAAGCTCGTCAATGGTCATTTTTACTTGATCCTTCATCTCACGCCTTCTGACCGCTAATTCTCCACTTTCCTTCTCCTGTGCACCTATGACACAAATATAAGGTATCCAGAGTTTTTCTGCACTTCTAACCTTCTTTCCAACAGTCTGGGAGCGGTCATCAATCTCGTAGCGTAAGCCTGCATCATCAAGAGTTTTGCCCAATTCAAGACAGTAGTCCACAAAACTATCATCTACGGGTGTAAAACGAACTTGAACTGGCGTCATCCATAGGGGCAGATGGGGCACTTTTCCGACCTTCATTTGCTTGTGAGCATGTTCTAGGACTCCATAGAGGATTCGCTCAATGGACCCAGATGGAGATGTGTGTAGAATGAGCGGAAACTTCTCCTTACCATCCTCTGCAACGTATTTGATGTCGAATCGCTCACTATTCTCCACATCAATCTGGATGGTACCAAGGCATGCTGCTTTCTTCTGATCATCAACAATGTTCCATTCTCCCTTGAAGATGAAATAGGCATACCTTTCATCAAAGACTTCAATCATCACTGGTTTTCCAATTCTGTCAATAACTCTAGTGAGGAAATCTTTGTTCTCTTCGTAGAATGACCGGAGAAGCCTGAATGATACCTCGTAAGAAACTTCTAGCTCAGCATGTAGCTTCTGAACAAACTCAAGCTGTCTTAAAACAGCGGCTTTGGCTCCTTCTTCGTCAGCTACAATCTCATGAATATCAGGCATAGTGAATGCACGTCCACGACGTATCCCAGCTAGTTCACCACTCTGCTCGCGTCTATAGGAAGGAGCAATCTCAAACAACTTCAGTGGTAGTTGTTTGTAAGAAACCTGTGCTTGGGATATCAATAGAAACTGACCAAAACATGCACTAAATCTAGCAAAGTAGTCTTTTTCGCCTGATCGCACGACATACTGTCTAGATGGGAATCTCTGCAAGTACGATTTCAATGAAGGATGTTCATAATCATAGATGAGTGGAGTCTGAACTACATGAGCACCGTACTCTACCATTTCAGCAGTGACACGTTCCTCAATTGCCTTCTTTAGAGTCAGACCACGTGGAGGCCATCGAAAGTTACCCGCATCTGAACCAGGTTCATAGTCAACCAGTTCCAGTTTCTTCATCAACTCAATGTGTGCAGGAGGTTCATGAACAGTCCGATCTTTAGCAGTTTCATACTCCATGTAGAGCTTCAGTTCCTTGTACTTGGCATAGTTGAACTCCTTGACTCCCGTCACCTTTCCACCTGGTTCCATGATGAAGAACTCTGAGGTTGCTTTCTCTTCAGCAGCTATTGCAGTAAGATCCTCGCCCTTAGTGACTTCCACATCAGCCCCTTTTGCGATCTCCTTCGAGATGTCAAGTACTTTGGAACGTTCTGCTAATGGATGTCCCTTGCAGTGGACTTCAAAGGCCTTGTACCATCCAAATGGAACACGAACTACATTGAAACCTCTCTCTTCCAGATTCTTCGCAACTGATTTGAGAAGCTTAAGTGCTACGCTGGGCTTTGAGGGATCCTCAGTCAAGTGCACCCAAGGATAAACAACTATGTTCGTTTCCTTGACTTCTTTTGCCGCACCAGCAATCATGTCAGCAGTTGCCTTTGCAGCTAATGCTACATCCTTTGCATCTGTTGTTTCAGCAGCGATGAAATTGACTAGGCAAGAGTCCTCAGTCCTGTAGACTTTCTCCTTAACCTCTTCTGCGTTCTTGAGCGCTTTCCTCTTGGCTTCGTAAGCGAAACCATCACTGTGAATCTGTAGCATCCTCACTTTGAAGACCTCAACAGATTATGTGTAATTTCATTTCTCACTTAAGCTTGGCGCAATAGGGTCATATCACAGCTAACGTTTGAATTCTCTATTTTCTAAATTTAATAAAAACTCCAACAATCACAACGACTGCAATTCCGCCAATTCCCAAGAGTATCATCTCAGCGGGTAATAACAAAGGTGTCACCACCTTGACCACAACTGTATCGGATGCAGTATTGCCACTCAAATCCACAACGTAGATTGTGATATTATATTCTCCAACTTCAAATCCATCAAGGTTGAAGATAATTGGAATATCCGAATCCCAACTTCCGGAGGTGCTAAGTGTATCTCCAATATATATTTCAAAAGAGTCTGGGTATAAGTCTGAAGCGTTCCACAGAATATTCACCCCCAAATCTCCAACCATCATTTCAATATCCTCTGGACCAACTAACTCAGGAATCAATGTGTCTGACTCAATGGTTACAAATACAGTGTCAGTGGAATTGTTTCCATAGGCGTCTTGAAACCATATTGTGAAGTTGTATACACCCTCCGTGAGAGCTCCAACGAAGCAGGGAATTGGGTGGATTGGGGGTTGAATTCTACCGCTTCCTGATAACCAGGTACCTCCACCTATATTTTCTCCATCACGAAAGAACGTATAATTCGCAGGGTTATGTTCATACACGATCCAAGTGATAATCGTTTCACTAGAAACGACATCTAAAATCTGAAAATCATCAGGACCCGTTATCTCTGGAGCAAACGTATCTCGCACTGATTCTACAATAACAGTATCAGTTACTGTATGATATTCCCAATCCTTGACTTCAAGTGTGAAGTTATAGGTTCCATACGCTAACACATATGCATCCAATTCAAGATCAATTATCGACGAGCTGTAATATTCAGCAACGATTATTGAATCATTCTGGAAGATTCTATAGACTAGTGGATTATCATCAGTCACACTCCATGAGATAGTGTGCTCACTGCTTCCTTGGACAATCAAAATATCATCAGGACTTGATACTTCTGGAATATCTGAGCCCTTCCCACGAATTCCATAATGGTAGTTAGGATTGTATGATAGTTCTAACGAATCCCCAGCTGAATAGTTGGTGACATTGAATGGTCCTGATGTGGGATATGGATCAGAAGAAAATACTGGATTCCAACTATTCCACCCAGAAAGTCCAATACTCTGTAAGAGGGTCTTTTGCAGAATGATAAGGTCTGATATTTGGCTGAGAAGCCAATATGACTCACTACTAAATTCAATTACAAACATGCTTGGAAGAGGAGCATATGCCCCAACCATCTTATTGCCGTCAACCTCATACTCCATACTCCC
>CAZPWM010000125.1:7006-7962 GCA_964590575.1 uncultured archaeon
TATGCCCCAACCATATCTTCAAGTCCAACACCCCATGGATTCCCATAAACCATACTCTCTTTATAGTAAGTGAATGAGTATGCAATGTCATTAGCTGTAAGTGGCGTGCCATCGCTCCATGATGCATTTTGAATAATATTGAAGGTGAACCGGGTATGACCTACAGGAACTTCAGGATTGGAATCGTGGGTCTCATCAGCATATGACTCGGCAAGGTCCAATCTCTTTTGTCCATCAGGTCCAGTACGTAGGAGTGAATTAAAGATGTTGTCGAAAATCGTCTTACTGTATTTCGAATTAGAAGTCATAGGATTGAATGAGTCCGGTTCTTGCGCCATGCTCACTCTAAGAGTGCCAGAGAAAGGTCCACCTTCAAGCAGATTGAGATGTGCTTTCAAGTTAGTCCATTCATTCCCAATATTCTTGAATTTGTCCACAACATATCCTTCAAAGTGGTCGGTTCTATATGCAGAATAGTGGAAATCCTCATACACTACAAGTAATGGAACATTATAGTGTAAGATTTTCTGCATTTCGCTAGATGCGTTGTAAACTTCTTGATAGGTTGTTCCATTGATGAGTTGATCCCTAAGGGAATCGTAGGTTTCATTGGCGAAATTTGTTGGGTTCATGAACGGTTGATCAGCATTACCGGACCAATATTCGTTAGCTAGCCACTCTACATCAAAATCATAGAAGTTGGTGGCATATACAATCATATCATAGGCACCATGGTTATTCATAGTGGAAATGAACGTGTTGAAGTCCACCGCGTTTATTGCTGCATCAATATGTAAGGACTGGAGAGCATCAGCTCCTATTTGAGCACAGCCACCAGCAATCGTAGGTGAGGATGCAGAGTATGTGATTTCGATGTGGATTGGATTACCATTCGGGTCATAACGATATCCAGTAATTGGGTCAATATCGAACCCTGCTGCGTCCAATAAGTTGTT
>CAZPWM010000126.1:0-7929 GCA_964590575.1 uncultured archaeon
GGTGCTTATCAGGAGGATTCTGCTGGATTGTCCGACGTTTTTGTTTGTCATGCGCCTTTTCAGTCCCGTTCAGTAACTGAAACAACGACTTTACCACCCCCAGAAGGTGACATGACCTTGATATTTGTAGGCACGGGAATAGCAATCATCGCGATTGTTTTAGCAATAGTACTGATTCGCAAGAAGTAGGGAACCTATGGGTTTCCTTCTTCTCTTTCTTGTAGCATCTTAAGAGATTAGAAAAATAGAATAGGGGCGCCTCGATGATTGGATCTCAAAGCGCCATTACCATTCATTTTGGTTTGTCTCTGAGAAGTAGCCAATCAACTGATTTGATAGCCGCCTGTGCCGCAGCCAATCTAGCGATGGGGAGTCTGTAAGGAGAACATGAGACGTAATCAAGACCTATTTCATGGAAGAAACCAACAGACCGTGGATCTCCTCCATGCTCTCCGCACACACCTAGTTTAATGTCTGGACGAGTCTTTCGTCCTCTTTCTATTGCTATCTCAATAAGCTGACCAACACCCCGCTTGTCAATACTCACGAATGGATCGTTCCTCAGAATGTGTCGGTCTATGTAATCTGGTAGGAACGAGTCGATATCATCCCTGCTAAAACCAAAACTCATCTGTGAGAGATCATTTGTTCCAAATGAGAAGAATTGAGCACTCTCAGCCATATCACCTGCACGCATGCACGCTCTTGGAATCTCAATCATCGTGCCGTACAAATAAGGAATATCAAAACCAACCTCGCTTCTAACTTCCTCATAGACTCGATCAACAATGAGTTGCATGGTCTTGAGTTCAGCTGAACCGATTGTGACAGGAATCATAATCTCAAGAGAGACCTTTTTCCCTTCCTGGATAAGCTCCGCACCTGCTTCGAGAATCGCTCGTACCTGCATCTCGTAGATTTCAGGATAGACAATACCCAATCGCACACCGCGCAAACCCATCATGGGATTTGCTTCGTGGATCTGATCACCACGTTTACGAACATCATCAATTGTGATTCCTAGAGAATGAGCAAGTCTCTCTTGGCCAATTCTTGACTGGGGTACAAACTCATGTAATGGTGGGTCAAGTAGGCGAATAGTGACTGGTAGGCCATCCATAACTGCAAGTGTTGCTTTGATGTCTTCTTTTACATACGGAGCGAGTTCTGCGAGAGCGTGTAACCTTTCACCTCTAGTATTGCTTAGAATCATTTTCCGCAGAATGAACAAAGGCTCATCACTACCTTCCCCGTAGAACATATGCTCTGTTCTCAGAAGTCCAATTCCCTCTGCCCCAAACTTGAGAGCAATTGTTGCATCCTCGGGAGTATCCGCGTTTGCTCTTACACCCAGTTTTCGGTATTTGTCAATAAGTCCCATGAATTCCTTCAATTTGGGATTCTCAGTTGCTTCAATCATTGGCAATTCGTCTTCATAGACGAAACCCATGGTACCATTGAGCGTTAGGAGATCACCCTCTCTGTATATCTTATCATTGATTGTCAAGGTCTTTTCGAATGTATTAATATCAAGGCCTGCTGCACCAACAATACAGCATTTACCCCATCCACGCGTCACAAGCGCAGCATGGCTTGTCATTCCACCTCTAGCAGTGAGAATAGCATTTGCTGCTCTCATTCCTTCAATATCCTCAGGACTAGTATCTTCACGGACAAGCACAACTTTGTTACCTTTCTTACTCCATTCTACAGCAGCCTCAGATGTAAAAACAATCTGTCCAACTGCACCACCGGGACCTGCAGGAAGTCCTCTTGCAATTGGCTTGGCTTTAGCTTCTGCGTCAGGATCCAGAATGGGGTAGAGAAGTTGACCAAGCTGCTCTGGGTCAATCCTGAGAATTGCTGTCGGTTCATCGATGAACTTCGAATGATACATATCCATTGCAATATTCAATGCTGCAGTTGCTGTTCTTTTACCGACTCGATGCTGTACAAGGAATAACTTACCCTCTTGAATCGTGAATTCAATGTCTACCATATCCTTCACATCATCTTCAAGTCGGTTCTTGATGTCGAAAAGCTGCTTGTAGATGTCTGGCATGGTTTCTTCAAGAGTTGGAAGATCCTTGCTCTGTTCGTTCTTGCTTTCCTCGTTCATTGCATTTGGAGTTCGGGTTCCAGCGACGACATCTTCGCCTTGAGCATTAATTAAATATTCACCATAGAAATTGTTCTCGCCAGTTGCTGGATTCCTCGAGAATGCTACTCCCGTTGCTGAACTTTCACCCATATTTCCGAATACCATACTTTGAACTGTGCATGCTGTTCCCCACTCATCTGGGATATTCTCTATTCGTCGATAAGCAATAGCCCGAGCTCCACCCCAGCTCTTAAAGACAGCACCTATCGCAGCCCACAGCTGCTCATAGGGGTCATCTGGAAAGTCTAAACCAAGTGTCTTTTTGATGGCATCCTTGAATTCTTCAACTAGCTCTTTGAGATGTTCTACAGTCAAGCATGTGTCGGTTAGACAACCAACTTCTTTTTTCTTTCTTGCCAAGATTCTCTCAAGTTCTTGCCTGATTCCATGACCCTCTTCGACCTCAATTCCAGCTGCTTTCTCCATTACAACATCAGAGAACATCATAATGAGTCGTCTGTAAGAATCATAAACGAACCTCTCATTCTTCGTTGTTTCAATGAGTCCTGGAATCGTAGAGGTCGTTAAACCGACGTTTAAGACCGTTTCCATCATCCCCGGCATTGACGATCTTGCACCTGATCTAGCGGACACCAAGAGAGGGTTCTTACTATCTCCAAACTTCATTCCCATGTATTCCTCAATTCGAAGCATGGAATCCCTTACTTCTTTTTTGACCTCATCACTCAGTCCTCCAGAAGCGAGGAACATATTACAGACTTCAGTCGAGATTGTGAAACCGGGTGGAACTGGAAGCCCAAGTAAGGTTGCTCCAGCAAGAGATGCTCCTTTACCACCCAGCAGGTTTTTCATTGCACCAGTACCATCAGCTTTACCTGCGCCAAAAGTGTAAACGTGTTTGTCTTTACTCATCTTATCACTACCCACCAATATAATACGATTCAAGGCGAGCCTCCAGCCCCAATTCAGAGACTAGATTCAAAGTAGCTTTATTGCTAATTGTCAAATAGAAGATTTACATCCTCTAATCAGACTCGCTTTTCTCTATGGTTCATTATTAAACTGTCTATAGTGGCGAATAAAGTCGCGCCGAAACCCTTTTTCCTGAATAGGTTTGGTCCTGTGTGACTTGATGTGAGGATTGTAGAATGATTGACTTGACCATAAATGAAGATCAACTCAAGAGAACCGTTGAGCGGTGTCGTGAACGGAATATTGTGATTCCGACCTTTGAACAGATGAGAGACCCCAACAAGACACCAGACCGTATCAAGGATGAATTGAAGGACATTAATCTCTGGGATGTAGTTTCTCAGAACCTTTTCCGAATCACTTGGAAGAATGAGCCTAAAGACAAGGGAGGTCTCTTCAGACCAATCGCTAACTACATGGAGATACCCCCCGAGCTCACTGGCGTAGAAGCTAGAATTATTGCTCTGGTCGGTAAATGGTTTCCCACTGGAGCCCATAAAGTAGGAGCCACATTCGGATGTTTGGTTCCCCCCTTAGTGACGGGTCAGTTCGATCCAACATTTCATCATGCAGTTTGGCCATCCACAGGAAATTATTGTCGAGGTGGAGCATATGATGCCACTCTGCTAGCTTGTGAGAGTATTGCGATTTTACCAGAGGAGATGAGTCAAGAGCGATTCGACTGGTTGAAGACTGTTGCTGGTGAGATTATTGCCACTCCCGGTTGTGAGAGTAATGTGAAAGAGATCTATGACAAGGTCTGGGAGCTTCGCAGAACTCGTGAAGATATTTTCGTGTTCAACCAGTTCTCCGAGTTTGGTAATTATCTCTTTCACTATGATGTTACTGGGCACGCCATGGAGGAGGTACTGGACCAAGAGCTCGGAAATGATACTTACAGAGGTGTTTGTCTGACCACTGGCTCTGCTGGCACCCTTGGTTGCGGTGACTATATGAAGCAGATTTACCCTACCTCAAAGATTGCTGCTGGTGAAGCAGTTCAGTGTCCAACCCTCTGGCTCAATGGGTATGGTGGTCACAGAATTGAAGGAATCGGCGACAAGCACGTTCCTTGGATTCACAACGTACGCAACACTGACATGATTATTGCTATTGATGATGAGGACAGTATGAACTTGATGAGGTTGTTCAATGAACCTGAGGGTATGAAATATCTTATCAACGACATAGGAGTACCTGAGGAATTTGTCGCGCAACTCGATTTGCTTGGTATCTCAAGTATTGCGAACCTACTGATGAGTATCAAGTTCGCCAAGTATTACGAACTGACAAAGAATGATGTTGTACTAACTGTATTCACAGACTCCATGGAATTGTATCAATCACGCATGCGTGAAGGTAGAGCGGCGCATGGTGAATACTCTCCTAAGACAGCTGTGAAAGACTATCATGGCTATTTGATGGCACAGAAAATGGACGCTATGATTGAGCTAGACCACTACGACAAGAAGCGTGTTCATAATTTGAAGTATTTCACATGGATTGAGCAACAAGGCTTTGAACTAGACGAATTGAATGCTCAATGGTATGATTATCCCAGATATTGGGAGCGGATACAGCAGACTATCCCTAAGATTGATGAGCTCATTGCCAAGTTCAATGAGAAAGTTGGTTTAATCTAGAAAGTAGGTTGATTTTCTGATAAAATTATCCGCGTATTGTGCAGCTTGTCTGAACAACATTTCCTGAAATAGGTTGTACAACTAAAATTAGTACATCCGTGTTGAATAGTTGGGCATCAGTGACTAGGGAGGAGTCCTGAATTGTCTATTTATTCAATGTTAGAAACGCTACAAACGTTTCTTTGGAGGCCAGTTGTTGAAAAGGACCCACATAGTCATGATACCATTTCTTTGTACCATGCTAGTCTGGGTGCCATTGGCTGCACCTTCCTTCTCTAATACCTCTGCTCAAGTTATATACAATACTATATTCGAAAAGATAGATCAACCTACTTTTAGTCATGACTTAAGTCCTAGGATTGGAACTCTAAATCCTGTTCTCGTTGAACACACTGGGTTTCCATCTGGAAATATACAGTATCAAACTGGCAGAACTGATACTGTATTCAATCCTGGCTCGGATGTATTTTTACCTGCAGGTGCACAGGGCAATTTACGTTCAGCAGATTGCAACGGGGGTTATTTTCTAGTTGGCTCGGGAGGTTCGGTTGATTTCGGCTCTCCTGAAGGTACAATCTCATTATGGATAAAATGGGATTCGAATGCTCCACACGGTCGGTTTTGGGGTCAAGCTAGTAATTTCGAAACAAGATGGTCGGTTGATAGATTGATTCTCGATTGGGGGAATGATGGCACACTCACAGGAATCAAATCTGATTGGCTAACAAACTACTGGTATTTTATTGCAATAACCTGGGATCAAACAAGTAATTCATTAACAATCTATTGGGGCGACGAGGAAACAGAACCTGTCGTAGATATCTCATCATCATGGGCTGGCTCCGTTATGGGTCAGATTTCCCAGAACAACATAATGTGCTCGCGAGGATCTGCAAGTTACAGTGTTGATGGCCGTGTTGATGATTTTCGATATTATACAGTTGCAAGAAGCATCGAGGACTTGCAGGTTGATTACAACAAAGTACTCTCTGGAACTGAAGATGGATTAGCTCACCACTACAAATTCGAGAACGATTTGACTGATTCTATAGGAGGTGCTAATCTCGTACCTTCAGGAAGTTATTCCTTCAGCAATGATGTTATTGTCGGAGATGGTGGGTGGAGAGCAGAACAGATTGAGGTAGATGTTAAAGACCTTCATATTCTACATGTACTGAATGGGACATTTGAGAATGGGTATCCCGGTGAAAATGAAGATTATGACTTGGATGATGATGGACCATATTATGCAGATGGTTGGCGCGCCCGAAGAGAAGTTCTTTCGGAGAATGGACGACAACATGCATCGTATATCGATACATCTCCGAAATATGTAGTTGTTGAGAATCAAGGATATTACAGCTACCCAACTAATAGTTATTTACATTATAATGGTACGAAAATCTATTGGTATCAGATTGTTGACAACAGTCGGTTGACTGAACAGTTTGAGTTTGGCATGAAGTACTTGTATCAAAGCGGTCCTATTGGGACGAATTATAGTGGTATTTTTCAATTTGGTTTTAGTATCCTCAATGGTTCAGATATTCTATGGAATTGGTCAATAGACCCGACAAACATCACGCAGAGAGATATCTGGTATCAATTAAACCAAATAATCGTCGACATTCCTGGCGCTCCATCCACATTTGAGGTTCGGATAAGCTTGGAGGTGAATACAACATCAAGCTTCGTACAAATTTTAGAAACAGATCCTGATTTGGATGGTGATTCAGCCAATGGTAGGTTCATAACACTCCAAATTGATGACGTTTCGCTAATCGCTACTCAAGCACCAAGTCTAGAGAATGTAGAATTAGCCATAAATATTGCACCACTAGGACGCATTCCCATTAATGGAACTAATGGAATTGGCGCAATAGCGCTAAATAATAATTACTGGACGAAAGCAGCAAATCCTTTCTCATTCTCATCAAACTCGAGCATTATTTTTGAATATTCTGCAAGAATCAGTATAATGACAAGATTCAGTAATTCTACCTATTCGACAAATCTTGAGCATTTTGGAGTTACATATTCCATAGAAACAGATGGAAAGCCTGAATTCTCACTTTACACCTATATTCAATCATACGCAGATACAACAGGTGTTGGTATGAGAGTACATTATCCTGAAGACTGGGATAATCCAAGAGTGGAGAGTCCTTTTGGATCAGATGTTTCTGATCAAGCTAATCTTGGACCTGGGTATTTAGAAATTCCATCTGGAGTAATTGATTCAGTAGGATGGTGGAAAATAATGTTTAATGGACCGAACTACGCTGATTCAGTGATTACGCAAGTTCCGGATGATTATGGGATTACGTGGTTAGATGAAACCAGATACGATAGCGGGGATAGAATCAGATGTAGAGCAAATATCGGAACTGAATTGAATTCTGTCCAAAGCGTTGAAGATGTTGAAATTGCTTGGTATCTTCCATCAGGTGGTATTTGGTTCTACGAATTAATCGATAATTCTAATGGGTCCTCTGTGGTCAGTCAGGTCACCACTCTTGGACCAATAAATGCAACTATTGGAGAGTGGATAGTTTGTGTTGCATGGAGTAATGGTTCTGAGGTGGGATACGGATATGCAACCTTCGAATTATATCACCAATTTACCATCTTTGCTAATACTCCAACTAGAGAAATTGAATCAGGCGATGCATTTACAGTTGCTATCTTTTTGTATGATCAAGATAATGGCAATCCCATCTTGAGCGAGGCGGATGTGAGTGGTAATTGGACAGCAACCACAGTGCAATTTAATCCAAATCTAGCCAAAGGATGGTGGGAGGCAGATTTCAACGCGACAAATTTTGGGTCAGGTGCATATGTGGTTGTTGTAGATGTTTCAATGGCCTTTTATGAACCAAGTAACACAATGTTTTCAATTCGAATTCCTGATGTTGAATCACTTTATGTTATCACATTAAGAGCTGGTCTTATTGGTGCTCTAGTGGTCTTACTTTCTGTTGCTGCGATATCACTCAGCCGTCGGTTCTATATGACTTCAGTTGCAAAACGAAACTTGGATCTCTTGGCTCTTGAGGGTCGTATAGATGACGCCAAGAACTTGATAGGTCTACTCGTTATTCATCGGTCAATAGGTTTACCGATGTATTCGAAGATACTGAAAGGTGGTTTTGAAGAAGCTCTCCTTAGCTCCTTCATTTCAGCTATCTCACA
>CAZPWM010000127.1:0-7787 GCA_964590575.1 uncultured archaeon
TGTAGAATCTACTGAAGCACTGGCTTATGCATACATTACGGTAAGAAGGTGAAACAATGGCACTCGCAAAGATCGAAGCACCCCTTCGCGTTTGGAAGAAATCTAAGATCGTGGTAGTCACTGACGCAGTGGCTAGGAATTACTTCAGGAGATAATACGGATGACTGAAATCGTTACTGTTGAAGAAACGGACCAGAGCGAGGAGCTTAAGGGGTTCAGAGCAGTGCTTGCTCATCGCGACTTCTCACTACTATGGTCTGGCCAATTAGTTTCGAACATTGGTACAGCAATAGCTTCACTAGCACTCATGTTCTATGCTTACGACCTAACTGGGTCTGCGATGGCAATGGCGATTCTTGCTATTGCTCAGACACTTCCAGTAGTAGCTTTTGCAGGTCCAATCGGTGTCTACATTGATCGATGGAATCGAAAGAAAATAATGGTCGCTTCTGATGTTGTTAGAGCAATAGCAATACTCCTCATTCCTCTTACAATACACTTTCCATCCTTCATGCCAACAATATATTGGGTTTACTTACTCACATTCCTTTATGCTACCGCTAATGCGTGGTTCTTTCCTGCAAGGAGTGCATCAATCCCTAATCTCGTCGAAGGCGATGAGTTAGTTGCAGCCAACTCTCTATCTCAGATGACATTCCAGGTTGTTCAGTTAGTAGTCCCTCCAGTTGGCGGAATCCTTGTTGCACTCCTTGCCCCCGATTACTTCCTTGCATTTGCTATCAACTCTGCAGCTTTCGTGTTCTCTGCGTTTGCACTTCGAGGAATCGCAACGAATCTCATCCCTGAACGTGATTCTGATAATAAGGAGTCACTGATGTTTCAGATGAAGCAGGGTGCTCGATATGTTATTGGTAATTCGATTCTCTCATTTCTCTTCGTATTCGCAATGCTCCTAGCAGGATCATCAGGTATCCTGAACGCACTACTTATGCCATACCTTGGAGGCGAAATCGGTCTGGATTCTGCTCAACTCGGTCTGGTCTTAAGTGCTGGAGCCGCCTCAGGAGCTGTCGCTGCCGTGTACTTCAGTCGCAAGAAAGAGATTGACAGACCTCTCTATCTCGTGTCAGGAGCTGGACTCCTCGCTGGTGTTGCTGTTATTGCACTTGTCCTTGCTTTCGATCTAGTAACTGTAATGCTTTCATGGGTAATGATTGGTGCAGTGGATGTCATTCTGAATATTCCTCTGACTGTCCTTATGCAAGAACTAGTAGAAGACGAACTACGAGGTCGTGTTTTCGCTCTTCTCAATGTGGCATTCACAGCGGTACAGGTCGTTGGAATGGCGATAGGCGGTGTCTGGGCTGAGGTTGCTGCCGCTACAGATCCACCAATGATTGGCGCTGCTCTTGCGCTTGTATTTGTTTCATTAATTGGCTTTCTAGTGGTTGCGAAACTGAAACTTCATGCTGGACTGTCAAAAGGCAGTAATGAAGAAATAGACATCATGAAAGAACTACTAATTGAGGTCCCTGCTTGAGACATCAAGTAAACCTCCTTTCTTTTCTTTATGTTGTGTCACTCTCAGAAACCGAGGGTTTCCAGATCTCTCGTGTTTTTGGATCATAGTGCAGCTGTCCTTTGGAAACTAAGATTACAACATAGAGGAAGTTTTTCAAAAATAATTCAAACTCTTCATTCATCACAAGGTCATCGAATTTAATTTTCTTTCTCTCTGAAATAGCTACAAGGAAATTTTCCAAATCCTCAAGAAAGACCGAATCTTCAGTATCGAAAGCGAATCCATTAGGTAGAGTTGTGGTCTTTGGAATTGGATCATCAGGGGGCTCTTTTGACATTGCTTCAATCAGTGTTATAATCCGATTGAGTGACTCATCAAGTGAATCCTGTTCGAGATGCCCTATAACAACTGGTTGTTTAAGAGTCATCAGCCTTGCGAGATCTTTCATCGATAGCTCCTTCAATCTGCTCACGTAGATTTCAGGGGCTGCAAGGATTCGAGCAAGTTCTTGTACCCGATTGACCTTTGTGCTCAGAATCTCATTTAACATTTCATCAATGTCAATACGACTGTCAATTTTAGCTGCCAATTTTTGAAGGTCTTTGTATGCTTGAGTTAAATGGAGTTCAAGAGGATCAATCTCACCTGAACGAACAGCCTGAACCATGTTGAAGACGCTTTCAGCAAGATTTTCTGTTCCGTTCACGTTTATCACTCTCTATTGAGTCTTGAATTTCGGGCTCTCGATTATTATTGAGGGTTCAACTCCATTTGGTGAAACTACACCCAGTATTTTGTCTGCATGTTTCAGTAAATGTGTGCTCTTCGCAGGTGTGAGTAGAATGAACTGGCTACGTCGAGATGCATCATGGAAAAGGAGGCTAACGAGTTCTGTATTTGTTGCATCTAGAAAAGTATCAACCTCATCCATAACATACACAGGTGCTGGATTGAACCTCTGCAACGCGAGTATCAGGCTAATAGCGATTAGAGACCTCTCTCCACCAGACCCTGCACTGATATCGCCAAAACCCTCCGTTTTGATTCTTGATTTGAATTCTACTCCATATTTTGCTTCTCTAAGAGCCAGCTCGAACCTGACACTGCCTGGGAATTGTACTCGTCCCAGAACTTCGTTCACACCCTTTTCCACATTTCTGAGGGTTTCATTCATTCCATTGTGATATTGCTCTCTGATGTTACGAACTGCAGACTCTGCTTCCTCGAGCTCCTCGCCTAACTCAGCCACACGTTCAACAAGTTCGGTAAGCCTGCCCTTCAATTGGTTCTCTGTATGGGCTACTGTTTCAGAAACATCCTGATAGTCGTCAAGGATGTGTCTAAGCTTTACAAGTTCATCCCTCACAAGATCGATGCTTCTGATGTTCTCCGGTCTGCTTTTCCCCTCAATTTCCTGTTCAACTAGTTCAAGATCATACTCTAGGTTTGTCAGTTGTCTCTTTGATTGTAAAACCTCAACTCTGCGAGTCTTCACAAGTAGATTCAATTCCACTAGCCGCTCACTCAATGAGCGCGTTATAGTTCGAATCGCTGCAAGTTCCTCTCTGACCTTTGTCTGCCCCTTCTGTGTTTCCTCTTTTCCTGTACGCATGATCTCTATTTTCTCAAGAATCGAGGATGTGGCATTCTTTGATTGTTTGATTTCTTTGCGTAGGTCTACTAGGCTATCAGACAGCATCACGACACTCTCTTTGACTCTTTTCAGTTCCTGACGTTTGAGTTCCTCATCTCTCTCTGAGGCATGTGCCTTATTGTCAATCCTAGTCAGGTCACTTTGGAGACGTCGATGTTTTGTTCGGATTGCTGACTCCTGACCTACCAATCTACTTCGTTCCGGAGGTTGTGTACTATCCAATTTTCTGAGATTTCGCTCAGACTTGCCATAGTCAAGTTGAAGACCCTTCAGCTCATCATCAATAGTCATTATCCGCTCTTGCAACTCTGGTATGCTCTCGTTGAGTTTCCGTCTACGTTCCCATGTTGCCCCCCAACGAGTTATCTGGCTGATTAATTCCATCGTTTCTTCTCGCTCATTCGAGAGAGTTTCCAATCTGGTCATGATGTGTGTAACGTGTTTGCGTTCTATTGTGAGATCCTTCTCGATTTTTACTAACCGAGTTTGAAGTGGAGCTGTGGAAACCATTCCCGATGGCTCACTTTTTGGATGACTGATAATCTGAGCGTTATCAGGTATTGTCACAGAACCATCTCTAGTGACTGCTCGCAGATTTAATTTTGTAGCTAGTCGAGAAGCGGTTTGAGAGTTCTTAACAAGAACGAAATCGCCAAAAACTCTGCATAGGAGAGATTGTACCTCAGTATCTGCTGAAAGTCGGTCCCATAGCCAGTCTTCAACACCTACTCCTTGGGGTAGGTCCGGTCTCTCTGGATGGTCCTCATCCTTCAAGAAAACTATCGGAGATGGGGCTTCTTCTTTGTTTCGTAGCTTCAGCAGTAATTGATAATCCGAATAATCCGTGGTAACAAACGCCAAGGGGAGATTCCCTGAGAGAACTCCTTCAACAGCAGCTGAGATTTCGTCATCAGCTGTGAACATACCAATCAGAGGACCCGTAACCGTGGCAAGATTGTGTTCTGAAATTGCCTCACTGAGGTTTCTAACAGATTCTGGTATGCGTTTGGAGGTTTCTGATAGTCTAATCTTGATGTCATCAATCTCTTTCTGGAGTTGAGCAACTAGACTTGTTTTTCT
Organism: uncultured archaeon; assembly: GCA_964590575.1. Lineage (GTDB taxonomy): Archaea > Asgardarchaeota > Thorarchaeia > Thorarchaeales > Thorarchaeaceae > SMTZ1-45. Next base: position 4,218 of record CAZPWM010000127.1, read on the forward strand.
GAATCTTTCTTCATTGAGAGATGCAATCTCTCGTTCTAATTGAGATTTCTTACTAGCGAGCTCTTTCTCATCTGTTTTTTCGATTTTATCCCAAACGTCGGACCATTTGCTTTCCATAGCTTGGATCTCGGCTTCTTCTATCTGGAGTCTTTCACGCAGACTTCTCATAAGTAGGTCCTTGCCTTCTATCTCCACCTGGAGTGCCTTGTAGAGACCGTGTGCTTCCGATCTCTTCATGTTCCATTCAGCAAAGGCTGCGAGCTCATCCTGTATTCTTGCTCGTTCTGCATCCAATTCCCTGAGTTCTTCACGCAGCAGCTTCTGTTGGTCCATGTATTGTTCACGTGCAGCTGAAACGCGCTCTAAGTCCTCACTAAGCTTCTCCTGTTTTCGTTTTTCTACTCTTACATTATTCTCAAGGTGACGAAGTTCAGCAACCTGCTTTTTAGAATCGCCTTCGAGCTTAGCAAGATTTCGTTCTTCTTGTTCAAGCTTTGCTTCTATTCTACCAAGTTCTGTCTGTAGACCTGAGAGTCTGGTTTCTAATTTGGTACCGTCTTCTTCTTGTTCGGAAATTTGCCCTTCAATCACTGTTTGCTCTTCTAAAACCCCCACAAGACCTGATTCCTTTGTATCAATCTCAATCTTTACTTGCTGAATTCTTACTGAAAGGTCATCAAAACTAGCCCACTTCAATTCCTGTTCCAAATCTCGTTCCTGGTCTTGTAATGACCTCTTCTTTTCAAGCCTAGAAAGATCGTGTTGAAGTAACTCAAGTTCTCGCTCTACTATCTTAGACTCAGTCAGAGCAGCGTCGAGTTTCTGACGGCTTTGAATGACTTCGGTTTCTTGCAAACCAATTCTATCTCTAAGCACATCTAGTCCCGTTCCCTCTTCCACGAGTCGTCTGACCTCAAAAGGGTCCATTTCTTTTATTGCATTGATTCTCTCCTGAGGCATGAAGATCAAAGGATTGTCAGCATCAAGTCCGAGAGCACTAATCATTTGCTTGTGTTCAACTGCCTTGACTCTCCGTCCATCGGCATAAGCTCTGGGGATACCATCTCTATCAATGCGTCTCAGGAACTTTCGACTTTGTCCATTCACCTTTACAGTGATTTCGACCTCTGCTGTACTTGCGCTATGTCGGATGAAATCACTCCACTTACTATATCGATTCTCTCTTTGATTTGAGCCAAGTGCAAATTTCAATGCATGGAAGATTGATGTCTTTCCTGAACCATTTGGTCCAGTAAGTACTGTGAGACCTTCGTCAAACTCTGCTGTTCCTGCGAAAAAGGACAGAAAATTACCCAATCTTACTGATTCAATATTTACCTTGGTCTCACTCATTTACTGTCTTCCCATTATTCTATGAAGTCTATCGCTACTCTTTTTAGCTCTGAGAAGGCGAGTCAATCGATCCTCAGCAGAACCATTGAGGAGGAATGGATGCCGACTCAGAAACTCACGATCTTTTACAGACAGAGGCAATCCCTCATTAAGAACCTCTATGACGCGCTGAGTTTCGGCATAGTCCTCTCCCACTGCCATCAGGTAGAGCTGGTCCAAAAAGTTGTCTGGATATTCTTCGCTCAATTTGCTTAATTCTGGTTCACGAGTACCTCTTGTCTTTCTGATTACTGATTCGACGAACCTTGAATCTCCGAAAGCTGCTACCCCACTATGTTCAATAAGGTCCTCGATTTTTTCTCTTGCTATCTCTCCGCCTTCACTTGCTTCGTGCATGTAGAGCGATAGAGCTAAGTGGTTCACATCTGAGAACCCCCACCCATCAGTGAGTTCCGCAATAACTGACACATCAAGGTCTTCTCGGTCTTTCAAGACTTGTTCAAGAACGCGTATCCTGTCATCGATAGAAGTGCCTTCTATGATATACGTTCTATCAAACAAAGCTAATAACTCCCTATCTACCTGTTCAGGTCTAGTTGTAGCTGCAATAGTGATTACTTCTTCTCCACTCCAATCTGTATTCGTAATCTCATCTTGAAGAACAACTGATTGAATTGAGTCTCTAGGGGCGAGAAACTCAAGTTTTCCGATGTAAAGTAATGCTGGTGAATTCCTTCGAGCGAACTCAAACCCCTCTCTTAATGCATCATTACTTCTTTTATTTTCGTCAAGAACTCCCTCCATCTTAAAGCGAATGATTTTGACCGGCACCTCTCGTGCAAGAAAGTGTGGAAATGCACCAAAGTCACTGCCAGGTGGTCCTATAAGTAGGACTCTTCCACCGAACTCCAGTCCTTTCTCAGTCATCTTGACCTTTAAGGCATCGTACCGTCTAAGCAGTTGTAGAAACTCCATAGCAAAGTTCACAACTGAATATTGGCTCACGCGTTCAATCGGTACCTGTTCCGGAGTGGTGAGAGTCACCGATTCAATGAATACTCTATCTTCGCCCAACTTGTAACCCCACTTAGTGCTGGCTTCTCGGTCGTTCGCCTGAAGCCATATTACGTCTTCGGACACGGTATAGTTTCGCGCCGTTCTGTGTTAGGTTCATAACTGTTAAGACAGACAGTATCTCGTGGTAGGTGGTTCCAATGAGTCAGAGTGAAAAACTTCGAGAATTAGTGTTGACTGTTATGTCTACTGTTGAGAGTAGAGGTCTTTTCGTTCACTCGTCAAATCTTGAAATCCGATACAATGATCCTAGTACAAAGAAAACATCCGTAAAGACGACACGAATCCCATTAATAGTAGGTTCCTGTGTATTGAATGCGCTAGTTCCTCGATCTGCCATGCTTTTGGTTGGGGGTCATGGTGGTGGAAAAACAACACTTGTGAAACTATTAGGTAGAATGATGACAGGAAGGTCTCTTGAAGAGATTGAGGATGGAATACTACGCGGCCACCCCATGTTAACTGAAGAAAAAATGGTTGCAACGTTGAAGCCAGGACCTCTGATGAAAGAGGGCGTAGAGGTGGTTGTTTGGCGCCGGTTTGTCACCGACTTCTGGAAGATAATCGATGAGGTAAACAGACTCACACCGCACGCTCAGAATATTCTTCTCTCCCTCTTAGCAGAAGGCGAGGTGAAGTACTATGATGAGATCAAACGGTGTGAGGAATACTGTCTCTATGCAACCCTAAACCCTGCTGATGCGGGAACTTTCGATATGGGTCCTCCCTTCCTAGATAGGTTTGGAATGGCAGTTCCTATTACAATGCCCACTGTGAATGATCTAGAACTAATTCTTGCGGCTCGTGATGAGCGACTTTTTGGATTTGACGAGCTTTGGCAGGTTCCTCCTGTACTCACTGAAGAGAAACTACTCACAATCTGGAACTTGGCCGACAAGGTGTATGTATCAAATGAAGCATCTGAATTCATGAGATCGGTTGTGAGAGAATTCGGAGCATGTATTCGTGTGGACAAAAGTCAGTCCTCAGGGTATACCGTAGAAACTGGGCTTTGCGATGGCTGTCATTTTAATACTGCTAAGAGCGTCTGCAACAAGGTGATAGTACCCCTCAGTGTACGTGCTGCAAAAGATCTCAATAGATACTCAAAAGCAGCTGCTTGGCTTGTGGGAGCTCAGGAGG
>CAZPWM010000128.1:0-7748 GCA_964590575.1 uncultured archaeon
CCAGGATCACAGCATCAGATTTTACATCTGGCTCCACTGAGCTGTCTCGTGTCGGGTAATTTGACATCGACCGGCCCGCCAATGTACGAAACCAGGGTGACCCACTCTTCATCTAAAGGATAAACATCCCCATCAAGCGAGTCCGTTAGAGCTCGTCCTATTGGTGTTTGGCAGGCATTAGTTCAGGATGTGACCCGCCCTATGCGCAACACCTCATTGGGCAAACCTCAGTGCGCCCTCGAGAACGGGACTGAATACTCCTGAACATGATTGTCTATGTTTCTTCTGTTATTAGGATTACCACATGGCTCGAATTAGAAGATTTGTTGGATATGAGGTATATCCGGACATGAACTATATGGTGGTAACGACATCTTCAAATACACATGGGAAAGAACTCCCGTGTATAGTACGGTTGACTAAAACTCACTTGTACTTTGCAAATCATCATATCATCATATCATAGCGCCACGCGACCCCGATTCTGGGCCAAAATAAGAATTGGTGAGAGCACTGCGCAAAGTCTTAGGACGATTATCATTCATAGGATTATCATTACGATTATCATAGTATATGTTCGGGCATGGGTTAGAGTATTATCAAAGAGGTCTTATTCCAATCACAGTCTAGAGGCATAGGTCAGTCCGCGACAAAACGCAGATAGAATCACCTCGGTTTCAAGATCGAGGAAACGTGGTAGTATTACATAGGAGACGTGTATAAAGATAGGAACAGACTTCGACCAGAGTACAGCAAAATACGTTATCCGCGCTCGAATCATGATTGAGGGCGTGGTTGACAAACCTGATGTGATCGGAGCAGTGTTTGGTCAGACTGAAGGGTTGCTTGGAGAAGACCTTGATTTACGAGAACTTCAGCGTACCGGTCGTATTGGAAGAATTCAGATTGCGATAAGATCAGAGGGTGGAAATAGCACTGGTGAGATTGTGATTCCAGTTTCGCTAAACAAGACTGCAACTGCGATTCTTGCAGCATCATTAGAAACTGTAGACCGCGTTGGTCCATGCACTGCAAAAGTCACACTTGAGAAACTAGAGGACATCAGGGGCGCAAAGAGGCGAAAGGTCGTTAGTAGAGCTATTAGTATCTTGAAAGGCTGGGAGGAGGATATCTCACCTGGCACTGATGAGATCAAGACTGCTGTAACTAAGGGCAGTAAAGTTCAGATATCAAAATATGGTCCGGATGGCTTACCAGCAGGACCAGGATTGATGGGAAGCTCTGAAATTATTATCGTGGAAGGACGGGCAGATGTTATCAATCTCATGAAGTGCGGAATAGCAAATACGGTTGCCGTAGAAGGAACTCACGTTCCAAAGAGTATTGTTGACCTCACAAAGAAGAGGGGAAAGAGAGTAATTGCCTTCCTTGATGGAGACCGGGGAGGAGACTTGATTCTAAGAGAACTCATGCAGGTGGCAAAGGTCCACTACATTGCTCGAGCTCCAGAGGGAAAAGAAGTTGAGGATCTCACTCGGAAGGAGGTCATAAAAGCACTTCAGGTTCAAATTCCAGCTGATCAAGCACTTACCTTAGTGAAAGACAAAAGAACAATTCCTACGCAGAAAAAGCGACCGATCCAAAAAATCACGCGATCTCGAAGAGAACCAAGACGCGCTGAAGACTCTAGTAAACCAGAAATATCAGAAGATCGTAGAGCTCCAAGTCAACGGAGACCAGTAATAAGACGAGCGCCAGTGACTGTTGACGAGATATATGTGTCTAAGATTGGAGATATAAAGGAGTCATTCAAGGCACTCCTGTTCGGTGAAGATAAGACAGTCATTGTAGAGTGTGGAGTAGCTGAGCTGGCAAAGACCCTAGAAGCCCAAGAAGAAGTACCTACTATTGTGTTCGATGGGGTAATCACACAACGTCTTGTGGACATAGCTAGTAAGAAAAAGACTCAGCTTATGATAGGAGCTGCTGTAGCAGATATTGAGAAAAAGCCAAGCAATATGAGGATTGTGACCTTCGACGATCTCGGTCAGTAACATCAATGAATTGCGAGCCCCGTATAATAAATCCGGGGCATTTTCTTTTTTGTGTAAGATTAGCGCTGTTGAGTAATACTCACAATTATCTCGCCGGTCTCGTATTTCACCATACACAGTAGATATGAGGTTCCTGAACTTGACATCACTCTTGGATGGGTTGGAAACAACTGAACATGTGGAAACTTCCAAAGATCCATTCCAAATGATTGTTGGCCAGAAACATGCGATATCTCTGGTTCGTTCCGCTGTGATACAACGAAGGCATGTTCTACTATGCGGTGTTCCAGGTATTGGTAAGTCGATGCTTGCAAAGGCAGCATATTCACTCATTGCCCCGCCAAAAGAGGAAATCCGTCTTCGATACAACCCAACTTATCCTGACAGACCGGAGGTAGTAGTCGTACATCCAAAGATTTCAGATAGCAATAATAACCGGTCAGAGGATAGTATACATGATGTGTTTTTTGTCACTCCAGATAGACTCCCCTTCGAGATATCAGTCAAAATGGGCTTTAGATGCCCGTCCTGTGGTCATGTATCCACACCTGAAGCAAGTGTGTGTATTAATTGTGAATCTGAGAAACGTTTTGATTGGGCTCCTGGAGAGTCATATCATGGGCTTTTTAGAATGCTTGATGTTGTTAGAGAGCCTGCACTAGAAACTGTGACTACGCTCGAAGATATTAGTGGTAAGTCATACTATGTCATGTATGAAAGAGTTGGACCTGACGAAATCAAAGTAACTCAACGCAATGTGACAACTGACCCAAAAAATCATGTGAAGGAGCAGAGTCATCAAGAGCGGGTTCTTGTCCCACTTAAGGCAAGCCGTTACATCAGAGTTAGTGGAGCAAGTCCTGTAGAGTTACTGGGAGATGTCAAGCATGACCCCTATGGAAGTGCTGAATCACTTGGATTAGCGGCACACCAACGAGTGGTTCCAGGTGCAATGCATGAAGCTCACGAGGGAATTCTATACATAGATGAAATTGCAGCACTTGGAAGCTATCAGAATCATTTGTTGACAGCAATGCAAGATCGTGTGTACTCTATTTCGGGACATAACCCACTAAGCTCAGGGGCAGCAGTCCGTGTTAATGATGTGCCTTGTGATTTTATCTTATTTGCATCATGTAATATAGAGAATCTCAAGAACATAATTCCGCCACTCAGGTCACGGATTCGCGGATATGGGTATGAGATTATGCTTGATTCTTGGATCAAGAAAGATCAGGAAATCATCAATGATTTTGTGCGATTTATTTCACAGACTGTTGAAGATGATGGTAAAATTCCACACCTCACTTTGAAGGCTGTTGAACGCATTCTTGAGGCAGCTGAAGAGATGGCTTTCCGGCTTGATGGTCAGAAGGATGCATTGACGCTCCGTTTGCGTGAGCTTGGCGGCCTTATCAGAATCGCTGGAGACCTTGCAGTAAGAGATAGCAGTGACCTTGTTCTCCAAGGTCATGTACAACAAGCAGAAGTATTGAGTAGAGGTATTGATGAGAATAATCTTCAGTTTATGGGACAGAGATCTACAGAATCCTCTATTAGCAGAGACTATTTCTTCTGACAGGAAGTGTAGTCCAGAGGTGACCATTTGAAAATCTTGAAACGGGTTCTGAAAGAAGGCAAGATTGTGCTGAAGGTCGAAACATTGGACGACCTCTGGCATCTCTACAACACAGTCGGACCCAGTGATATCGTCATCTCAAGAACCTCGCGTCGAGTACGGATTGGAGATGAAGACAGTCGAAAATCGGATAGCGTTAGAAAGGTCATGATGCTAAAACTGCAGGTAGAAGATGTTTCATTTCATAACTTCTCAAATAGAGTGAGAATAAAGGGTGTGATTCTGGAGGGAGGCGGAGATCTTGTCAACATTGGGTCGTATCATACAATCAATATTGAAACAGGAGACACTCTGACCATTATCAAAGAACATTGGCCAAAGTTTGTGCTTGATAGACTCAAAGAGGCAACAAAAGCACAACTTCGACCGATGTGTCTTATAGTGACAATCGAGGATGGGACAGCTGAACTTTTCTTGGCTGCTGATTTCGGTATACAAGAAGCGGTAAGAATCCGCACTAGCATATCAAGAAAACGAGGAGATCAGAAGTCGTACGATGCAACTATGAGGGAGTTCTTCGCAGACACTCTTCTTGCCCTACAGTCTCAATTAGAGCAGCACCAATTCGGGCTGATTGTCGTTGCAGGTCCAGGATTTGTGAAAGACCATTTCAGAGAATCTCTAGTGGGAGCAAGAATCAAGGACCTCCCGCCTGTTATTGTTGAGAGCACAAACTCGATAGGAGTACCGGGAGCAAAAGAGATTCTCTATCGAGGGGTCATCTCAAAAGCAGTGACTGAACTGAAGGTGGAAACTGAAACACGTCTTGTTGAATTACTAATCGAACACATGTCGAAGGATGATGGACTTGGAGCATATGGAAATGACGAGGTTTCCAGCGCAGTACAATATGGAGCTGTGGAAGAGTTACTGATCACGGATAAGAAACTCAGAGAGGGTGATGAGAAAACAAGGCGTTGGATGGACTCGTTGATAAGAAATGTAGAAACAACTAGAGGTTCATTCCATATTGTTTCTACGGAACATCCTGCAGGGGATCAACTCCAACGACTGGGAGGAATTGGTGCCATCTTGCGTTTTCGACTTTCACACTAGCTAGAGCGGATTAAACATTGTCTGAAGGCGGTCCCAGGTAGGATATTCAAATGCGATACCGATCTCTAAGTCTTCGATATCAACTAGTATCTCTTTGAGCTGTTCTGAAATTTCTTCAATAACCCAAGGAGCCACTTCAACTCTACTCCGGGATTTGTCAATGTTCATGAGGTCTGTGGGAACATCAAATTCATTCTGTAGTGTAGTGTGTATCAATACTAATTGCTCATATTCTAGATGACGACCATGAACTGCTCTTACCACACCAACAATCAGTAAAGGGTCTTGTTCATCACGTTCTTCAAAAGCCCGTATCGTCTGCTCTAGTCTGCGTTCAAGTCTTCTTCTCATCTGGACAGAGTCTTTGAATCGAGCTGAGCAAAAATGCACTGAGATATTCTGAAGATTATCCTCAGACCATTTTAAGACCTCTTTTGCTGCGGACGCACTACCTTTGATGCTTGCGCTCTCCATGTTCGTCAGGCGCATTCCCATAGATATAAGATTCTCGAAGTTTGTTTCACTGGCTTCTAACTCGTTGATATTGAGAAAAGAAACCCCTATCTCCTCAGCTCTTTTTGCAATCTTCTTCAAATCTTCTAGTTTTCCAGGTATTGCTGGAACTTCGATTCCAACAACCATGTTCGTTTGTATTGCTCGTTGGATTCCTGACCAGTCCTCGGCCTGGGGATGAAACCTTATCTCGTCGAGTCCTGCGTTTTGTAGCTTGCAAAGAACATCTTCACTTACATCGGTTTGACTTGTGTAAAGATGAAGGTGAAAATTAGACCTATACTCATGTTTTAGCAGTTTAATGTACTTCAAGGTACGGTCTAGCTCACATAGGGGGTCTCCGCCACTAATGCCTGCTCCTTCACTCTTGATTGCTTTTGCCTCAAATAGAATATCAGATTCATCTCTCACAGGCATCTCATCTGCAAAAACAACATCTCGACCAGATTTTTCCTGTGATATTGGACAATAGTAGCAAGAACTATTGCAAAGACCAGTTACAAACAAAACCATCTTCGAACCTTTTATGCAGAGAGTGCAACCAAGAGGTAATGTGCCAACCAACATAGAATCACCCTCAAGCTCTTTGGTTTCTCTCCTCATTGGTTTCATCTTTCACCCGCCTCTTCGTTGTATTGTTCTACGTAATGCAGGATTACTGTCTTGAAGGTTCTTTGCAACAGCCTCAAAACTTTCATCATCATTCAGAGTTCTAGTTAGATATACTCCAGTCCTTCCAACATTATCACGCCGGGTCAGGACTCTCACTCTTTCTTCTGCAATTCCAATGCTGACGTCAAGTTTCTTGGAAATTTCCTGTTCCTGACCAACTACTCCTTGTTCTAGGTGACCGGTTTCAGTTGGTATAATGAGAACAAGTCGTTTGTCTACACCAGGCACTCTTGTGCCACGTTTCAGTCCTTTACTATCTATCAAACCACCCCAACGATAGAACTCCTCCTCTCTTGACCGGAGCTTAAAGAGGGGAAAGGTCACGACGATATTTTCAGGTAAATGAATATGACCTTTGAGCACCATGGAAGGAGTGGCTTGAACTAGTTCTCTCTTTAGGGGTTGTCCCAAAACTAATTCCAGTCGGTAGCTTGAAACTGGTCGGAGAATAATAATATCAATATCTGAGGATTTTGTGGTATCACCACGCGCTACTGAACCGTATACAAATGGCGTGAAACCATCTAATTCGAGTTTATTTAAAACTTGAAGAGTCGAGTTTCGGAGAATCTGTAGATGCTTCCAATGTTCTTGATCGTAATGAATCTCTCGTAGTTCATGCAACACTTCTGGTTTCCTTGCCACTCCAGAATCATCCCCTGATTTCTTCAAGCATCTTGCAAGCTTTGCAAATATTTGATGGAGATGGCGATTTACACCTCTCACAGGTTTTTAATGGCCAATAAGAAGGGTTGGCCAAAAAGGCTTCAGTTATAGCCTCTGCAGAGCGTACTATCGCTAATAATGTGCCAGGACGTTTATGTTCCATATCATTCAGAAACGGTTTCAAATCATTACGATAAGCTTCTCCAGAATATGGACATGGTACATCATGATAGGCAAGTCCTAGGTGGTGTGAATAGGCAACTATGTCCCGTTCAGACAACTCAGAAAGAGGTTTAACGCGAGGCACAAGACCTTCAACAGATCTACTTCGGGGGACATTAGTTCGTGCAATTCTACGGCCATCTCCACGCATGATGTTCATTAAAACTGTCTGTGCTTCATCATCAAGATTATGACCAACTGCAATAACATCAGCACCTAGATTCTCTGCAACCTCATTCAAAGCGCGTCGTCGAAATACTCCACAATAGGAACACGCACCAATTGACTTGTCAGTTCGTATCTTTACTAGTTCATCCAATGAGTGACCAAAGAGGGTCTTGAATGAAAAGACTTCAAGACTAAGATCAAGGGACTTTGTCAACTCCTTTGCTGCTTCGAGCGCTTGGTCTCGATACCCTTTGATGCCTTCATCGATTGTTACCGGGATTAGCTCTGATTTTGGAAATTTTGTTTCAATCTTATGCAGAAGATGGAGAAGCACAGCACTATCTTTTCCACCAGATATCGCTACAACTATCCGATCCTCTTCTTCTAGCATCTTCTGACGATTGATTGTTCTTCGAACTCTATCCAATGTAGTTTGGACGAGACATGATTCACACAGTCGTTCGGATGTGTACCTACGTAGGTATATAGCAGGTTTTTCACATTTTGAACAATCTGATTGCATGCAAGCGACTCCAAGTTGCTCATGTTATGGGATTTCAAGTTAAAGATATTCACCTGCACATTTTTCGCGTGACAGGTAATGACGCAGTTGATTTTTCTCAGGTTTTTGTCTTCGGTTCTTTTTTCTCCGTTTCTTTCAAGTCGTCCACAATTTGAACACGCCTGGCATGAAGTGCAGCTTTGCTCGCCCGAAAGTTGGCTGCATGCATGATGTCATCTATTGTCTTGTGCCATTCTGCGGGAGAGAGGACGCTATATATTTCTTTGAAAGAATC
>CAZPWM010000129.1:0-1592 GCA_964590575.1 uncultured archaeon
TCTTGAATCCAAATCGTTCATAGAGTCTAACTGCTGGTGTGTTCACAGGGTCTACCCCAAGTGTGAAATTCTGTGCTTCCTGACTTCTGAGGACTTCTATCGATTTGCCCAATAAGATCGTTCCCAATCCTTTCCCTCTGAATTCGGGGTGAATTCCTATTGACTCTAGATATTCCTCCTCTACTGACCGTGATACAATGAGAATGAATCCCACAACCTCTCCATCTGATAGAATCACAAAAGACGCATCTTCATTAATCTGGCGAGACCTATCGAAGTATTTTTCGAACTCCTGCCTTCTCTGCTCTTTCGTCATATCATAAATCCATCTGGCATCTCCTGTGGTAAATGCTTCATGGTAGCAATCGAATAGTGCGTCATTATCAAACTCTACCAAAGGTTGTAATTCAAATCCGTCTGGAATCTCAATTTTACTAATTCCACTCGTACCTAAATTGCTCACCATGAAGTCAGTATCTTCTAGTTTATACCAACCTTCTGCCTCGTACCACGAGCTTCGTGTTTTGAATGTTTCAGAATTTTCATCTGATATTCCACCAAACGCCACTTCTATTCTTGTCATGCCGTTAGATTTAGCATATTCAGTAATTTTTGAAATAAGCCCCCGAGCGATTTTCTGTTTATTTTTGGCAGAACTAACGAATGGTTGCCATCGTCCCACCTCTCCGATATTTTCAGTTACACGTTCGATACCCATCCATCCCAGTATCCTATCTTCTTCAAGTGCGAGTAGAGCAACCTCAATCGGAAATCGCTCATTCATTGTTTTAAGATATGCTTCAACCTGCTCAGAAGTGTAATCGCCAAGACCTTCCAGTTTTCTAACTTTTGCAGACAATTCAGCTAGAATTCCTATATCCAGTTCTTTCCATTTCTGGATTAAAATTTTAGTAAATTACTTCACGCTCCAAGCGTAGTACTCCTGAATGTGGACTTGTTCAAATCCATACATCTTGTACAGGTTCATTGCTGGGGTATTATTAACATCCGCTTCAAGGTAGGCGAATCTAACCTTATCCTCTCGCAGTCGATTAATGGTTTCGTGAAGTGCTGCTTTCATTATTCCCTTTTCCCAATATTCTGGGACAACACCTACAGGTCCAATTTCAACACCGTCTGGTTTAGGTCTAACAATGGAGAATCCTACAACCTTACCATCCTTCATAACAAGAATAGATCCTCTATGGAATGGTTTCTTTCTATCTAACCAGTAACTGAATGTAGTCACTTGCTGCGGTGCAGTCATGTCTAGAAACAAGCGATCCTTTCCTTGTCTGAATGACTTGAGAAATGGTCCTTCCAGTTCCTTGTTTTTTACGTTTTCAATGTCCTCAAACTTAAAGCCATCTGGAAGAGATGGAGTCGATGAGGAACCCGAGAAACTCTCTAGGTCAACTCGCATGAATGCTTCTTTGGAAGCTTGATGAAACCCCGAGTTCTCATACCATGATCTATATTCATCTCGAGTTTCACCTAGGACTTCAGTTATTGGAGATAGAGTCACCTCTAGTCGCTCAAGTCCTGCTTCTTCGATATACTCTTTACATTCTTGAATCAATGATTGAGCTATC
>CAZPWM010000129.1:1692-7732 GCA_964590575.1 uncultured archaeon
AAGTCCTGCTTCTTCGATATACTCTTTACATTCTTGAATCAATGATTGAGCTATCACAATTTTCTTGTGTATATGTTTCACAATTGGATGCCAAGAATTGATGAATGCTATGTCTGGAAGGCCTGTAAAGACTCCTAAGGTTCCGACAATCTCCCCTCCCGTAGAAGCGTTGATTACTATTTGGTTCTCGTCTTCTGCTATCTTCTTCTTTAGTGCATTCTCTACGGCAACGATGCTCCGTTCATTACTTCTAAAACTCGATGATTGTCTAACATCATATGTGAATTTTGCGAGTTTATCGAGATCTACTTCTTTTAATTTGTTAATAGTGACCTTCACCATTATATCACACTCACAAACCATTGATGGGTAAACAACTGATACATTCTATTGAATTAAATTCCTCAGTACATCTCAAAACATAGAATCGTTGAAGAACTCTTTTCTCACTCATGACTCTTTTGAGATAGACTCAAGCCAAAGATGAAACTATTATTATTAAAGGTGCATATCATCCCCTTCAGCCTACCTCCTTACGAGTGACAATTCAGTCACGCTTGGCTAAATTCATAAGTATAGCCAACTGCGCATATCTATCAGGTGGATTTTTGGTGCTTGTGGAATACACATCAGTGATTCTCCGTTTCGGAGAGCTTGGAATAAAATCAAACCAGACACGCCGCCGGATGACTAAACTATTGATTGACCATGTTGAATCTGCACTCCGAGAGAATAAAATCCCCTTTGAGAAAGTTCACTCCGTCTATGGGCGGATATACATAGAAACGAACAAAGCCGCAGACGCCGCAGAGGTTGCATCGAAGGTATTTGGAATTGTTTCGACATCTCCTGTAGTCGAAACCTCAGCTGACTTAGATTCGATTCTCAATGTTGGTGAGCAGCTGGCAAGAGCCGAGTTCAAGAAAGGTCTCACATTTGCAGCTGGAGCCAGAAGAATTGGTGAACACTCCTTCTCTAGTCAAGATGTTAGAGGCCTTCTTGGTGAAAGAATTCTAGAGGGGATCCCTGAACTTGAGCTCAAGGTTGATTTATCCAATCCTGAACAATCCATCTATGCAGAAGTGCGTGATGATAAAGCACACCTCTTCACTCAAACAATCAAAGGTGTTGGAGGAATGCCTACAGGGTCTCAGGGAAAGGTAGTTTGTACGATTTCAACCGGGCTTGATTCTCCAATTGCTGCTTACAAGGTTATGAAACGTGGATGCATCCCTGTTTTTCTTCATCTGGACAATACACCATATGCGGATGAAAATTGCTCGGAGATTGCAATAAAACAGGCACAACTTCTTGCTAACTATATCCACGGGTTTGAAGTCAAGATGTATATTGTTCCGCACGCTCCGGATATTGAGGAAGCTCAGAAACACGCTCCTGAGAAGATGACTTGTCTGTTCTGTAAGAGAAACATACTCCGCATTGCTCGTGAGATTGCTATCATGGAAAATGCAGATGCTATCGTCACTGGCGAGATTATTGGCGAACAGGCATCTCAAACAACAGCAAACCTGCGTGTCATCGAGCAGGCTGTGACCGACTTTCCAATCCTTCGGCCTTTGGCTGGAGACGATAAGGTGGATATCGAACAATTCGCTCAACAAATTGGAACCTATGAGTTTGCAAAAGAAGGTGCATCATGTTGTACATTGAATCCAAAGTACCCCTCTGTACGAGCTGATCCCGCAAGAGTAGCATCTTACGAAGAACCCATGGACCTGGGAATTTTGAAAGAAGAAATCAAGAGTGCGAGAATTTTGACTCTTCGAAAAGGTAAATGACAAGTCCCCCAATAACCGCCCGAATTTCTCTAAAACTGTTTAGATTACCCGATATCAGGCTATCACACACTGGAGAAATCCTTTCCGGTAATACAAAGTTCTTAAAGAAAATCAGTCTGGAAAAAGATGTATAAAGGCTGTAAATAGCAGTTAGAGGAGTAAAAAGGTCTTGCCGCGATCAAGAAAAGAACGTATCATACCAGTAGCCCCGATTGACCGACTCATCCGAAAAGCTGGAGCTGGACGAGTAAGTGACAAAGGCGCCGAGAAGCTGGCACAAATATTAGAAGAGATTGGAGAAAACCTCGCACGCAGTGCATTTGAGATAACTGAACACACCGGAAGGAAAACAATCACCGACAAAGACATTGAGTTAGCCTACAGACAATGGAATCGGAAGCTCTAATTCACCGTATAGGTTTTCAAGGCGGCATTCATACAGTATAGTGTCCAATCACGAGTATTGGTGAGTAGTCATGCCTAAGAGAGTTGCGACTGTAACGGATATGACTGTACTGCTCTCAATACACGATGTTTCACCAATCTATGAGGATGATATTGTCAAGACTTATGACCTGCTGTCCGATTTTGGAATATCAAGTCTGACCCTTCTTGTCACTCCATTCTACGGTCTCAGGAAGACCAACAAAATCTCAGAGAGAGATATCTTCACGAATTTCCTTAGATCATTAGATTTAGAGATAGCAATGCACGGGTATTCTCATTTTTCCAAATCTGGCTCTATGAGTGAGTTCAATGGTTTCCCTCTGGAAAAAGTGGTTTTACGACTGAGAGATGGTGTTTCTATTCTCACGAAAGGATTTGGGTTAAAACCCTCGGGTTTCGTATCTCCCTTGTGGGAAACATCTCCGAAAGTTGTCAAAGCTGTCAAGGATATGGGCCTTGGATTCTGTGTGAACGGGAATAGAATTCATAGAAACTCAGATGATACGATTTTCAACACTACTGAGCGTATTGTCAGTGAAGGACAGCGGTATCTAAACATGGAGGCTACGCTCATCGAGATTGAGCTTGGGGGTTCTCTTCAGATTGGCATCCACCCTCTTGATCATCGCACGAACAAACTCTTCGACGTTCTAGAGGACCTCAAGGACCGACTCGGATACAAGTTTACTGGTTATTCTGACTATCTGACTTCAGTCGTCTGAAAAACTCCGTCGAAAAAACGACGGAGCTTTTCTGAAACAGAATAGCGTCCCTCCTGAACAACTTCTTATAGCCACGTGTTTATGTCAGACGCTGTGCATTGTCCATACTCTAGGTGCGGTGAGGCATGTTTAGAGTATTGGCTTGATGGTCGACAACATAAGAGGAGGATGTCCTTGTGAGGAGAAACAATCTCATAGGCATACTAGTTGTAGTTCTATTTCTATTACCATTGATAAATACGTCATCAGACTATAGCCCTGCGGTATCAGTCAATAATCCATACCTGCCACAGATCACTGACAATGGTCTACTTGCAGACACGATTGATCGGAGTACAGGTGTTGGACCTGCACTTCCAGTCACAATCAGTGGACAGGTTTCAAATATCGGCCAAGGCACTCTGTCCTTCGACTCCTCCTCCTCAGGAGTCAGTTCTGTCACATTGACCGATGGGTGGACTGGGAGCGACCTCCAAGCGCAAATTGACTCTCTGACTTGGACTGCCGAAGATGTTCTTCCGAATGGAGATTTGAACGACTATCACAATGAGCTATATGTTGTTTCAACTGTAACAACTGAAAATGATGACAACGTGCGGACTCCTGATGGTTGGACACTCGTGAAAGACGTAGTTGATGACAACCCACATCCCAATCATGGGTATTATGAGGCACGGAGTACTTCTAGCGGAAACGGTGGAACTTGGGGCGTCTATCTCGAAGCACAGTTGTCTGCTAGTGGTTATGATGCAGATCCTAATGATGAAATCTACGTCAGTCAAATGGTGTCAATGCCTTATAGAGAACTGTATTCTGCACAAATCACATTCGATTACAAAGTAGACTCAGCATCCTATATGGATGACATCGTGCATCTCTTCGTGAGACTAGCAGGATATACGTACAAATATCATGTGTTTGAGTCTGGAGATACGACCGATACATGGTTAACTACAGCACCTCTGACTATTCCTGCTTCGCAGTTGACGGGGTTATCCACCAAAGTAATGCGATTCGACATTGGTCTAGCAACTGATGAGAATGGCTTTCTAGTAACCTCACCAAATTACTATGCCTACATAGACAATGTTCAGGTAGATCTCGATGTTCGTCCATTCCCTGAACAAATTGATCTGAAGGCAAATGGTACTTTGGTGTGGGGTTCAACGATACATAGTATCTATCCGTATGTCCCAGATGATGATGCTCGAGATTGCTATGATGACTCAGGTCCAGGGATTGATCTTGATGGGTATGGCAACGATGGAATTCTTGATACTGGTATCTATTCATCAGGATACCTAACAGGAACGATGTTCGAAACAGCTATGCAGTTCCCACTAGATATACCACAGGGTGCGATAATTACATCCGCCTATCTTGAGGTTGAGGCTGTATCTAGTTCTAGTCCGTATCTTCTTGGAATGCGTGTTCACGTCGCAGATGAGGATAATGTATCATCTTTTAGCACAATTGGCCCTATTCATCTTGAGGACCGTTTTAATTGGGTTGAAACCAGCATCGATTGGTACCTCAACTCCTGGATTACAAGCGTTGCCACTCGTTATAGGTCACCAGAGCTGGGTCCACTTGTCCAAAATGTAGTTAGTCGTTCAGGATGGTCGGAAGGGAATTATATTTGTATCATGACAAGTATGATGTATGCTGATTATTACCAGCGTTGGAACGGCATCAAAGGTACTTATGGTTATGACGGGGAAGACAGAGCACGATTGTTTGTAGAGTATATGATTCCTGAACCAGAGGATACAGTCATCTTCTTTGACTATCAAAAGGACATTACTGTTGATCATTTTGATGTTGCAGCAGACCTGACCAATTTTCCAGTCTTGATTGACATAACTGACACCGATTTGAGAGATCATGTCCTATCTAATGGATACGATATTGCTTTCTCCGTAGCTGGTACTCCTGTCGCCCATGAGATTGAGTTCTATGAGCAATCAACAGGTCATCTTATCGCATGGGTAAAGGTTCCTCTACTCTCAAGTTCGATAGATACAGTCATCACGATGCACTATGGCTGTCTAAATGCACCTCCACCGTTGAGTCCACGAGTATGGGATGATTATGAAACTGTGCAACATCTAAATCAAGACCCAACAGGTGTCAATTATGACAGTACGAGTAACAATCATGATGGCACCTCGTATGGTGGACTCGGTTCAAGTGACCTTGTATCTGGACAAATTGGGAATGCTATAAGCTTTGATGGAAGTGATGATGTCATATCTATTGGACAGATTGACACTGACGAGTGGTCTCAGTTCACCATGAGTGCATGGATTTATCGAACCATAGACAAGGATGCAAGAGTCTTTTCAAAATCGACAAGTACAGATCCTGCTCTACACATAATGACATTGAGACTTGATCCTACTAATCACGTGACAACCAGACTTAGATTAGATGGCCAAACTGGTGTAAGTTATAGCAGCACCGCAACAGCTTCGAACTTCACCTGGCATCACATCGCTTGGTCTTGGGACCCATCACGAACGGGTCATGAGGTATTGGCTTATCTTGATGGTATTCTCATAATTGATGGATCATATACAGGAACTTCAATCTACGATTCAGATGCTATGTTCGTTATAGGCAACAACGACCTTCTGAATGATCGATATTGGGCTGGAATGATTGATGAGGCTCGATTGACAACTTTTGTACGTTCAGAGGCTTGGATCGACACCGAGTACAACAATCAGCTTAATCCATCGAGCTTCTATACTGTTGGATCTCAGAGCTCAACCCCTGACATGTGGAACGATGCTGGCGAAACTCAGGTCGTCTTTACTACTTCTTCTCCAAGTACAGTGACTATGGACGTAAATCTGGTGATGGATATTGGCGGTCAAGTACAAACGATGGATGAGAATTTCGACAATGGTGTCAGTTACTTCGTTGAGAGTGGTGCCAGTCTTGTCAACTGGACTGCAAAGGTAATGGTCTCACCACCAGCTGGTGCAACATCCCTCGGTTTCACTGTTGAGTATCCTCGAGCTGAATGGAAAGCAACCAAGGTTCTCAATCCATTGAACCAACCAAAGA